>NZ_JAMOKS010000002.1:0-359394 GCF_023656785.1 Parabacteroides caecihominis
GACTTGGCTGGTTCAGGCTCTCGCCCATTGACCAATATTCCTCACTGCTGCCTCCCGTAGGAGTCTGGTCCGTGTCTCAGTACCAGTGTGGGGGACCTTCCTCTCAGAACCCCTATCCATCGTAGACTTGGTGAGCCGTTACCTCACCAACTATCTAATGGAACGCATGCCCATCTATCAGCGATAAATCTTTAACAAATATTTCCATGTGGAACCCCTGTTTTATGCGGTATTAGTCCGACTTTCGCCGGGTTATTCCCCTCTGATAGGTAGGTTGCATACGCGTTACTCACCCGTGCGCCGGTCGCCACCAATGTATTGCTACACCGTGCTGCCCCTCGACTTGCATGTGTTAAGCCTGTCGCTAGCGTTCATCCTGAGCCAGGATCAAACTCTTCGTTGTTTAAATTGTTTTTATATCTCTATGCTCAGAATCCGTTATTTTATTTTCAAGTTTTTGACGGTATTAATTATAATACTTGTACTACTTGTTGATATGTAAATCTTTCAAAGAACTTTCGCTTTCTTTTCGATTGCGGCTGCAAAGGTAAGGACTTTTTTTTAACTGCCAAATTTTTCAGAAGAAAAATTGAAAAGTTTTTTTTGAGTCGCTGTGGCGGTTGGAATTTTGCTTAGAACTTCTAACCTCATCCCCTTTCCTCAGGTTACCTCTTTCATCATGTTGGTGCGCCGTTCTCTCTCGAATGCGGGTGCAAAAGTAGTCGATTACTATATACACTCCAAACTTTTTACAAACTATTTTTCATTTATTTTTTCACGGCAGGCACTGTAATATAATGTACGCACAAAGAAGGAGAAAATTATGCATCTGGCTTTTCGCTTATCTTAAATGAATGAAACCTCGCTTTGGAAAAGTTAGTTTCTCGCTTGGAATAATTAATCGTTTGATATTTATCCTCTATTCGTTCGACAGTTGTCGAATAAATAGAGAACGTCTGTTTAATGAATAGAGAATGATTGTTGAACGATTAATTATTCCATCAGAAAGAATAGTTATAACATTGGGAGATTTGCAGGGAGACCCGGGGAAAAAAGAGCCCTATGATATAAGAAGCGCATCTGTCCAAAACTGACAAACGCCCTGAATATCTTAAAAAAATATTCAGAGCGTTTTCACTAACATAAATTACTAATTACATTACAGGCGCATCCGGAGCTTTTCCCGGCTTCGGTGCTTCTCCTTCTTTATAGAAAGGTAACGGTCCCATTTTATATTCATCCGGACCATAACGAAGAGTGGAAGCCATAATCTCATCCCAGGAAATAGGTTTTCCGGTGTAAGCGGCCTCACGTCCCAGAATAGCAACCTGAGTAGAATAGGCCAATGCTTCTGCCTGATTTATTTTCTTATCCAGACGGATTGATTCAACAAAATGCACATGTTCCTGATCATATGGATTCTTTACAGGTTTATTCTGATAATCATATTCCCAAAGAGTGTTTCCATTATAATCCACAATTTTAATTTCACCCCGGTCATTCAGAGAGGCCATCCCCTTGGTTCCATATACCTGCTCGGATACATTTCCGTCACAACCGTCAATCTGGCGGGCAGTCGCCAACATGCGTTTGTTATTGTTATAATAATAATCTACACTGAAAAAGTCATAGATATCACCCGTCAGGCGCTGCGCACGACCACCGAAACCAACAGCACGGATAGGACGGTCTTCCATAAACCACGTTACCACATCAATATTATGAATAGCCTGATCCAACAGGTGATCTCCACTTAACCATTTAATGTTAAACCAGTTACGAATACAGTATTCCATATCGCTCCATTCCGGACGTTTGCGCTTATTCCACCATGCCCCCTGGTCCCAATGAGCGGAAGAAGATACGACATCACCGATCAATCCGTTTTTTACCTGCACATAAGCCTCCCAATAATCTCTACGATGACGGCGTTGATTACCTGTTACAACAGTCAACCCTTTAGATGTTGCAACTTTGGCTGCTGCAATTACTGTACGTATTCCGGTCGGATCGACAGCACAAGGCTTTTCCATAAAAATATGTTTACCTGCCTCAACCGCCGCTTTGAATTGCTCCGGTCGGAAATGTGTAGGGGTACATAACAGGACTACATCGATATCATTCATTGCCAACACCTTCTGATAAGCATCGAAGCCTAAGAAACAATTGGCATCAGGCACTTCATTTTTAAATTGTTCAGACAATACTTTCCGGCAGGTCGCCATTCTATCCGGGAACAAATCAGCCAAAGCAATAATAGACACATTCGGTCCTGATTTGAGGAATTGTGTAGCCGCCCCGGTTCCACGATCGCCACAACCCACCAAAGCTGCTTTTAAGGGTTTCCCATCAGGTGCCACCTCTACGAAAGAGAACATTCCCAATTCTTCCGGAGAATAACTCTTCGCAGCCGTTCCTGCACTTTGTTGTTGTGTACATGAAGTCATTACAGCCGACGACATACCCAGTGGTATTCCGGCACCCAGCAATGCTGTGTTTGTTAAGAAATCTCTTCTTTTCATGGTATTAATAATAAAAATATAGTTATTAGACGCTCAAATATATAAATTCATCTGGAATAAAACAAACATAAAAGATTTTTTATAGACCACATTATTAGAGACATATATGGATTTTAGATGTATTTTAGACAATAAGAAAAATGATATTGTATAAAATACGGCAAGTATTCTATAGAACCAGCACGGTTCTGTAATACAATAACTAAAAATAGCAAAACAGACAGAATATCCTTATACAAATCATATTTTTTGTACCTTTGAAGCATCAACAATAACATAATCAAACGATGAAAAGCGCAAATTATCTTTTCCTCCTCGGATTAGGACTTACTACTTTAATCTCCTGTAAAGAAGTAAACGCCCCTGATCCTGTTTATCCTGTTCCAACGCCTGAGCAGGTGGAATGGCACAAAATGGAGACATATGCCTTCGTTCATTTCGGTCTAAACACATTCAATGATCTGGAATGGGGATACGGGAACACGCCTGCTTCCACCTTCAATCCTACAGATTTAGATTGCGAACAATGGGTTCGTACGATCCAGGCTGCCGGATTAAAAGGGGTGATTCTCACCGCCAAACATCATGACGGTTTTTGCCTGTGGCAAACAACAACCACAGAATACAGCGTTAAAAATTCTCCCTGGGAAGACGGAAAAGGTGATATGGTAAAAGAGCTTTCCGACGCCTGCCACAAACACGGATTGAAATTCGGTATTTATCTCTCCCCTTGGGATCGTAACAGTGAGAATTACGGACAACCGGGATATGTAGAAAAGTTCCATGCCCAATTACATGAATTAGTCTGCAATTACGGTCCGTTGTTCGAATACTGGTTTGACGGAGCTAACGGCGGCAACGGTTGGTACGGTGGCGCAAATGAAACGCGTTCTATCGACCCGAATACCTATTATAAATATGAACAGGCTGTCGACACGATTAAAAAGTATAATCCTTCCGTCATGATTTTTGGAGGAACCGAACCGACCATCCGCTGGATCGGCAATGAAGAAGGCTGGGCGGGTGATACTCAATGGAGTATGTTCACTAAAAAAGATGGCATACATTATCGTCAGAGCCAGTGGGGACTGGAAGACGGTGAAGAATGGCTGGGTGGCGAATGCGACGTTTCCATTCGTCCGGGTTGGTTCTATCACGCACGTGAAGACCATCAGGTAAAATCATTATCACATTTAGTCGATCTGTATTACCGGAGTGTCGGACATAATGCAAACTTCCTGCTAAACTTTCCGGTTGCATTAAACGGAAAGATCAGTCCGACGGATTCTATCCGTGCAGTCGAATGGTATCAAACTATACAGAACGATTTAAAAACCAACTTATTAAAGGGAGCATCCGTAAAAGCCAGCAATTCCCGCGGCGGCCAGTTTAAGGCTGACAAAACGAATGACGGCAATTGGGATTCTTACTGGGCTACAGAAGACGGAGTTACAAACGCTACGCTTACTTTCACCTTCAGCAAACCGACGGATGTAAACCGCCTGATGATACAGGAATATATCCCATTGGGACAGCGTGTCAAAGCATTCACCATCGAAACAGAAAAAGACGGGCAATGGACACCGGTTGAAGCAGCCGATTCCACGACGACTGTCGGCTACAAACGTATCGTCCGTTTCCAGACTGTCAATGCAGACAAGATACGCATCAACTTCCTGGATGCACGCGGCCCGCTATGTATCAATAATGTAGAGGCTTTCTTGGCACCGGCCTTATTAACCGAACCGGAAATCAGACGTGACCGCAAAGATGTTGTTTCTATCCGGGTAGAAGATAAAAACTCAGAACTCCATTATACGACTGACGGCTCGGAACCGACAAAAGATTCCCCCCGTTATACCGAACCTTTTGCTTTTGCTCAAAAAGGAACAATCAAGGCTATCTCGTACGACCGTACCTTCGACAAGAGCAGTCCGGTTTCCGTAAAAGAGCTGGATATTCCGGTATCCAACTACACTGTCATTTATCCAAAAGACGAGAAAACAATAGCAATGTTCGACGGCAACGGATATACGACATTCTATTTACCGAAAGGAAAACAGGAAATCGAAATACAGTTGGCAAATGATATGCCGATTGCCGGCTTCCGCTATGTACCCAACCAGGGACGTGATGCCGGAGGACATATTTCAAATTACCAGCTGTTTGTAAATAACAAGAAAGTTGCAGAAGGCGAATTCTCGAATATCAAACATAATCCGATAGAACAGGAAATCCGTTTCCCGGCTGTAAAAGGAAACAAGATACGGTTTGTAGCAACCCGCATCGTCGATAATCAGCCCCAGGCAGGGATCGGTGAGTTTTCGGTAATTACAGAATAAAACCGGTATTACAAAATCAATACGATTCAAATAAAAAGGAGTGTTGGACATATACGTTTCGACACTCTTTTCTTATATACACCACAATGACATTTTATTCAGACTTGATCTTCCCCGACGGTTCAACCGGGAAGAATCATCAAAGTTTCATTTTAATGCCCTGTATGCGTTTTCTATATCAAAAGGAAACCTCGCTAATGCTTTTCTATGTTTCGTTGTTCAAAGTTTCCGCTGATAGCTTTTCTTTGACAAATACAATCTTATTTACTTAGTTCTAGGGGAACTCTGTCCATTTGGACTATCTTTATAGTTATAACAGAAACTGTTTTATAAAAATATTTTAGACTCAGGACGATAAACTTATTGGTGCTTGCTGTCGTTTTTTTAGTTATTGAAAAAAACGTTGGCAAGTTATACAAAAATATTACAACTGCAACTTTTTTTATCATAAAAAATTCGGCTCCATTAAACATTAAGCAGCAAGAACCACCGAAATCAAACTAATGAAAGCTATTTTTCACGCCTTTTAAACGATAATTAACATCGAATCCTCATGTTATAGCAAATTTCACTTTTCCCTACCCACAAAGCACCTGATACTCAACAGGCTAAAATTCAAGAAAAGAGCATGACGCCGAGATTCAGAACAAGCTCATTAAACCCTCCTTATGACTAATGGACAGAGTTCCCCTAGGACTCAGATATAGCTTATTTAACCTTAGTGAAAATTGTAGTTATATTATATAATTTAATGTGTGTGAAATGAAAAAGTTAACTTTTACTTTACTGTGCCTTGTGATCTGCATGTGTACAGTAGTAGCTCAAAATGTGAAGGTGACAGGTACTGTTACCGCCGCAGATGACGGTCTACCGATTATTGGAGCATCAGTTCTTGTTAAAGGAACAACGATTGGTACAGTAACGGATATCGAAGGTCGTTTCTCTTTGGATGTACCACCCGAGGGCAAAATTTTGCAAATCTCGTATGTCGGCATGAACATGCAGGAAGTGGCTGTAAAGCCTGTTATTAAAGTACTCCTGCAATCAGACACCCAGAATTTGGATGAAGTTGTCGTTACGGCAATGGGTATTACCCGCTCTGAAAAGACCCTGGGGTATTCAGCAACGACCGTTAAGGCCGATGAAATTATCAGCTCACGTACGACCAATGTTGCCGATGCCCTCTCCGGTAAGGTTGCCGGATTATCGGTTAGTTCCACCTCTTCTGACCCGGGTTCGGTTAGTAACATTGTAATCCGCGGTTTCAGTTCTATCAACGGAAGTAATCAACCACTTTATGTAGTTGACGGTGTACCTTTACAGAATAATATGGTTTCCGGTGATGGCAAAAACGTATCAACCGGAGGTATTTCAAGTGTGGCTTCTGAAGATATCGCTTCGATGACTGTATTAAAAGGAGCAGCCGCAACCGCCCTTTATGGTAGCCGTGCCGCTAACGGTGTGATCGTGATTACCACGAAATCAGGAAAGAAAGGCGACGGACGAAATTTCTCAATCAGCTACAGCGGTAATGTACAGGCTCGTATGGTCTCTTTTCTGCCAGAAATGCAGAACTCGTTCGGACAGGGATGGAACGGTGCACAGACATATATTGAGAATGGCTCCTGGGGCCCTCGCCTCGATGGATCAATGCAGGTGTATGGCCCGATCTGGAATAATCAGCAATTGATTCATGAATACAGTGCAAAAAAAGATAATGTAAAGGATTTCTTTGATCCGGGTTGGTCGCAGAACCATACGGTTTCCTTGAGTGGTGTTTCTGCCGACACAAAGATGGATTATTATCTGTCTTATTCTTTTACGAAAGATGACGGTATCATGCCGAAGGATTATGATACGTACGAACGTAATACGGTAGCTTTCCGTGGCGGCTATGAGGCGACAAACTGGCTGAAAGTGTCTTCTTCCCTTAATTTTGCACGCAGCCAGACGGATGCAGTCGGCAGTTTCCAAGGTACATCCGTGATCGACGGCGTGTTTGAGTTACCTCGCGACATCTCTATCGTAGACATGAAAGATACCAGTTCACCGTTCAATACACCGGAGGCGTACTTTACTCCTTACGGTATCACAAACCCCTACTGGGCATTGGAAAACAATTACAACCATACGGCTTCGAAGCAGATTTACGGTAAAGTACAGGTAGATGTCACCCCGATCAAAGAGTTGAAACTTTCCTATCGTATGGGCTTCGACTATACGGACTATGACCGTAAGGTAGGTACTCCACAAATTAACCTGGACGACGCGCTGATTGACGAAGACTATGGATATGCTCCTTCCAACATGAACCAAAGCGGACATGTATATACCCGATATGGCCGTCATTACGAATTGAATCACGATTTCTTGGCTAATTATTCTAAACGTTTCCTGGATAACAAGCTGGATGTCAACGTAAATGCCGGTGTAAACATGAACGAACGCGGATATACGCGCATGACCGGTCAAACCGACGACTTGTCTTTCTATTCCGGATTCTGGGATCTGAGCAACGGTTCTACAAAAACAACATTGTCGGAAAGTCAGAATAAACGCCGTTTGGTAGGTCTCTTCGGAGATGTAACCGTTGGTTGGGATGATATGATTTATCTGAACTTAACCGCTCGTAACGACTGGTCGTCTACATTACCTATCGACAACAACAGTTTCTTCTATCCGGGTGCCACATTGAGTTGGATCTTTACCCGTCTAATCCCGGAAAATGAAGTTCTTACTTTCGGAAAGGCTCGTTTAGCATATGGTAAGACCGGTAACGATGCAGATCCTTATCAGACAGGCCTGACTTATATACAAGGTACGGCAAATGGCTATTATGGCAGCGACATATCCAAGTTCCCGATGAACGGAGTGAATGCCTTTATAGCTTCTAATACTAAAGGTAGCAACACATTGCGTCCGGAAATGACATCTGAATTTGAAGTCGGCATGAACTTACAATTCTTCAACGGACGTTTTGGAATCGATGCAGCCTATTACAACCGCAAAACGAAAGACCAGATCTTCACTCTTCCGACCGATCCGTCAACAGGTTTCAGCTATATGGTAACCAACTTCGGTGAAGTCAGTAACAAAGGTATCGAATTAGTTATCAATACCACTCCGGTACAGATTAAAGATTTTCGTTGGGACTTGAGTTTCAACTTCTCAAAAAACAACAACAAAGTTCTTTCATTACCTGAAAGCCTGGAAGGCGGAAAAGTTTCCATCTATAACTTCTCTGCCGGTAACGATGCGATTTATATGTATGCCGAAGAAGGTAAGCCGATGGGGCAGTTCTATACTTACTTACCTAAGAAAACTGCAGATGGAAAGCCGATCGTAGACGCAAACGGTTATCCTGTTTTAGGTACATCGGTCGAAGATACCGGCAAAAACATGAATCATGACTGGACAGGCGGAATCAATACTGCTTTTACCTATAAAGACTTCACATTGAGCGCAGCTCTGGATATTCGTAGCGGTGGTTATATGTTCTCACGTACGAAAAACCTGATGCAATTTACAGGTAACGGTGTAGTTACAACTTACAATGACCGCCGTCCGTTCATTATCCCCAATTCAGTTGTTGATAATGGCGATGGCAATTATACCGAAAACACCACCCCGATTTATCTGGGCAACGGCAGCTATCAAACCTATTTCAATGATTACGGATATGGAGATGGTGGAGAAGCTTATTTGCTTGATCGTTCATTCGTTAAATTGCGTAACATCAGCCTGACCTGGAATGTCCCGAGACAGTGGGTGCGTAAGATGTCATTGAGTAATTTGGCCATTACGGCATTTTGTAATAATGTATTTACCTGGACCGCATCAGATAACCGCTACGTAGATCCGGAATCAACAACCGTATCACAGTCTTCTTATGGTGACCTGGCAACACAATTCGGTGAACTGTATACCAACCCGTCTTGCCGTATATTCGGATGCAACCTGAGTGTTAAATTCTAAAATGAGGAGAAAATAAAATATGAAAAAAATATTATTGGCATCTGCACTGCTTTTGGGTGTAAGCTTCACTTCTTGCAACAGCTATTTGGATATCAACACTGATCCCAATTCGCCAGCCGAGGAGAACGTTGAGACTTCCATGTTAATGCCTGCCATCGAAATGAACACGGCTTCAAGCTATGGTAATTTTTTGCGCATCGCCGGAGGTTTCCATGCCCAGCAATACGCGCACTTATTCGGAACAAGCAACTATTTGGACTATTCAAAGTTCAATATGTCGGCTACTCGCAGTAGCGGAACCTATACACAATTCAATCAAAAAGCATTACAGAACCTGAAGACATTACTAACCAAGGCCGCAGAACAGGAAGATTGGGGAACCTATTTGGCAGGAACGGTTTTGCGCGCGTTTGTTTACGAGGCTTTGGTTGATTGTTATGGCGAAGTGCCTTATACAGAAGCACTGGATTTAGAAAACTTCCCGACTCCTAAATATGATGAAGGACAGGTGGTTTATGAAGGAGTGATTGCAGAAATCAATGAGGCATTGGAAAAGGTTTCGGCATCGAATATTGTATGCACCAACTTCCTTTTCCCGTCTTCAACGGCCGACAAATGGATCCAGTTCGCCAATGCATTGAAGTTGAAGATGCTGATGCGTATGTCCGGTGTGAAAGACGTACAATCAGAAGTGGCTGCTTTATTAGCAGAAAACAACTTCCCTACCGCCGACGTTTCTTATAAAGGATGTTGGAAGAACGAACCTGGGCAGATGAACCCGTTCTATTCGGAAGAATTTGCTACGACCTGGGGATCTACGCAAACCAATATCGCTGCCAACCTGGCGATCATCGGTACGATGCAAGTAAAGAACAGCGAAGGCGCTGTCGAATATGAAGATCCTCGTTTGGCTGCTTTCTTTCAAAAAAACAAAAGCAGTGAATATATCGGTGGTATTTCAGGAACCAACTATCCGAAGTCTACCAGCAAATTGCAGGATTGGTGTCGTCCGGTGGCCACATTCGATATGCCGGTTTACCTGATCACCGTATCAGAAGTTGAATTCTTCAAAGCTGAATATTATGCACGATACGGATCTGCGGCCGATGCCGCCACTCATTATGCGGCCGCCATCGAGGCTTCTTTTGCTTCTGCTAACGTAAGTGGAGCTGCCGACTATGTAGCCCGTTATCCGTTCGATGCTTCCAATTATAAGAAGAGTATCGGTATCGCAAAATGGGTAGCCCTTTCCGGTGTCAACCCGTTCGAAGCCTGGTGTGAGATGCGTCGTTTGGATTACCCCACATTCGGTACAGCCAAAGGTAGCGACTTTTATACCGAAGGCGATCAGGAATCATACAATACATCCAAATATGTTCCCGGTACGCTGTACACGCCGATTCAGGTATTTGGCGAAGTGGGTACAAATAAATTGCTGGAACGTTATCCGTATGCAGAAAGTTCTTCTTCCCGTAATGAGAACACACCGGCATTCCCGGGATATACGTCACCGGTGTTTTGGGGTAAATAATTTAATTTAAAAGAGAGATTTATGAAAAAAGTAATTTATAGTTTATTGCTTTTTTGCGGTCTTTTCGGTTTATGGGGCTGCGAGAAAACAACAGAAGGTCTGACTAAAGTGACCCATTATGTGAACTTCGAACTGAATGGTGATGATCCCATGCTAGTACCGGTGGGCAGTACATTTTCTGATCCCGGTGTAATTGCCATGGAGGGAGAAGAAGACGTGACCGCTTCGGTAACTGTCAATAGTGATGTGAATGCAGATCAGATAGGTCTATATTCCGTGTCTTATTCTGCTGCGAATGCGGATGGATTCTCCAGTTCGGCAAAACGCTCGGTGATTGTCTATGATCCGGAGGTCACAACAGATGCTGCCGGTGATTATACGGTGGATTCAAGCGTCAGTTATCGAAAGGTGAATGGTGAACAAGTTCTATTCAAAGGAGATTTCAGTGTATCTGTCACTTTGGTAGCACCTGGCATATTTGCCGTATCCGATTTTCTGGGAGGTTGGTATGACCAAGGAGCCGCTTACGGTGCAGCTTATGCCATGAAAGGCTATTTCAAACTGAATGCAGACAATACGATCGAACCGCTCAGCAGTTTACTTGCTGGTTGGGGTGACTCTATAGACAACATGAAAGATGGGAAATATGACCCGGAAACAGGACAGATTTCCTGGTATATCGACTATGCAGGACAAATGACATTCTATGTAATAATGAACAAATAAACGGATAGAAATTATGAATAAACATATTATTTGGCTATTTACCCTGCTGGTATTCGTATTGGCAGGTTGCGAAAAAGACGAAATAGGCAACACAGCAACCGAAGCACTTGCCGGTGAATGGAAAGTGACGGTAGATGCGGTAGATGAAGGAGGTAATGTCATTGCCGAAGATTGCTATGGATTAGGGCATATCCTTATGAATACCTATAACACGGCAGCAAACACACCTACCGAAATGTATGTAGACGATATAGGCAACTTTTGGAAATATAAAATACGGGTTAAATCGGATGTCAATGCGTTGACATTTGCGACCAATGGTGCTGCTCCCAATGAAGCCGATGAATGTGATGTGACGATTGACGGCGGTAAAATCTTATTGGGAGCTGCTACGACACCTCATGGAACACCGGCGGACAGTATTGTCTATTATATCTCATTCAGCGACGATGAACCTGGCATGAGGTATAAAGTTTCCGGATATCGCTATACAGGACTTGCTGTTGATGATTAATAGATAAGAACTATTTATAAAACATATAAGTTAACCAAAAAATCTTACTAGACACACTTGACCGGAGTTAGTAGTGATACCAGCTCCGGTTTTTATTATACATAATACCAAATTAGTCCAATGCAATCACTTATACTTCGAGACCATACTTTATCCCTATAATTTACGACGAATATGTCATAAACCAATGTGTCACTTTTTCACTATATGTTTTTGATATTGGAATATCCGGGACTTTCTCGACTCCCAGTTCCAGATAAATGCCGTCTTTTTCACGGCGTATCACCTTTACCTGGTCGAAATTAACCATATATGAACGATGGCAACGTAGCACATTCGTTTCGGCCAGACTCTCTTCTATGGATTTCAAAGAGTTACGCAACATGAACTTTGTCAGTACTCCCTTATTGAGATACCAGATACACACATAATTATCCGCCGATTCTATATACAAAAGATTCGTCCGTTTCACCGACAGCCGCAATTCATGCTTTTCGTCATAAAAAGAGAAAACCGTAAGTTTGTTTGCCGCCTCTGCCCGATCCTCTTCCAGTAACCTCAACTGCCGTTCTTTCTCCTGATAGGAAAAATAGAAATGTAAGACCGAATAGGGCAACAACAGAACCAGGCTTGTGTTGATAGCCGACTCTTTGAAAACGCTTAAATACTCCCGCTCCGGATTCAGTACCAAAGTGTAGATCGTATAAAACAAAGACATGAAAAATATCTCCAGAATAATCCACACCGAATATGCACCTACGGAAATGGCATGTTTCCTGCCCCAATAATACATCACAATCCGGCTGATCACCACCACCAGCACACCGGTAAGAATAATCAGACTGGAAAAAACAAAAAACTTAAACTCTGAAACCCGATACCAGTTCGACGAACTGAACGGCTTATATATATTGATAAATACCAAAGCGAAAAACGCTGTCAGCAGGATCAGGCGAACGATGTTCGACTTTTCATAAATATAACCGGGTATTTTATGACCGAGCATTCCCATATCTTTTGCCTCCTATTTGGAGAACAAATGTACTAGTAAATCCCGAAACATTCACCCCGCCATTCCGGTTTATGTCCCAGTTGGAGTTCATTGGAACCATTTATTTGCAAGGATTGTTTTAATAATGTTTGTTTGCATCAAAAAATCGATTGTTATGGATATCTCACTTCGCACACAACAACTGAACAGCCTTTTCTCGTACGATAAAAAGGCGCATCTGAAAGAGAGCCGTCTGGAAATAATTCCCTTTCGCTTTACACAAACGATAGGTGCCAGCGAAATTAACGAATTCCAGAAAGAACTCGAAACCGATAAAAGATTCCCCCCCGTTATACCGAACCTTTTGTTTTTGCTCAAAAAGGAACAATCAAGGCTATCTCATACGACCGTACTTTCGACAAGAGCAGCCCGGTTTCCGTAAAAGAGCTGGATATTCCGGCATCCAACTACACTGTCATTTATCCAAAAGACGAAAAAACAATAGCGATGTTGGACGGCAACGGATATACGACATTCTATTTACCGAAAGGAAAACAGGAAATCGAAATACAGTTGGCAAATGATATGCCGATCGCCGGCTTCCGCTATGTACCCAACCAGGGACGTGATGCCGGAGGACATATTTCAAATTACCAGCTGTTTGTAAATAACAAGAAAGTTGCAGAAGGCGAATTCTCGAATATCAAACATAATCCGATAGAACAGGAAATCCGTTTCCCGGCTGTAAAAGGAAACAAGATACGGTTTGTAGCAACCCGCATCGTCGATAATCAGCCCCAGGCAGGGATCGGTGAGTTTTCGGTAATTACAGAATGAATTGTACAGGCACATAATCCTTTGAGCTAATTCAAAGATTATGTGCCATACAATACAAAAAGAGTCTTGTGCTGTTACGAATTATACAACTTCTCTATATCCCTTTTCCGTTTTAATGCCTCCAAGAAATAATAATCAGCATAATTGAGTGGAACATCTATTTCACCATTATGAGGTATACTTCCTACACAATGCATTAATAGAAAATTCCCATTCTTTCCCAATTCCGCACGATATGCCGAAGAAGCCAAGCTCTCCATAATACGGTCAGCATATGCCTTATATGTCTGCGGTTCAGAGACTCCCATCGTTGTTATCTCATATAAGGCAGAAGCGATACAAGCCGCAGCCGAAGCATCCCGATAGTCATTTGGTATGTTTGGAGCATCCATATCCCAGTAAAAAATAAAATCATCAGGAGTATTTTTATGAGTAAACATAAAATGGATTGATTTTAACGCCTGGTCCAGATATTTTCGGTCTCCCGTTTCACGATAACAAAGCGTTAAACCATAGATACCCCAGGCTTGCCCACGGCTCCATGCCGATTCATGTGCATATCCCTGTGCAGTATGACGGAAACGAACGGAACCATTCTCCATACTGTAATCTACCACATGATAACAGCTGCCATCCGGACGATACTGTTCCTTTATGGTACGATCCACATGGGAAACAGCAATTTTATAGAATGTCGAATCGCCGGACAATTTTGTTGCAGCAAATAATAACTCAAGGTTCATCATATTATCAATAATGACAGGACATTCCCAACCACGTTCGGAAATCCATCCTCTGTCAACATTCCAGGACTGAATGATACCCGCCACAGGCCGGAAACGAGTCGATAAAGACCGGGCTGCCTCAACAATCACATTTTTATACTCCTCATCTCCTGTTAAACGTAATCCATTGCCGAAACTGCAATAGATCATAAAACCGACGTCATGATTCCATGTAATGTTTTTGGCATCCTTAACTTCCTCTGTATACTTTCGGGCTATAGGTAACAACGTCTTATCTCCCGTCAATTCATACAAATACCATATAGAACCTGGAAAAAAACCGCTTCGCCAGTCGGTCAGATTACAGTAATAAACGGAGCCGTCTGAATTCAAGGTAGTTGGATTCATAAACTTACCGCTTGCTTCAATAAGTTTTATCTCATTACCTATCTGTTTATGGGCAAACTCAACATTTTCTTCAATAAACTCCTTCTTCACTTCACTACATGAAATCAACGCAGCACAGAAAGCCATACCCATTAAATACTTCATTTTTACCATATTTATATATTTATTTTTGATGTAATTACATGTCTAATCTCCTGATAATAAAACTTTGATTACCTGTATGGTGCTATCTGAGACCGAAGCCGATAAAACCGTATAACCTTCTATAGGTTTTTCATTTTCCGTCTCTCTTTTTGCCCTTTTTGTTGTAAACGAAGCGTTAACCGGCGATTCAATCTTCAAAAAGAATGATTTACCATCTTTTCGTAAAATTGCCGTATTTCCATTACACTCAACATCGGCAGAAGTAATCACAGACCATTGAACCGATTGCTCCGCATTTTTTAACCCTACGCTGTCCGTAATCATTATCCGGGTATCATCCAATAAACAGAAAGTCCGATAAACAAAGCGGCTCTGTTCCTGATAAACCGTACTCATATCCATTGTTACAAAAGGGTGGACAGCTTTATCGTCACAATCTTTGACCTCTCCTATCCCTGCTGAATTTTGCAATTGATTATCGATCGACAGAGTATTATGACTAAAATTGGAATTTCTGAAATAAGTCCACCTCCGGCCGTCCGGCTTATAATCCCAGAATCCGGGCAAACTGTAATTATCCGTTCCCAGATCGTCAGTCCACCTTATCCCGTTTGTTTCTACAATGAAAGTTCCGATATCCAACTGTTGATGTGCCATATCCGGATCGCCGGTTTTAGCGATCAGATAAATACTGTTGGATACATTCCTGTCTCCATTAAATACAACAATATCATTTATTCCTCTGTAGACGTTTAACTTCGGCAAGGTTTTTGAAGCAGAAAAAGCTGTATCATACCAGGGAATAGACAAAAAATAAAATCTGAAATAATTCTCGCTTTGTACTGTTTCCGAAAGGATCTTCCTATAAAACGCTGCAGCTTCCGGCTGATTGAATGCTTTACTGAAATAGAAATAAATAGGTTCTGCTGCCGGCGCCGTACTTCCGGAATTAGCAAAATTAAATATCTTGCCGGAAGGACTTGTGCTATGCATATAATACAAAACACTTTTATCCACACCCTGCATTTCAGAAAGTCCGAAATCCTGTCCGAGATTATCATTCAAAGCCTTTAATAAGAGCGAAAGATACATATTGGTATATCCCCAATAGGCAGGTCCTTCATAACAAACTCCATCCGGTGCCAGATGTTTCAGACAATTAGGAACATACTTTACAGCTTCACCGATAATATGTTGAGTAAGTTCAGGATAATACTCCTCAATGGCTAAAGCCCCTAATACCATCCCTGCATTACAAACCACATTCCAGTTCGTCTCTCGTTTGGCCCAAGAATCACTGTTACCGGTTTTATACTCTTCGACAACAAGATCCAGAGCCTTCGTTTTAATGGAACTGACAATCAATTGTTTTGTCACAGGAGACAGCACATCATATAACCAGTCGTATCCGATAGCAACCGCAGTCGTCATTTCTGCAACATCTAGATAATGAGCAGGATCCCAATCCTGATAATTACAAACATGAACCAATTCCTTTTCCGCCTTCTCAGCAAACCGTTTATCTCCACTGAGCCGGTAAGCCAGAGACAAGTTGACCATTCGGTATACCTGTTCACGACTGACCGGCAATATATCTTTCGTCTGTTTAACCTTCGTGCGCGGATCCTCCTGTAATGGAACACTCAATAACCGTTCCGCTTCCTTCATCAAACCGAAACGTAAGCTATCCAATAAAGGTTCTCTACCTGCTAAAGCCTGAACTCTTTGTTCTTCCTGCTTACTAAACAGTAACCTGGGATGCTGCTGCAACACCCTTTCAGGAAAAAGGGCCGATGCATCTTTGCTATTTACCACCGAAGAAAACAAAAAGAATGATAAGCTCACTAAACTAATAAATCTCATAAATTGATACATTGAAATTACATTTTGGACGGATTTACCATCCCGGATTCTGCTTCAACGCTTCGTTGCGCTCTATCTCTACACCAGGTATAGGCCAAAGCATATCCCGTTCGGAAAATTTATGAGTATAGATAAATTCACCATAAATATTGATTGCATCTACCTCACTCATAGCCTTGCTTGCTATTTCCCATCCCCAACGGCGCAAATCACTGAAACGTAATCCTTCTCCCGCAAACTCAACAGCACGTTCTTTTCGTATACGTTCAGCCATCTGCTCTTTGGATGTAACAAGCATCCATGCAGGACCGGAATTTAATCCGGGCATATCTACTCTGGCTCTTACCTTGTTGAATTCGGCAACAGCTTTATCCAGTTGGTTATTTTCATTATAGGCTTCCGCCAACATCAGCAATACATCCGCATAACGAATCAGAGGAAATTCAAAAGGAGTGTGCAAACGGTCACTGATAGCTCCGCCAAGATCATATTCAACTACAAATTTACGATACAAATAAGAGATCCAGCCTTTATTGTTCCGTATGGTTCCCTGATTTTCATTCCCTTGCACATTGTGGTCCATTGCAAACAACATATCCCGTGGGGTCGTCTTTCCGATACAACCTTTATAAATAGAATAAGGGACAATCAAAGTAGCCATCATGCGAGGGTCCCTGCTTTTATATACATTCAATATTTGTGCTGTATCTACATCTCGCAATCCAATAACAGCACCGGACGCATCCATCTCTACACTAAGCAATTCTTTACGCTGATCCGGAGTAGCTTCATTGTATCCGGGAAAAACATCATTCCAACTGAAAGGACGGCCATCTTTGAGCTCATACATATCAGCCAATTGAGTGGAAGGAACAGTATTGTTCCAACAACTACCAAACGCACTGCGTGTCCCCATCAATGCTTGCATAGCCATACCATACTCTGTTCCGACACCACTTTTATTCTGCACGGAAAAGATCATCTCTGAACTCTTATCTCCATTATAGAGTTTAAATATATGAGCATAATCAGCGTCAAGGCCATATCCATAGTTGTTAGACTTGTTATTGACAATCTCTTCAAAATCCGCAATAGCATTCTGCCATTCTTTATTGTAAAGATAGACTTTTCCACGCAAAGCATAGGCTGCCCCTTTCGTCGCACGACCATAATCAGAATCATTATGTCTGACCGGAAGATAAACGACAGCCTCATTCAAGTCACTGATGATATGTGCACGGATCTCTTCCGCGGAGCTTCTGGGTTTCTTCAAGCCAACGTATTCCACATTCAGATTCGTCGTTTCATCATAATAAGGAACACCGCCGTATAAGTCCAACAGAGTAAAATAAAACATTCCCCGCAAAAATCTGGCTTCAGCCATATACTCATTTTTTTGTTCCTCGGTAAGAACATCCATAGTCGGTATGACCCGAAGGTAGCTGTTAGCTCTCTGAATCCCATCATACATCGTTTGCCATTTGGATTGAATTTCTGCTGAACGATCAGAATAAGTACCCAAATACATCATATAATAGTCATATCCATAAGCAATATCAGCCAGGTGATCGAATAAAAACTGGTAACCGTAGGCGTGATTATCCCGCAACATACCATAAATCCCCATTAATCCTTGTTTCGCATGTTCTTCCGTTTTGTAGAAAAGGTTCTCATTTACTTTATCACCGGGATAAGTATTAAGATCATAACATCCGTTGAATGTGGCAGATGTCAATAAAATAGAAATATATATCAGTATTTTTTTCATGTTTCAAAATATTTAAAAGGTAAGATTCAGTCCAAATGTTGTTAATCTCATTGTAGGATACTTAGTACCAGATATTTCCGGGTCAAGCCCTTTATATCCCGTAAATGTCAATGCGTTATCTATACTGACATAGAAGCGAAGGTTATCCAGCAATAGTTTCTGGGAAAGCTGCTTCGGGATAGTATATCCTAATTGTATATTTTTTACCCTTACATAGGATCTGTTCTGGACCCAAAAGTCGCTGGCTACACTGTTACGTCCATCACTGTAATCCAACAAACGCGGATAAGTAGCATCTGTTCGCCCCGAATACCAGCGTCCGTCAGCAATTGTCTTATTAATCTGATTACCCCGGCGAACTAAAGGCCAAAAGCTAGCTCCATCCTGACCGCTCCAGTACTCTTTCAGTCCTGTTGCCCCCTGAAGGATACATGAGAAATCCAATCCTTTCCAACTTGCTCCGAAATTGAAGCCAAAAGTGACAGTAGGGTTGGTCCCATTACCAACCATGATACGATCTTTATCCGTAATACACCCGTCACCATCAATATCTTTATAAAGGAAATCGCCCATCTCCGGTTTTTTATACTGGGAAAAAGCATCCGGATTTTTCTCTTCCATGGCCCGGACCAATGCCAGATCCTCTTCTGTCTGAATAATACGATCTACGGAAAGGACATACTGAATATTGATTGGTTGTCCTTCCAATATCATATTGGTCCCGCTAATAGACGGTTCATCACCTTTAAATTTAGTTACTTCGTTTTTTACGTATGATACATTCCCTCCCACAAAGTAATCTACTTGCCCGATACGATCAGTCCACGTCAGATTCAATTCAAGACCTCTGTTACGGACCTGGGCAGCATTTGATTTAGGGACAGTTGCATTCCCGTGCACTAACGGAGCAGGTAAATCAATCAGGATTCCCTTGGTATTTTTTACGAAGAAATCAACATTACCACTCAATTTTGAAACACCGAAATCAATTCCCACATTTGTTAAATAGGTCGTCTCCCATGTCAAACCAGCATTAGACAAGGCTCTCTGCGCCATCCCAATCTGTACGGAATTATTCAATGTATAATTTGAGGCAGAATAAAACATCTGATAATCATAATCACCTACCGAATTGTTTCCCAATGAGCCATAAGAAGCACGTATTTTAAACTGGTTGACAAGATCTATATCTTTCATAAATCCTTCTTCACTCATACGCCAACCGGCAGAAAAAGAAGGGAAGAAACCTCTTCTGTTTTTTCCTGCAGCAAACCGGGAAGAATTATCCATACGAAGATTGGCTTCAAACAAATATTTCTCATCCCAGTTCAGGTTTACTCTTCCAAAGAAAGAATGCATAGCCCAGTTAGAGTAGTTTCCTGTCGCTGTAGCATTTGCCGTAGCAGCATTCAATTCCGTCATTTCCGGTGCGATCAAATCTTCCTTACTGGCCTGGAACCAATTATAACGATACGCTTCCTGGCTACCTCCGATTGTCGCCTGAATATTTAATCGGTCTATATCTGTTTCATAACGAATAATTCCATCCATATGATTCCGTACCCATTTTTCGTCGTGATTGGTCACTTTTGTCTTTCCTGTTCCGGCAGTCTGGACAGTATTACTATACAAATTCCATACATCATGAAACACAGGCTGTTCATAACGGTATCTATTTTGAAAATCATATGTATAAGATCCTTCTATGGTCAATCCTTTAAAAGGTCTGATCTGTGCATAAAAACGCGATACCATTTTATTTGTTGTCCGATTTCCCTTTGTACTGTTTAACTTACGCAATATATTATTGGTACCAGACTGGGCATCATCTTCCGGATTATTGACACCACCATACCGCCCGTCTGGTGCCTGGAAACACATCCCGGGAGTCGTCGCCTGCAAATGTGTATAAAATAAACTGCCTGTACCTTCCGTCTGGATCAATCCCAAATCTTCTTTTCCACGATAACCATAGGCATTAACTCCAATCGTAAACCATTCTTTAACTTCTGCATCCAGGTTCACACGGGCACTATAACGGTCATAACCGGAATTTTCCATAATTCCCGGATTCTTCAGATAATTTCCGGATATGAAATAATGAATTTTATCAGAACCTCCGGTAATGGATATGGTATGATTTTGCAACCATCCTGTTTTGAATGCAGCATCTTGCCAATCCGAATTCGGATATTTTACAGGATCACTATTCCCGGCAGCACGCCACTCGTCTATTTTTTCCTGGCTGAACGGTGCCGGCAGATTACTGTTTCTTTCTCCTTCATTAAACAATTCCATATAATCTGCATAGTTGGTCACAAGATCCATACGATGAGCGACTTGTTGCATAGTTACATAACCGTTATAAGAAATTCTGGAACCGCCTGTTTTACCTTTACGGGTTGTGATCAGGATAACACCATTAGCAGCACGTGAACCATAAATTGCAGACGAAGCAGCATCTTTCAGCACAGAAATACTTTCCACATCCTGCGGATTAATATCGTTCATACTTCCCGGAACCCCATCAATAACAACTAATGGATCAGAATTATTCAAAGTACCTTGTCCGCGTACTCGTATAGTTGCTCCATCATTGCCAGGCCGTCCTCCACTACCTTGTGTCACAGATACACCGGCAGCCATACCCGAAAGTCCTGCTGACAATGAAGTAATAGGACGGCTATCTACCATCTTACTCATATCAACAGATGATACAGCTCCTGTCATATTCACTTTTTTCTGTGTTCCATATCCCACAACCACAACTTCATCCAGGGCTTGTGAATCTTCTTTTAATTGGATCATAAAAGAGTTTTTTCCATTTACCGGTATACTTTGTTCTATATAACCGATATAAGAAACCGTCAATACTGCACCAGGAGACACCTGCAAAGAAAAACGTCCTTCCATATCAGTGACCGTTCCGTTAGTAGTTCCTTTTTCTACTACATTTGCTCCGATTACCGGTCCCTGTGCATCTTTTACTGTTCCCGTAACAGTCACTTTCGCTTGTTGGGATAATAGCAACTTTTCCGTTATACCTTCCCCGGCACTAACCGGATTGGCTTGGACTATTCCCACGGACAAGAATAGTGTGGCCATTCCTGCAAACATTGTTTTCCTAAAAGAAGGAATGTTCAAATCATTCGTCATAAATAGGTAGATTTAGATTAATAAATTCAGATAAACTCTGAGGCAAAAATAACCGGATACACAAAAAAAGACCTATACATAGCGTCCGTTTTTTATATACACACAGTCCAAATAGAAGATTTAACTATTTGATTATAAATGATTAGCTATTTCACTTTTCTTTTTTCCGAAATTGAGCCGGCGAAACCCCGAATTTTGTCTTAAAACAACGACTAAAATATATGGTAGAAACAAATCCCAGTTGATCCGATATTTCACTCACCAACATATCCGGCCGTTCCTGTAGCAGAACCGCTGCACGTTTAATACGCTGATTTTGTATAAATTCACTCGGCGTCATACCTGTAAGATTTTTCATTTTTGCAAAAAAGGAACTACGTCCCATATTCAATTCACGGGCAAGTATATTCACATCGAAATCCTGGTCACCCATATGTTCATCTATAATTTCTACAATACGATTCAGTAATTTCTGGTCCAGCGAAGTAGAAGCCAGCAACTGTACATCAAAATCACCTTGCTGAGTCAATCTGGATTTCAACAATAAACGATTACGAATTAAATTATTACAACGCATCAGTAAAACTCTTGCATGGAAAGGCTTACTCACATAATCATCCGCTCCCTGCTGGAATCCTTCAATATTATACTCAACAGAATCGAGGGCTGTCAACAAAACGACAGGAATATGGCAAAGATCAATATTATTCTTAATTTTCATACACATTTCCATGCCACTCATCAGAGGCATCATAACATCACTGACCACCAAATCCGGTTTTTCCTCAATAGTCTTTCGTAAACCTTCTTCTCCATTTCCAGCTAATATCACCTGATAAAAAGGAGTAAACAAGGTATTTAATATTTGTAGCAACTCCTCATTATCTTCCACTATCAATATCTTATAAGAACCGACCTTCAGATCCGGAAAAGTTGTGTCCATCTCTTTATATTCTTCCGGTAAAACGGAATCCGGCAACGATCCCCGTTTGATCATAGGCTCTTCCGGAACTTCCAGAAGAATGGCATTTTCATCATTCTCAAAATGGGCTTTACCTTTTAATAAAGTGATCGTAAAAATTGTACCATATCCCAACTGGCTTTGTACCGTAATCTCTCCATGATGAAGGTTGACAATGTTCTTACTCAATGCCAGCCCTAGTCCGGTTCCCGGATTGGCCTCAGACAGTTGTTTCCCGTTTTCCGCCTGATAAAAACGGTCAAAAATACGTGACACATCACCAGACGATAGTCCGATACCCGTATCAATCACTTTTATATGAACATTATTCTCATCCGGAGAAATATACAAATCTACCACACCTCCCGGTTTAGTATATTTGAAAGCATTGGACAAAAGATTATAAAAGACCTTTTGCAGTTGATTGGAATCAAACCACAGCAGAATATCATCTTCTTCATGATAAAGATTAAAGGTAATCGTTCGTTGGGCAGCCAATTCACAATACGAAAGATAAATATCCTTCAAAAAAGGAACCAGATTTTGTTCACAGACACGCAACGAAACATAATTCTGCTCGAGTTTTCTGAATTCCAACAATTCGGAAATCATATTCCTCATGCGGGTAGCATTCTTACTAATCTTAACAATCCTATTATATAAGGTAGGAGGAAGTGATGAACTCTGGAGCAACATATCCACCTGACTGAAAATAAGCGTCAGCGGAGTGCGGAACTCATGGCTGATGTTAGTAAAAAAACGTAATTTGGCCTGATTAAGTTCTTCATTCCGCTCTTTCTCTTCTCTTTCTTTCTCAAGAGAAAGAGCTAATCTTCTCCTGGCATTTATCGTACGAATTGTCAGATAAACAATTATAATGGTAGTCAGGGTATACAGAATCCATGCCCAGGCCGTATTATACCAAGGTTGTGCAATCTGGATGTTCAAAGAAATTTCACGTCGGTTCATCAAGTGCTGCGGTAAAATCTTTTCACGGACCAACAATTTATATTTCCCGGGATCCAGATTCGTATAATAAATACTGGAGGAAAAAGAGGATACCCAATCTTCATCAAAACCGACCAGTTTATATTGATATTCATTATTCTTCTGAATATCAATATAATTAGTAGTTGCAAAATTTATGATCAGATTGTTTTGTTTATTATTCAGGTGAATCGACTTATTAAAAGGAAAAGACTCTTTCAAAATCCCCCCCGAAACAGCCCCCGGATATATTCTTTTATTATGGATATACAACTCCGAGAAATATAAAGAATAATTCTTTTCCTTTTGATCCAAATCTTCCCGGAAGAAAGAGGCAAGCCCGTCATTTCCTCCGACAAACAGTTCATTATTCCTGCAAACCAAAATACCACATCCATCCGCAATTGAAGTGATAGGCAAATTTGCTCCCAATGTCACAAACCGGGTATTCTCATTGGAAGGATTCAAAAAAGTAATACCTTTATCACTGGTAACCAGTAATTCTCCCGAATTTGTTTCCGCAACATTATAACAGTAATTACTTAACAAATGCCCGCTTCCCTGTGAGTAATGAATAAAGGAGTCGGACGGCTTATCATACCGGTATAAACCTCCTCCCAAAACTACGAAATAAATATCTCCGTTATTGGTCGTAATAATCCGTTTAGGTTCAAATCGGATACCGTATTGAGGCAGAAAATATTTTTTCTGATTATCAGTATCAGTCAGTTTAATCCTGATAAGGGAAGTTCCGATCATAATCCATATATTTTCTTCCTTATCAATCGTAAAATTCTGTGCATTTCTACATAGCCATTTAAACTCACCCGTATCAAGATCCATAACAAAAGTCCCGTTCATTGCACTCACATATAACTTATCATTATGAATCATCGTGTGAAAGATAATACCATCCGGTTTCACATCTTCTTCCTCATAATCATCCAGGTAATTATGAAAAATACCGGTTTTTATATCAAACCGGGTCAGTCCTCCATGATGCGTACCAATATATAACTGATCCCGTTTTTCGTCATACGCAATACATTTCAGATTATTCTGTAAGACTGAATTAGAAGGTCCCGCAGTAAAATATTTGAATGTACGCGTTTTACGGTCCATAAAGTTCAACCCGCCTCCTTCGGTACATATCCAGATATTACCATTCTTATCCTCAGCCAAATGGCCGACAAAAGAATAATTCAAACATTCTTTCCGAAAAGGATTATCCGTATAATGAGCAAAAATTTCCTTCTCTGGATTAAAATAGTTCGCACCTCCATAATAGGTTCCTACCCATATTGTTGCCTGCGTATCTATATAAACAGAAAATACGGAAGAATGAGACAGACTACCCGGTAGATGGTCCTGTCGGTACACAGTAAATTTATCTGTATACGGATTATATTTATGTAATCCTAAAAAGGTTCCGAACCAGATGTTCCCAAATCTATCCTCTGCAAAACTCCGTATCTGATTGCTTTCTATATGGTAAGGTTCCGCATTAGAATCCGAATACCAAATGACCTTCTCATCCGGCATTATCCTATACAGTCCTCCGGTACGGCAACCGGCCCATACTTCACCTGAAGAACTTTCAAATAAACGGTAAAATTCCGGTCCGTCAACCAGACAACGTGCTTTTTCTCCTTTTTCAATCACATATAATCCTTCATACGTTCCAACCCAAATTTTATTTCCAGAGACCAGCAAACTGGAAATATCCGGTATATCTTCCTCTGTATAAAGCAATAAACTATCTCCTTTTTCATCATAACGGCAAATCATGCCATCATATCCCGTCCATATATCACCATTTGAGGACGTAACCGTTTTTGCCTTATATTTCCCAATCACATGGAACTTTTCTTCCCGGATATCATACCTCACCAAAGAATCACATGTTCTGAAAAAAATATCTCCCTGCCGGTTACCGACCAGATGGTCACATTCATGTCCTAACAAAACATTTATAGAACTCTCCTGGTCCGGATTCTCCCATCCCTTGTATACCCGCATTCGTTCTCCGTCATACACACTGAGCCCTTCACGCGTACCGAACCACATCCGTCCCAGTTGGTCCTGATAAATAGACATAACAGAGACCTGCGATAATCCGTCACTCATACCAAGATGCTTAAAATAAACTGGATAAATAACTTGGTGAATGAATAAAAAACACAACAATATCAGTAGCTTTTTCATCTTATTTACGAAACTAAATAAAAGAGTCTTCTTGTATCCCCGCTTATTCACAATTACATTATGAATTATACAAAGATAGAGATATTTTATTCACTGCAATATCAATTGCTCAGTCTTTCATTCGACAAAAAACACTACACTATTTCCAGCGGATCCTCTTCCGCTTATAAGAGAAAACTTATTGTTAATCTTTACTCTGATTTAATAACTTCCGCCGGGTTCAACCGTGAAATCAGCCAGATACGATATGCTACGGTAATAAACACGATTGTTGTTGTTAAGAATATTATACTTAGCCACAGAACTGGATTATTCAGCCATATCTATAATACACTGTCCTACTGACAGATAAAACCATTCACACAATAGCAAACCTGTGTATTTTCGCACGAATATTGTTCTTATCCGCACAAACGTAACACAATACTGAGACCAGACTTTATCCCTATAATTTACGACGAATATGTCATAAACCAATGTGTCACTTTTTCACTATATGTTTTTGATATTGGAATATCCGGGACTTTCTCGACTCCCAGTTCCAGATAAATGCCGTCTTTTTCACGGCGTATCACCTTTACCTGGTCGAAATTAACCATATATGAACGATGGCAACGCAGCACATTCGTTTCGGCCAGACTCTCTTCTATGGATTTCAAAGAGTTACGCAGCATGAACTTTGTCAGTACTCCCTTGTTGAGATACCAGATACACACATAATTATCCGCCGATTCTATATACAAAAGATTCGTCCGTTTCACCGACAACCGCAATTCATGCTTTTCGTCATAAAAAGAGAAAACCGTAAGTTTGTTTGCCGCCTCTGCCCGATCCTCTTCCAGCAATCTCAACTGCCGTTCTTTCTCCTGATAGGAAAAATAGAAATGTAAGACCGAATAGGGTAATAACAGAACCAGGCTTGTGTTGATAGCCGACTCTTTGAAAACGCTTAAATACTCCCGCTCCGGATTCAGTACCAAAGTGTAGATCGTATAAAACAAAGACATGAAAAATATCTCCAGAATAATCCACACCGAATATGCACCTACGGAAATGGCATGTTTCCTGCCCCAATAATACATCACAATCCGGCTGATCACCACCACCAGCACACCGGTAAGAATAATCAGACTGGAAAAAACAAAAAACTTAAACTCTGAAACCCGATACCAGTTCGACGAACTGAACGGCTTATATATATTGATAAATACCAAAGCGAAAAACGCTGTCAGCAGGATCAGGCGAACGATGTTCGACTTTTCATAAATATAACCGGGTATTTTATGACCGAGCATTCCCATATCTTTTGCCTCCTATTTGGAGAACAAATGTACTAGTAAATCCCGAAACATTCACCCCGCATATAAAAATTTCACCCCGCCATTCCGGTTTATGTCCCAGCCGGAGTTCGTCGGAACCATTTATTTGCAAGGATTGTTTTAATAATGTTTGTTTGCATCAAAAAATCGATTGTTATGGATATCTCACTTCGCACACAACAACTAAACAGCCTTTTCTCGTACGATAAAAAGGCACATCTGGAAGAGAGCCGTCTGGAAATAATTCCCTTTCGCTTTACACAAACGATAGGTGCCAGCGAAATTAACGAATTCCAGAAGGGACTTGCTGCAACTGAATTTTGCTCTGTCACGGACGACCATATTCAGGAAAACAAAACATTCAATTATACGATCTTCGCCCCTTCGGGTAAAGAGAAACGCGACAAAGCCATCATCCTGTTGCACGGACTGAACGAACGTACCTGGGAAAAATACCTGACCTGGGCCGAATATCTGGCCGGTTCAACCGAAAAGCCGGTCATCCTTTTCCCTATCGCATTCCATATGAACCGTACACCGGGTAGCTGGTGCAATCCACGGATGGTTTTACCCTGGGTGAACAGGAGGAAACAGGAAATAGACAACTTGGAAAACTCGACCTTTGCCAATGTCACATTAAGCAGCCGCCTGTCAGGAAATCCGTTGCGTTTCTATGCGTCCGGCCGCGAATCGGTTTATAACTTATGGCAATTGGTACATGAGATAAAGAGTGGAAAACATCCTTTATTCAAAGATGATACTTCCATCAACCTGTTTGCTTATTCGATCGGAGCCTTGTTGTCACAGGTCTTGTTATTGAGTAATCCGGAAAAGATGTTCAGCGACACCCGCCTGTTCATGTTCTGCGGCGGTTCCATTTTCAGCCAGATGAACGGAAACGCACGGGATATTATGGATCAGGAAGCATTCAACAGCCTGCAACGATTTTACCGCCACGATTTTCTGGAAGAACGTTCGCTGCCTACTTCCTTTAAGAATGATTTTCTGGAACAGGCGTTCAAAGCCATGATTCGCCCTGATATCTTACAGGAATACCGTGAGTCCTTTTTCCAAAAAGCCTGCAACCGCATCAAAGCTATCTCACTGAAGAAAGACATTGTCATGCCAACCAACGGAGTGATCAAAGCACTGGGCAAGGCCTCTGACAAGATACTGGAAGAAATGGATTTTCCCTTCCAATATTCCCATCAGATACCGTTCCCGTTCCGGTCAAAAACCGATCAGACACTTGTAAACCAGGCTTTCAATAATATATTCAGCCAGGCAGCCGCATTCTTGTAAAAGTCCCTACTAATTTAATGTGATCACCTTGTATTTTGGAACCAGCATCTTCATCACGATCCAGCCGATCAGGTAAGCGACAGCGCAAAAGATAAAGACAATAGCATAACCGGCCGGTTTGCCTTCGAAACCCATAAACTGCATGTTGGTATCGCCACTATATGTAAATAGCATGCCGGCCCCCTTCTGAATAAAGAACGAACCGATACCGCCTGCCATGCCGCCAATACCGGTAATCGTAGCGATTGCACTTTTGGGGAACATATCGCCTACTGTAGAGAATATATTTGCACTCCAAGCCTGATGAGCAGAAGCACCGACGGAGATCAGCAGGATAGGCACCCAATAGCTGATATAACCCAATGGCTGCGCGAATAAAACGACCAATGGGAAGAATGCAATGATCAACATCGCTCGCATACGCCCTGCATACGGATTCATCCCCCGGTTGATGAAGTAAGTCGGAAATTTACCGCCAAACACGGAACCGATCACCGTAATAGAATAAAGTATAGCAATTGGCCATGCGATCTGGGTTCCTTCCATATTATATTGTATCTTCAGATAAGCCGGAGTCCAGAAAAGAAAGAACCACCATACGCCATCCGTCATAAACTTACCAAAAGCAAACGCCCAAGTCTGTTTAAAGCCCAGACATTCAATGAAAGAAAGCTTCGATTCATTTTCAGGCTCAATTTCATCCAGAGTCAATTCAGCATCATCCTGCTGAATATAAGCACGTTCCGCATCATTTACCTTTGGGTTCTCCGCGATTGGTTTATAGATAAACAACCATATTCCCATCCAGATAAAGCCGATCAGACCAACAATAATAAAAGCCATTTCCCACCCCCATAGTTCAGCCATCAGAGGAACAGTCAATGGAGCCACAATAGCCCCGACATTAGCACCAGAGTTAAAAATACCCGTTGCAAAAGCGCGGTCTTTTTTCGGGAAATACTCTGCTGTCGCTTTAATAGCAGCTGGGAAGTTTCCAGCCTCACCAAGAGCCAGCACACAACGTGCTATAATAAAGAACGTGACACTTACCATACTGATCGTAGCCGCAAGGTCTGTTCCTGCAGCAACAGCCCGCAACGCATCTGCATCCGGTAATCCGACCCATTTTTCTGTTAATACACCACACAATGCATGAAGTGCCGCCCCTGCAGACCAGACAGCAATTGACCAGGCATATCCTTTTCTGGTTCCCATCCAGTCGATAAACCTTCCGGCAAATAACATGGAAATTGCATAAAACAAGGAGAAAATGGCAGTGATTGTTCCATAATCGTTGTCTGTCCAGTGAAATTCTTCTTCCAGCATCGGCTGTAGAAGTGAAAGTACCTGACGGTCTAGATAGTTTACCGTTGTTGCGAAAAACAACATCGCACAGATTACCCACCTGTACCGTGTCATTTGTTGATTGACATTCCCTAATGCGCTCATTTCTTAATAGTTTTTCATGATTTGCGGCAAATATATATCAATTTTTTTAAATACAAAGCATAACGTGTGTGCGAATACACGATTATTTACATTAATTCGGAAAGTTACAGTAAAACGGAGGTTATTTAGAAATGATTCCGTATAGAATTTGGTTCTACGTTTTTTTTCATCATCTTTGTATGAAGAAAACACACAACATATTTACAGGCTGTCTTTATGAGAAAATCTATACTATATCTTCTCCTGATGATTATCTGTCTGTCCGAGCTATATGCAGCAAACAGAAAGTCGTTCAATTACTATTTTTCGCATATTTCGAGTGCAGACGGTTTGTCGGAAAGCCAGGTAAAAGTAATACTACAGGATAGTTACGGTTTCATGTGGTTCGGCACTAAAAACGGACTGAACCGGTATGACGGTACTTCTATCCAAACGATCAATTGCGATGATTATATTGCAGGTACAGGCAATCACAATATCTCCGCCCTTTTTGAAGACGAGAACAGAAAACTATGGGTAGGTACAGACCGGGGAGTATATATCTATGACCCTGTATACGACCTGTTCACGTTTATAGACCAGAAAACCGAAAACGGGGAACAAATGGGTAACTGGGTTGCCAAAATCACCTCCGACCATTCCGGTAATATCTGGATACTGATCCCCGACCAGGGCGTCTTCCGTTATAAAGACGAGAAATTATATTATTATGCAATCACCAACAAAGATAATATCAAACGGGAAAGCCCCGGAGCTATCTGCGTGAGGGAAAACGGGGAAGTCTGGATCGGGACAGCCGGTGTCGGACTCTTCCTTTACAATCCGCAAACAGACTCCTTTCTTCAGCATCATACCGACAAGGATGGCAACACCCTGATGGGTGCCCATATCTTCTCTATGTGCGATTACGGCGATTGGATCGCACTGGCCATCCATGACGGAGAACTGAAAAAGTACAATCCCAAGACAAATACCCTGCAAACAGTCAACGCCCCGGGAGTGCATCACACCATCTTACGCGACGTGGTCTGTTACGATCAGAATAACCTTTGGGTCTGTACGCATGCCGGACTGTTCATCGTTGACGAACAATCCCAAAAAGTAACCCATCTCCAGGAAGACCTGATGCATTCGTACAGTCTTTCCGACAATATTATTTTCTGTATCTATAAAGACAGGGAAGGAGGCATCTGGCTCGGTACCAAATTCGGCGGAGTCAACCATTTACCGAATTACAAACTATTGTTTGAAAGGTTCGTCCCTTCCAGTTCGGAAAATTCGCTGAATACCCGCCGCATCCGCGAACTGGCGGAAGATCCCGAAGGCAATATCTGGGTTGGGACGGAAGATAACGGAATCAACATTCTGAATCCATCAACCGGAGAAGTGGCACAGATCAAATATCCTGAATCCGACAGGAAAAGCCATCTCATGACCCAGTCCATGAGTATGTACGACGGCAAAATATATTGCGGTCTGTTTAAATACGGGCTCGATATCATAGATATATCCAACCATTCGATCAAACATCTCAATCACCAGCAATTAAATCTTGATGAAGAAAGCGTATATTCCCAGTTGATCGATAGCCGGGGCCGTCTTTGGGTAGGAAATGCCTGGGGGTTATCCAGGGCAGAAGCCGGCTCGTTCGATTTTACCCGGATACCGGAGATCGGTCTCGATTGGATCGTTTGTATGCTGGAAGATAAAAAAGGACAGATATGGCTTGCCTCGATGGGGAGCGGTGTATGGAAATACAATCCGGAAGATGATTCTTATAAAAAATATGTCAATGACACTCAGGACCTGGCCAGCCTGAGTTCAAACTCCGTCAGTTCCATCATGGAAGACAGCAGAGGACAGATATGGTTCTCTACCGACCGGGGTGGCATCTGCCGGTACAACGAGGCGGATGACAACTTCACCACGTTCTCCAAAGAACAGGGCCTGCCTGACGACGTAGCTTATAAAATACTGGAAGATAAAAATCATTATTTCTGGTTCGGGACCAACCAGGGACTTGTCAAGTTCAAACCGGAAACCGGGGATATCCGTGTATTCACTACCCGCGACGGTTTAGTCGGCAACCAGTTCAATTATAATTCGGGACTCAAAGCAAGCAACGGCAAATTCTACTTTGGAACGATCGACGGACTGATCGCTTTCAATCCGGATGACGACCAGCGGACCGATTCCATTCCTCCGGTCTATATCACGAAGTTCAGCATATATAATAAGGAAGTAACCGTACATACCCCCAACTCTCCGTTGAGCAAGAGCATCCTGCATACCGACCGGATTACCTTGCCGTACGACCAGTCGAATATCAGTTTCGATATAGCACTGCCCTCTTATTCATCTGCCCGTAGCAAGGAATGTTACTACAAAATGGACCCGCTGGACAAAGATTGGGTAAAAACCAGTAATAACCAGAATATTTCGTATGCCAAACTGCCCCCGGGTAACTATACGCTCCTGGTAAAAGCCGAGATTGAAGACGATAACCAGCCGGTTACTTCACTCCGTATCGTCATCCTTCCTCCCTGGTGGCTATCCTCCTGGGCTTATGCCGTTTATGCGATCCTGATACTCTGCCTGATATACGGATGGTTCCGCTGGTACAAACGCCGTAAGGAACGGCAGATGGAAGAGAAACAGAAACTCTTCGAGATAGAAAAAGAAAAGGAACTCTATGAGGCTAAGGTAGAATTCTTTACGGAGATAGCCCATGAAGTGCGCACGCCGCTGACACTGATCAACGGTCCGCTGGAAACAATCCTCGACATGAATATCCAGGACAGCAAGATCACGCGTAACCTGACCGTAATCGCCCAGAACACCAAGCGCCTGCTCGAACTGACCGGCCAGCTACTCGACTTCCGGAAAATCGGGGCCAACAAATTCAAGATGGATTTTGCCTGGACCAATGTTACGACACTGCTGAAAGATACCATCCTGCGCTTCGAACCGACCATCGTCCAACAGGATAAGAAATTATCGGTCGATATTCCCGAAGAAGAAATCACAGCTGCTATCGACCGCGAAGCCGTTACCAAGATATTGAGCAACCTGTTGAACAATGCACTCAAATATTCGGCCCATACCATTTGTATCGAACTGAGGCATGAAGAGACCACCTTCAGTATCCGCGTCACCAGCGACGGAAACCGGATACCTACCGAACTCAGCCAACAGATATTCGAACCTTTTTATCAAATCAATAAGAAAGAAGGGGCAACGACAGGCGCCGGTATCGGCTTACCACTGGCACGTTCGCTGGCCATGCTTCATTCCGGCAAACTCTGGCTGGATACCGAAGATAGCAACAATTCGTTTGTCCTGTCCCTGCCTCTTGCCCAGGAGAAAGTGCGGCAACAGGAAAACTCCGTTATCCAGGAAGAATTCATATTTCCCGAAGAAGGGACAACCGTCAATGCGGAAGGCCGCAACTATACACTCCTGTTGGTAGAAGATAACGATACCATGCGTTCGTTCCTGGCAGAGAAACTGCAAGAGATGTTTGTTACGGAGACGGCCCCCGACGGAAAAGCGGCTTTGGAAATCCTGCGCAATCATCATATCGATATTGTCGTCAGCGACATCATGATGCCTGTGATGAACGGCCTCGAACTGTGTAAAGAGATGAAAGCCGATATCGAACTGAGCCATATCCCCGTCATCTTCCTGACCGCCAAGAACGACCTCGACAGCAAAATCAACGGTCTGCGCCTGGGTGCGGAAGCATACGTGGAGAAACCTTTCTCTTTCAATTACCTGACAACACAGATATTCTCCCTGCTGAACAACCGCCAGAAAGAACGCGAGGCTTTCTCCAAACGCCCGTTCTTCCCGGTCAACAACATGCAGATGAACAAGGCTGACAAGGAATTTATGGACAAGATTATAGCCATCATCCATGAAAATATCACCGATGAAAACTTCGGTGTGGAGAAACTGGCAGAGATACTCTTCCTGAGCCGTTCCAGCCTGTTACGCAAGATAAAAGTCCTCTCCGGCCTGTCGCCGAACGACTTCATCCGCCTCATCCGTCTGAAGAAAGCGGCAGAACTGATTCTGGACGGCAAACACCGGATTGGCGAAATATGTTATCTGGTAGGAATAAACTCCCCCTCTTATTTCAGCAAGATATTCCTGAAACAGTTCGGGGTAACGCCTAAGGATTTCGAGAAACAGAACCAGGCTTCTTAACCGAAGTCTCCCGTATCGATAAATGGGTGGGAACGACAATCTGCCGTGGTTTCTCACGTTTCTTGATTTGCTTGAGAAGCAGGTTGCAACATTCCTCTCCCATCTTATAGGTCTGATGGGTAACGGCGGTCAATGCCGGTTCCACGTAGTTGGAATGAAGTTCGTCGGTATAACCGATCAGGGCGATATCGGCCGGTATGCGGAGATGATGTTTCTTGATTTCTTTCATGGCGGCAAAAGCCAATGTGTCATTCATTGCCAGGATTGCATCAGGCGGTTCCGGCAATGAAAGCAATTGCCGGCATCCTTCACGTCCTTCCTCATAAGTCATTTTCTTACAAACGACCAGTTCTTCTTCAACAGGCAAGCCATGTTCTTTCAAAGCTTCTATATACCCGTCCCGACGTTGCCGCACAATAGCCAAATGGTCGGAACCACCCAAAAAGGCCACCCGCTTCGAACCGGATTCTAATAAATGGCTGGTAGCCACCCTTGCCGATTCCTGATTGTCGGCCACCACCGAAGGAATCGCATTCGTGAGGCAGACACGGTCGAAAAAGACCAGCGGGATATCCATATCTTCCAATGAAAGGAAATGGGCATAATCGGTCGTTTCCTGCGAAAGGCAGGCCAGCATACCCTCCACCCGCATATTCACCAGGTCTTCCACACAATGTTGCTCCTGCTCATATTGCTCATACGAAGAAGTGATGATGACCGAATACCCGTTCTTGCGCGCCACATCATTGATACCGCTGATTATGGACGAATAGAAATGCGTAACAATATCCGGCACGATAATACCGATAATACGGGGCGTATTCTTTAACAAACTAAGAGCAAACGGGTTCGGACGGTAATTCCATTCCTCGGCGAGCGCCTTCACACGTTCCCTCATCTCGGGACCAATCTCGTAACTGTCGTTCAACGCACGGGATACGGTAGAAACGGAAACACCCAGCTCCTTCGCCAGGTCTTTCAATGATATGTGTCTTTTCTTAGGCATCACAAATCCGATTAGGTCCGACAAATATATATTTTTTCCGGCAGATACAAGCATTACCTCCGAGATAGATACATGTATACCGACATCGAGCCGTTTATATCCGACAGGACATGCCACGCAAACCTTTGCGTAGATTTTTATGCACAAAGCGGTTATAATCAATACATAAAAGCTATACTTTTGGACTATTGCAAACTCAATCTATTTAAACCATGAAGTACTCATATTGCGGAAAAACCGGGATGAAAGTTCCCGTACTAAGTTTTGGAGCTTCCTCTCTGGGAAGCGTATTTCACGAAACCCGTGAAGCGGAAAGTATCAAAGCTGTATTCACTGCCATTGAAAATGGGATGAACTTTATCGACGTTTCCCCTTATTATGGGCATTACAAGGCGGAGACAGTATTAGGAAAAGCGCTGAAAGATATTCCGCGCGACCATTTCCTGCTGTCGACTAAAGTAGGCCGTTACGGTAAAGACGGCATGAACACCTGGGATTATTCTGCCCGGCGGGCCACCGAAAGCGTTTACGAAAGTATGAAACGCCTGCACTTGGACTACATAGACCTGATTAACGTTCACGACATCGAATTTGCCGACCTCAACCAGGTGGTGAACGAGACATTGCCGGCATTGGTCGAATTACGGGACAAAGGGATTGTAAAACATGTCGGCATCACCGACCTGCAACTGGAAAACCTGCAATGGGTAATCGACCGTGTGCCCGAAGGTACGGTCGAAACCGTCCTCAATTTCTGCCACTACTGCCTGAACGACGATAAGCTGGCTGATTATTTCGACTATTTCGAATCGAAACAGATTGGCATCATCAACGCTTCTCCCCTTTCGATGGGATTGCTGTCACAACGGGGCGCTCCAGACTGGCATCCGGCGCCGGCGGCATTGGTAGAAGCCTGCCGGAAAGCAGTACAACATTGCGCTTCAAAAGGTTATCCGATAGAAAAGCTGGCCATGCAATATTCCGTAAGCAGTCCGCGGATAGCGACCACCCTATTCAGTTCCGCCAATCCGGAAAATGTCAGGAAGAATATCCAATACATAGAAGAACCCATCGACTGGGAGCTGGTGCGCGAAGTACAGGAAATCATCGGCGACCAGAAACGGGTCAGCTGGTCCAATTCTTAAACCGGAAAAGAAATAACCTTTAAAGAAAATATCATGAACAGAAAAATTATAGATGCCCACTCACATCTCTGGCTCCGGCAGGACACGGTAGTCGACGGGATGTCGATACGGACGCTGACCAACGGACGTTCGCTCTTCATGGGCGAAATCCGGCAGATGGTTCCTCCGTTTATCACCGACGGCAGGAACACGGCTGAGATATTCCTGTCAAACATGGATTATGCCCAGGTCTCGGCTGCCGTCATCACGCAGGAGTATATCGACGGCCTGCAAAATGACTATCTGCTGGAAGTTGTTAAGCAGTACCCGGACCGCTTCTTCGTATGCGGCCTCTGTGAATTTCGCCGTCCCGGCTATTTGGCACAGGCACGTGAATTGGCGGCACGCGGATTCAGGGCAATCAAGATTCCCGCCCAACGCTTGTTGCTCGAAGAAGGGCGCGTCTGGCTGAACTGCAACGAGATGATGGAAATGTTCCATTTTATGGAAACCAATGATATGCTCCTCTCCGTCGATTTGGCCGATGGCGACGTCCAGACCGGTGAATTAGAAGAGGTGATACAGGAATACCCCGGATTACGAATTGCAATCGGACATTTCGGTATGGTTACCCGGCCGAACTGGTTGGCGCAGATTCGCCTGGCCCGTTACCCGAATGTACGTATTGAATCCGGAGGTATTACCTGGTTATTCAACGATGAGTTTTATCCTTTCCACGGGGCCGTCAAAGCGATACGCGAGGCAGCGGACCTGGTCGGCATGGATAAACTGATGTGGGGTTCGGATTATCCCCGAACGATTACGGCTATTACCTATAAAATGTCGTACGACTTTATCCTGAAAACCGGTGAACTGACGGAACGGGAGAAAGACCTTTTCCTGGGAGAAAATGCCGCCGCCTTCTACGGCTTCGAACGGCTAATAGAGTTACCTTATATTAAAAACATGTCCGAGTAAACACACCCTAACACTATATAGTATGAAACAAAAGAATTACGCCTTGCCACTGGCACTGATATTCAGCCTTTTCTTCCTGTGGGCAATCAGCAGCAACCTGCTGCCTACCATGATCAGGCAATTGATGAAAACCTGCGAACTGAATACGTTCGAAGCCTCTTTCACCGAAACGGCCTACTGGCTGGCTTACTTTATCTTCCCGATACCGATTGCCATGTTCATGAAGCGGTACAGCTACAAGGCCGGCATCATCTTCGGACTGTTGCTGGCCGCTTTCGGAGGATTACTGTTTTTCCCGGCAGCCATGCTGAAAGAATATTGGGCATACCTGACAATCTTCTTTATCATTGCAACCGGCATGTGTTTCCTTGAAACGGCTGCCAACCCTTATGTCACGGCTCTGGGGAATCCGGAGACTGCACCGCGCAGGCTAAACCTGGCCCAGTCGTTCAACGGGCTGGGCGCATTTATTGCCGCCATGTTTCTCAGTAAGCTGGTATTGAGCGGAGAACACTATACCCGGACCACGCTGCCCGTCGATTATCCTGGCGGCTGGGAAGCCTATATACAGTTTGAAACGGATTCGATGAAGCAACCGTATCTTATATTAGCACTTTTATTAATCATCATCGCGGTTGTATTCATCGTCTCCAAACTGCCCCGGATACAGGATGAGGAACACAGCGGAAAGGACAAAGACGGAAAGCTGATAGATTTCAGCGTATTAAAACGTTCGCATTTGCGCTGGGGAGTGATTGCACAATTCTTTTACAACGGGGGACAAACGGCCATCAACAGCCTGTTTCTGGTGTACTGTTGCAGTTATGCCGGCCTATCGGAATCCGTGGCAACGACTTTCTTCGGCCTGTACATGCTGGCCTTCCTTTTGGGGCGTTGGATAGGGACGTTGCTGATGGTTAAATTCCGTCCACAGGATATGCTGCTGGTCTATGCCCTGCTGAATGTCGTACTTTGTGGCGTGATTGCATTATGCGGCGGCACGGTCGGACTGTATGCCATGCTGGCTGTCTCGTTCTTCATGTCGATCATGTACCCGACACAGTTCTCGCTGGCGCTGAAAGACCTGGGAGACAACACCAAGAGCGGAGCGGCTTTCCTTGTCATGGCGATTGTAGGAAACGCCTGCCTGCCCCAGTTGACAGCCTACGTGATGCATCATTTCGAAGCTATCTATTATACCGCTTATCTCATTCCGCTGGTTTGCTTCCTCTTCTGTGCTTACTACGGCTGGAAAGGCTATAAAGTAGTCGATTAATTTATAATATATATAATGTATATGAAAGCAATACAAATTCCCGCTCCCTCAGCATTGCAGGTGGTCGATATAGCGAAACCGGAAGCAAAGAGCGGTGAAGTTCTTCTGAAAATCAAGTTTGTCGGATTCTGCGGTTCCGACCTGAACACATTCCTGGGACGTAACCCGATGGTAAAACTCCCAGTCATTCCCGGACATGAAGTCGGAGCCGTAATCGAAGCTGTCGGCCCAGACGTCCCCGCCGGATTCGAATCGGGCATGAGCGTAACCGTCAACCCTTACACCAACTGCGGTACATGTGCCGCCTGCCGCAACAGACGGGTAAATGCCTGCGAACATAATGAAACGTTCGGCGTACAACGCAACGGCGCCATGGGCGAATACCTGTCGCTCCCCTGGCAGAAGGTCATTCCGGCAGCCGGCATTTCTCCCCGCGACTGTGCCCTGATTGAACCGATGAGCGTCGGTTTCCATGCCGTCTCCCGCGGACAGGTAACCGATATCGACACAGTCCTGGTAATCGGCTGCGGAATGATTGGCTGCGGAGCAATCGTACGTGCCGCCTTGCGGGGAGCTACCGTCATCGCGATGGACCTGGATGATGATAAGCTGGAACTGGCCAAACGCATCGGTGCCCGTTACACCATCAATTCACGCACGGAGAATGTGCATGAACGTTTGCTGGAAATGACGGATGAGCTGGGACCGGACGTAGTTGTCGAAGCCGTTGGAAGTCCAGCCACATATGTAACGGCAGTGAATGAAGTCGCATTCACCGGCCGGGTGGTATGCATCGGCTATGCCAAAAGCGAAGTGACTTTCCAGACCAAATACTTCGTGCAGAAAGAACTGGATATACGAGGTTCGCGCAATGCACTGCCAGAAGATTTCAGGGCCGTAGTCCGTTATCTCCAACAGGGCAGTTGTCCGCGTGAAGACTTAATTTCCAGAATAGTAACACCCGAAGAGGCGCTGACAGCCATGCAGGAATGGAGTGCCGACCCGGGGAAAGTATTTCGTATTCTTGTAGAGTTCTGAGATATCAAAAAATTCATTACCTTCGCAAGGTTTCTCTAACAATAATCATGAATCGAGATAAGTTACCATGAAAAAGCTAATCAATCTAATTGTATTTATTTTAATCGCCGGCCTGAACGGCTGGGCGCAGGAGGCTGCCGAAGTGATTCGGGTGGCTTGTGTAGGAAACAGTATTACTTTCGGATCTGGTATTGCGAACCGCGACCGTGACAGTTACCCGTCGGTTCTCGGGCAAATGCTCGGACGGGGTTATGAAGTCCGCAACTTCGGGTTCAGTGCCCGTACCATGCTGATGAAAGGCGATCATCCGTACATGAAAGAGCAGATGTTTCAGGATGCCTTAAAGTACAATCCGGACATCGTCGTTATCAAATTGGGAACAAACGATTCCAAATCGTTCAACTGGAAATACAAGGCAGACCTGCCCAAGGATATTCAGACAATGGTCAGCGCCTTCAAGGCGATATCGTCCAAGCCGAAAATCTACCTGTGTTATCCACCCAAAGCCTACCAGGTACAGTACAGTATTAACGACAGTATTATCGAACATGGCGTTATCCCTGTAATCGACCAGGTTGCGAAAAGAAACAAATTACCGGTCATCGATTTACATACGGCTCTAAGCGGTATGAAAGAGCATTTTCCTGACAACGTGCATCCCGACCCTGTCGGAGCACATAAGATTGCAGAAACAGTGTACAAGGCAATCACCGGACAGGAATCATCCCACCGGATGCAGGCCTTTCCCGGTTTCAAAAGCGAGTGGAACGGATGCGACCGTTACGACTTTCAGTTCAAAGGACGCGACGCAATCGTCGTTGTACCGAAACAGGCAGCCAAAGGGAACCCATGGATTTGGCGTCCCGCCTTCTTCAACGCTTTCCCCAGCGTAGATAAGGCCCTGCTGGAAAAAGGATTCCATGTTGCCTATTATGATGTGACACACTGTTACGGCAACCCGCGTGCCGTTGCATGGGGTACGGACTTCTATAACTACATGAAAGACTATTACGGACTTTCACCGAAAGTAACCCTGGAAGGATTCAGCCGTGGCGGACTGTATGCTTTGAACTGGGCTGCCAAAAATACAGACAAAATAGCCTGTATCTATATCGACGCTCCCGTCTGCAACGTATTCAGCTGGCCGGGAAGAAAAAATGCAGCATTATGGAACGACCTGTTGAAGGAATGGAACCTGACGGACGAAGACATGAATTCATTCAAAGGCAACCCGATTGACAACCTGGAACCATTAGCTAAAGCTGGTATCCCTATCATCAGCGTTTGCGGAGATGCAGACAAGGTGGTTCCTTTCAAAGACAATATGGACGTAGTCCGTTCCCGTTACCTGGCACTGGGCGGACCGGTTGAAGTGATTATCAAACCGGGTGTGGACCACCATCCGCACAGCCTCGAAAACCCGGAACCTGTCGTGGACTTTATCCTCCGCCATCAGCCGGAATATGAAAAGTACCTGCATTACAATGTGCGCGGCAGCCTGCAAAACTCATTCGTCAAGTTTGAGAAAGAACGTAAAGGCCGCGTCGCCTTCTTGGGCGGTTCCATTACGGAGATGAACGGTTGGAAGAACAGGATTGAAAAGCAGTTGCAACAACGTTTCCCCTACACCACATTCGAGTTCGTGGAAGCCGGCATCGGTTCTACCGGTACGACACCGGGATCTTTCCGCCTGCAAAATGACGTGCTGTCGAAAGGAAAGATAGATTTGCTATTCGTTGAAGCAGCCGTAAACGACCATACAAACTATTTTACCCCACTGGAACAGGTGCGCGGCATGGAAGGCGAAGTACGTCATGCGTTACTGAGCAATCCTGAAATGGACATTATCATGTTGCATTTCATCTACGACCCGTTTATCCCGATGGTAGCGAAAAAGCAACAGCCGGACGTAGTCCTGAACCATGAACGGGTAGCCAACCATTACCTCATCCCGTCAGTCAACCTCGTGCAGGAAATAGGCGAACGGATGCAGGATGGCGAGTTCACCTGGGAACAGTTCGGTGGAACCCATCCGCTCCCGTTCGGACATACATTCTATGCCGCAGCCATCAACCACCTGTTCGACAGCATGTGGAAAGGAATAACTCCCGACAGCCCGGTGGTTGCCCATGAGATTCCGGAACAACCGCTCGACGAATACAGTTATTACAAAGGTGACTTCATCGACCTGAAAGAAGCGAAGCTGAATAGAGGCTGGAAATACGTTCCTTCCTGGCGGGCGGACAACAAATACGAAAAACGGAGAGGATTCGCAGACGTACCGATGCTCGAAGCAACCCGTCCCGGAGACAAACTGACACTCGACTTCACAGGAAAGGCAATCGGTATCTTCTGTACTCCCGGTCCGACAGCAGGCATCCTTGAATACAGTATCGACGGTGCCCCGTTCAAAAAGTTGGATACTTTCACTCAATGGAGCAAATATCTTTATATCCCCTGGGTATATATGTTTGAAACAGAATTAGATGACACAACCCATAAACTGGTACTTCGCATCTCGAAAGACAAGAATCCCGATTCACTCGGTACGGAATGCCAGATACGTAACTTCGTCGTAAATAGATAAAAGTAAAATGAAAGAATTAAATAAACAAAACGTTCCGGTCACCACCCGGCCGGAACGCATCATACAGTTTGGCGAGGGTAACTTCCTCCGGGCATTTGTAGACTGGATTATCTGGAATATGAATGCAAAAGCTGACTTCAACAGCAATGTCGTAGTCGTCCAGCCTATTGAAAAAGGAATGGTCGATATGTTGAACAAGCAGGACAACCTGTATCATGTCAACCTTCAGGGATTGGATAAAGGCGAAACCGTCAACAGTCTCGAACTGATCGACGTGATCAGCCGTTCACTGAATCCCTACACGGATTTCGAGGCATTCATCCGGCTGGCGGAACAACCGGAAATGCGTTTTGTCATCTCCAATACGACCGAAGCCGGAATCACTTTCGACCCGGTCTGCCGGTTGGAGGATGCTCCGGCAGCTTCCTATCCCGGCAAACTAACTCAATTATTATACCACCGCTTCAAAACGTTCAACGGAGATAAAAGCAAAGGCTTGATCATCTTTCCCTGCGAACTCATCTTCCTGAACGGACACAAACTGAAGGAAACGATTTACCAGTATATCGACTTATGGCAACTGGGTGAAGAGTTCAGGAATTGGTTTGAAGAAGCCTGCGACGTTTATGCCACTTTAGTCGACCGCATCGTCCCCGGCTTCCCCCGCAAAGACATCGACGCGATCAAAGAGAAACTGCAATACAACGATAACCTGGTGGTGCAGGCTGAGATATTCCATCTATGGGTTATCGAAGCGCCACAGGAGATTGCCAACGAATTTCCTGCCGACAAAGCGGGGCTGAATGTCCTGTTTGTCCCATCCGAAGCGCCGTATCATGAAAGGAAAGTGACGCTGCTGAACGGCCCGCACACTGTCCTGTCACCGGTTGCCTTCCTTTCAGGAATCGACATTGTGCGGGAAGCCTGTCAGGATGAAGTCATCGGAAAATACATCCGTAAGGTAATGTTCGAGGAACTAATGGAAACACTGAACCTACCTAAAGCGGAACTGGAAAAGTTCGCCAACGATGTATTGGAACGTTTCAACAACCCGTTTGTCGACCATCAGGTTACTTCCATCATGCTGAACTCTTTCCCAAAATTCCAGACACGCGACCTGCCGGGATTGAAAGAATATCTGAAACGGAAAGGAAAACTTCCGGAAGGGCTCGTCCTGGGACTGGCAGCCATTTTAACCTACTACAAAGGTGGCTACCGGACAGACGGAACTGCAATCGTTCCGAATGACGCCCCCAAAAACATCTCCCTGATGAAAACCCTCTGGGCGACAGGTTCCACGCGGGAAGTTGCCGGTAAAATCCTGGCAGCAGAAGAGATTTGGGGAGAAGACCTGAACGGAATACCCGGCCTGGCCGATAAAATAGTCTACTACCTGGATGCCATTCAGGAAAAAGGAATGCGCGAAGTCGTAAAAGAGATTCTCTGATGAAAAAACAGATCCAAATAAACCCTGCCGATAATGTGGTCGTAGCCGTCGATACGCTATCGGCAGGAGATAATATAACTGTCGGAACCACCACTGTCACTGTCCGCGAAGAAATTCCGGCCGGTCACAAAGTGGCGCTGCAAGACTTTAAAACAGGCGAGTCCATCATCAAATATGGTTTCCCTATCGGACATGCCCGGAAGGATATACCCACAGGCTCCCTGGTAAACGAGAAAAATATCAAAACAAATCTGGAAGGTTTGCAGGACTATACCTGGCAACCGCAGGACACGACTTTGGACATTCCCGACAAAGGTCTGACCTTTAACGGCTACCGCCGCAGGAACGGCGATGTGGGAATCCGTAACGAGATATGGATTATCCCTACGGTAGGCTGTGTGAATGGCATCGTAAACCAACTGGCAGAAACGCTCCGGCAGGAAACTTCAGGAAAAGACGTCGATGCCATCGTCGCCTTCCCCCATAATTACGGTTGTTCACAATTAGGCAACGACCACGAAAATACCCGTAAGATATTACGTGACATGGTGAAGCATCCGAATGCCGGCGCCGTGTTAATCGTCGGACTGGGGTGTGAAAACAATCAGCCGGATGCTTTCCGCGAATTTCTCGGAGAATACGATACCGAACGTATCCGTTTCATGGTTTGCCAACAGGTAAAGGATGAACACGAAGAAGGAATGAATATCCTGCGGGAATTATACACAATCGCCTCGGCCGATAAACGGACAGCCATTCCCATGAGCGAACTGCGCGTCGGACTGAAATGCGGTGGTTCGGACGGTTTCTCCGGCATCACGGCCAATCCGTTGCTAGGTGTCTTCTCCGACTTCCTGGTTGCACAGGGAGGAACAACCGTCCTGACGGAAGTCCCCGAAATGTTCGGTGCGGAAACATTGTTGATGAACCGTTGCGCGACAGAAGAGTTATTCAACAAAACCGTCCGTCTGATTAACGATTTCAAAGCCTACTTCCTGGAGAACAAGCAGCCGGTCTATGAGAATCCCTCGCCGGGAAATAAAGCCGGAGGAATCTCCACACTGGAAGAAAAGTCATTGGGATGCACGCAAAAGTCCGGTAAATCCGGAGTAAAAGATGTCCTCATGTACGGAGACCGGCTAACCACCCGCGGACTGAACCTGTTAAGCGCCCCGGGCAATGACCTGGTAGCCAGCACAGCTCTGGCGGCTTCCGGTTGCCATATGGTACTCTTCACCACCGGACGCGGAACACCTTTCGGCACGTTTATCCCCACTGTCAAGATATCGACAAACACCGCTCTATCGGAAAACAAACCCGGCTGGATTGACTTTAATGCCGGAACGTTGGTGGAAGGTGAATCGATGGAAACCCTCAGCGAGCAGTTTATCCGATTCATATTGGAGGTCGCCGGAGGCCGTTTCGTAAACAACGAAAAGAAAGGATACCGGGAAATTGCCATCTTCAAATCCGGAGTCACTCTCTAAGCGGCTAGCATATAAAAAGTGTTTCACCCTAATGAAACAAATGTTTCTTCATATAGAAACTACTGTTTCATTAGGGTGAAACACTTTTAACACTGTATGTTAACGTTTTTAGTTGTGTATGTTAACGTTTTTAGTTGACTACTTTCAGTCTTATATATAAAAGAAATACATTTTCTCCATCAACTTTGTTATAAAAACCTCTTTTCTCCGACTATATAATAAAGTTCAAACAAATGAAGTCAAACCAGAAAGAATTTCTAAAGATATTGTCTGCTTACCAAGGAATTATCCATAAGGTGAATCAGATATATTTTAAGTCGAAAATAGACAAAGAGGATAATTTCCAGGAAGTCGTCTATCAGCTTTGGCGTTCTTTCCCATCGTTACAAAACAAAGAGAAACCGGCTTCATGGATTTATGCAGTAGCTATAAACACTTCTATTTCAAAGATCAGACAGGATAGCCGGATCGAGTTTTGCGATGCTTCTGATTCTGCGCTCGATATGGAGATGGCCACTCCCAATGAGCAACAAGAACAGAACGAGAACTACCAAAGGCTTATAAACGCTCTGTATAAACTGAATGAAATAGATAAATCGATCATGTTGCTTTACATGGAAGATTATAGTTATGAGGAAATAGCTGAAATAGTCGGAATGAGCAGTTCCAACATCGGAATGAAAATTCACAGGCTAAAGAACCGATTACAAAAACAATTAAAGAAGTAAGCCCTATGGAAACAAATGACATTAAAGATATTTGGAAAACAGAAGCAGTAAAGGATATGAAACCATATTCCGAGGAAGAGCTAAGCGAAATGGTGGTTAAATCTGTAAGAAAATCAATCAAGGCAATATATCCCGGAACTATTTTTCGGCTCATTATCATTGCTGTAATTGTGTTTCTTATCATAACATTGTTTTTGAGAGAACAAAGTATAGGAAAGATGTTTATTGATATGATTGCATTTGTTATAACCTCTGTTTCTTATTTCTTTTGGGAACGATCAGCTTACAAAATGAGGAAACATACGAATGGTAAGCCTGTAAAAGCATGGTTGGAGTATAGAATAAAAGAAATTGAAAAAGATATAAAGTTTAGTACCAAATACAATTGGGTTATATACTGTTGCTCTTTTCTATGTGCCATAGGCTTTTATGTCTCATATCAAATAGTGGCAAATGTAACTCCACACATATTGACCGTCATCGTTATTCCGCTCGGAATCATTATTTATCTATTGATAATAGGACGTTCCCTAAACCGAAATTATCAAAAAACTCTTCATGAACTAAAAGATCTCTATAAACAATTGGAAGATTCAAACAAATAAAATATACGTATGAAACAAGTTATTATCAGCCTATTCCTATTTTTGCTAAGCAGCAGCACTTTTGCATTTATTCCGGAAATCAAGACAATCCCGTTAAATGACGGAGAAATAATTGAAGCTCGACTCTGCCTGCCAGAGAATGAAGTAAAAACAATTATATTTTGTATTTCTGGTACGGGACCTACTACTTATCTGACCAAAAGACCAACATTCAATTTTTTCGATGAGCTTGCAAATGGCTTTTGCAATGAAGGAATGGCGTTTTTTACTTATAACCGTCGAGGGTGTAAAACTGGCGAAATATCACCTTTATTTGTAGAAGTAGATTCTGCCCAATATGCGAAATATACGCCTGTTCAGGAAGCAGAAGATATAGAAGCTATGATTTCTTTTCTCCAAAAAGACCAACGCTTTACAGCATGCAAAATTATCCTTTATGGAATGAGTGAGGGTACTATTATTGCATCGCTCGTTGCAGAACGAAAAGTCGTGCATATAGACGCTCTGTTACTACATGGATATGCCCATGAAAATATGTATGATATCATCTTATGGCAAAATAAAGGACATGGGGTAATGACAATGGCAAACTCCGTTTTCGACAAAGATGGAGATAAAGCTATCAGTAAAGAAGAATATGAAGCAGAGGAGGAAACGGTTATCCGGCATAAAACCTATATATTCCAAAATATGCCATTTGATTCACTGGATATAGTAAAAAACGGTGTCATTGATATACATGACATTGAAAAAATGCGCATGCCGTTCCATGGAGAATTAATAAAAAGAGTAACCAACAATGATTGGCTGTGGATTAGAAGTAATTACTTTAATATAACTCCCCAATGGTTTAAAAGCCATTTTAAACTTGAACCGAACAAAACAAGATTGTTACGACTAAATATACCTATACATATTTTTCATGGTAAGGAAGATGCAAATGTGCCGGTAGAAGGTGTTTATGACTTACAGGAACGATTCGAAGTTTGTAATAAAACAAACCTGAACATACATGTTTTAGAAAAACACAATCACGATTTGAACTTTCAAGATTGGTTGATTCATAAAAAATGGTCCGAAGGATTTAGCCTACTATTTAGTGTGGCAAAAGAAATCTAGACTTTATATCTCAACCAGACAGAGCTTCCTTCCAGCGGCATAACTTCCAATAACTTAAAACCTTTAGCCAGGTCGGTCGTAAGATTATCTTTTGTCATAAACAAAGTTTGGGTTTCCCTTGAGCCGTCGGCAGCCGGAGCGATAACGATGCTTAACTCATCGCAAAAGCCAGCTTGAATAAAAGACCAGTTGAGTACGCCACCACCGCCAAGCATAAGCATTTCTATATTAAACAACTCTCTTAGTTTGCTCAACAAGATTTCATAATCCAACTTATCTTCACCGGCAATGATATAAGAAATGCCGAGCTTGCGCAAAAAGGCTTTATACGCATTACTTGTCTGTGATGTCAGGACTTCAATCACTTCTGCGACAGTATCTTCATAGGTCAGCATATGCGATTTCCAACCAAGTCTTCCGGACAGGTCGATGGAGACATAGTACATATCGCTTTTCCTTGCGACAAAGTCACCTTCGGGAACAATCGGTGCATCTTCATCAAGCAAAGGCTTTTCATAGAACGTAAAATTATCGTCTGTAGTAACTCGCCCGGACAACCATCCCTGATGTTTGTAATAAGGTTGTTTACCAAAAGCTATGTTATAAAACTCTCGGGCAGCTTGTTCTCCTTCGGGAATTTCCATATAATTCCCCATAATTTTCCCATCAAGGGATGTCAGCATGTGACAAAAAATATAAGGTCTATCCATATCTGATTTTATAATGTATCTAAGAAATTATTATTTTAAAATGAAACGTTTTTTATTCTTAAAGCCAACCTGCAAGTGATACACCACTAAGTGAAACATTTGCCAGGTCCTTATTGAAAAGAGAACAACTCTTTCAATGCTACACCTATAAAGAAATAGGTAGCCCCCCAAACAACATAGATCAGGAAATAGGCAATAATAATGCCTGCCAGGTTCCCGTCAACAACATCTTTTCTTTCCATCTTTGTCTTTTTTACTTGAGTTACGTTACGGTATAGTGTGTGCAAATTCAATGATATCAGATCATTGTCTCTTTAAGGCCCCTCTTTAATCGGTCCAGACCGTCTATCAGCACCTGACGGGGGCAAGCTATATTCAGACGGATAAAACCTTCACCCGCCTCACCGTACATGCTTCCTTCATTTACCCAAAGCTTTTCTTCTTTCAGAAGTATTTCCACTATCTCCTTCGAGCGCCGTTTCAGTATCGAGCAATCCACCCATACCAAATATGTGCCTTCCAGTATCACCACAGGGAATTCCGGGAGGTACTCATTGAAGTAGGCTTTCAGATAATTGTAATTCATCGCCAGATAATGTTTTAATTCTTCCAGCCATTCCTCCCCGTCGTTGTAAGCGGCCATCAGTGCTTCCACTCCGAACGGATTCACATCACAAACTTCGTTGATATTGATGGCTTTGTTTATTTTCATGCACATATATTCATCTGCCGAGATAATATTGGCGATCTGCAGTCCTGCCAGATTGAACGCCTTGCTTGGAGATGTGCATGTGACAGAATGCATCAGGAATTCTTTCGAGATAGAAGCGAAAGGAGTATAGGTATGTCCCGGATAAACCAGCTCGCAATGAATCTCATCTGCTATAACAATCACATCGTTGCGGAGACAGATCTCACCGATACGTGTCAGTTCCTGCCGGGTCCAGACTTTGCCTACCGGATTATGGGGGTTGCAAAGAAGTAACAGCTTTACTTTCGGATCAGAAGCTTTTTGCTCCAATCCGGCGAAATCAATCTGGTACGTTTCGTTTATATAAAGAAGGGGATTCTCCATTACTTCGCAACCGTTATTGCGGATGGAAGAAAAGAAACAATTATAAACCGGCGTCTGCACCAGGATACAGTCTCCCGGAACGGTGAGTGCTTTGATAACGGCTGACAATGCCGGTACGACGCCCGAAGTATAAATAATCCAGTCTTTTTCAATCTGCCAGCCGTGCCGCCGGGCAAACCAATCCGTTATTGCCTCATAATAAGCCGGAGGCACTTTTGTGTAACCGAAGATACCGTGTTCCACCCGTTTGCGCAGAGCCTCCACCACAGCGGGAGCCGTACGGAAATCCATATCGGCAACCCACATCGGCAGAACATCATCGTCGTGTGCCGTATCCCATTTGTAGGAGTTGGTAGCACGCCGGGGAGTTATTTTATCGAAAACATATTTCATGCGCTGAAGCAAGTTCTGTTGTCCCATAATTTCAGTTCGCAGTCGGCAGGAGCTTTGATATTTCTATCGATAATGATCTCACCGTAACTCTCTGCCAGAATAATACCGGCACGCGGATTCTTCACGCTATGAACAGGACTGTTGATAGTGGCATCCACACTGCTATATTCAAAACACAGGTCGGCATCATCACCCATTATGCAATCCTCCATAATGAGATTATGGGCATAACAGAGCGGTTGTGTGCCTGAAATCTTACAATTCACCAGCCGAAGATTGCGTGAATGCCAGCCTAGATACTCTCCATTCAGTTCTGAATCGTATACCGTTACATTTTCCGTGTTCCAGAATGCATCTTTCGAGTTGATAACAGCGTTGCGGATTTCCACATTTTTGCAGTACTGGAAAGAATAATTCCCATTCTGACTATAGTTCTCAATACGGATATCCTCACTGTGCATGAATAGATAATCGGCCTTGTCTATCTGTACATTTTTCAGTGCCACGTTGCGGCAATGCCATAGGGTTTCTAGGGCATTGGGAAGTTGTACATTTTCCAACCTGATTCCGTCCATTTCACGGAACATCTTCGGGGCCTCTACTACCGTATCCGTCATTTGGAGATTTTGGGAATACCACAGGGCAGCTCGTGCTCCCTCCGTAAAAAGACAGTTCTTTACAATAAAGCCATTAGTATGCCAGAAAGGATATTTACCTTCAAACCGGCAGTTCACGGCAATGATATTACTGCATTCTTTCAGTGCGGACTCGCCTGTATGAATGGTTACATTTTCCAGTTGCAAGTCGTGTGCAGCGAATAGAGGACGTTCGCCTCCGAATTCTTTGTTTTTAATTATTTCCATGATATTTAATTGTTTCGTTATTCATTTTATAATTCCAATCCCATTCTATAGGCATTGTCAAGATGTTCTTTACTTATCTCACGTGCTAATTTTTCACATCCGGTACAACCACCGGCGCAATATATTCCCTTCTTGTTTCCTCCCATCACCTGGCTAATGATGTGGAAATAGCGTAGAGGCTCATCAAAAGTGGTGGGTGTGTCATCACCGGCAGTCATGAGTAGGACGGTATCCTTCGAGGGATATTTGTCATCGACAGAGATGGCATAAAGCCTTTCAATGAAAGCCTTCAGACGTGATGTGATCGTCCAAAAATAAAGGGGAGATGCCATGACTACGGTGTCACATTCAGCAAAGAGAGGATAAATATCCTGCATTCCATCCTGCACCACACAACGATGGGCGGCTTTACGCTGGCAAACTCCACATCCCCTGTAACCTTCCAGTCGCATGCTCCCAAGATACACTTTTGTAATGGTGTGATCCCGTTCCACCAGCCCTTTGATATAAGCGTCCGTTAGACGATCCGTGTTGCCAAATCTTGTTCCCGCACTCATTAAAACAAGTACATTTTTACCATTTCCCCGGTGGATTTTTTCTACAGCAAGAGGGAGCGGACTATCTGCCGATTCTTTATCATTCAGAAACCGATGGATAGCTGCACCGCCCAATGACAGGCTTCCCGTCGTTATTAATGTATTCCTTATAAATTTTCGTCTCTCCATCTCTTTTCATTATCATAAATCATTCATAGACAAACCTGCAATTCTACTTCAGATATTCCTTATAAAACTGTTCGATCCTGTCAAAAGGAATGATGTCTATCTTGTCATAAAGGTCGGTATGGACTGCCCCGGGGACGATAAGCAAATGCTTGTTGTCGCCTTTCAGCTTTTTGAAAGCATCCTCACCCATATAGCGCGAATGTGCTTTCTCACCGTGAATGACCATTACAGCGCTGCGTATCTCATCACTATAAGCAAGGATGGGGGCATTAAGGAATGCCAAAGTCGATGTCATATTCCAGCCAAGACCCGAGTTGATGGAGCGGGGATGATAACCGCGTTCTGTTTTATAATAATCATAATAGTCTTTCATAAACTGCGGCGCATCATCGGCGGGTTGGGGGTTCATGACATTGCGCTGATAGGTGCCGTTTCTGGCATCGACGGTGCGCTGGGCATTCAGTTGCTCACGCATCTTGTATCGCTCATCGGCGGTCATCTTATCATTATAACCGTTGGCGGTGCATCGGCCGATGTCATACATCGTAGATGCTATGGTAGCCTTTATGCGTGTATCGTTGGCAGCTGCATTGATGGCAAAGCCGCCCCAACCGCAAATGCCAAGTATACCGATACGTTCGGCATCCACATCATTATGTGTTACAAGATAGTCCACTGCGGCACTGAAATCTTCCGTGTTGAGGTCGGGTGAGGCTATGTTGCGAGGCTGCCCTCCGCTTTCACCGGTAAACGAAGGATCAAAAGCAATGGTCAGGAAACCGCGTTCGGCAAGCGCCTGTGCATAAAGTCCTGACGACTGCTCTTTCACAGCACCGAATGGACCGCTTACGGCAATGGCTGCAAGTTTGCCCCCGACATTCCTGGGAACATACATATCTGCGGCAAGCGTGATACCATAACGGTTGCGGAAGGTTACCTTACTATGCAACACTTTGTCGCTTTGCGGGAATGTCTTGTCCCACTCCTGTGTCAATCCCAACTTTTCCATATTTACTTCTGTTGTTTTACTTGTTTGTGCAACGGTTGTTGTACCTATGACTAACAGTCCGATTGCAATAATTGTCTTTATACTCATAATATACTTTGTTTTCAGATGTTTCATTAAAATCGTTTTGAAGATGTTGCTTTCATCCTGTCATTCTTAATTTATTCTTTATCCTGTATTTCAAAAGTTATGCTTACATTACCTGTTCCGACAGCCTCTGATAATCCGGATGGGGTATCCACTTTACCTATTCGTGTATAGCTGTACGAGCTTGAAAAGGTTTCATAGAACAGCACCACACAACTTGAGCCGTAGAGCATCAGGTCGCCGGTATGAATAGTTCCCGGACTGGAAGAAGCCGTGGGCAGGCTGCCCGGCAGGTAGTAGTATTTTTCATTGCCGTTCATTTCGGACATATCTATTGTCATTGGGAGCAATGCCTTGAAAGCCGTAGCTGTTGCATTGTTTTCCAGCGTCACATTGAAGGATACTTCTCCGATTGATATTTTAAAATTGTTGTTCATAGGATTGTCTGTATTACCATTATTATCATCCGGTTCATTTGGAGTTTCCGGTTGCTTTGTTTCTCCGATGGGGTCATCCGGACTGCACGATGTCAGGTTTACTGATAAGGAGAATGCCATAAAGGCAACCATCAAATAGTATTTCATCTCACCTTATATTTTAGGGTTCAATACTTGTAAGTTCAAACCTTACATTTTGTATAGTTCCGGAAACATTTAAAGCATTAATCCCGTTTTCGATACGCCCGATGGGAATCAATGAACCGGAAGACGTTCCGTTCCTGTAATAGATGGCTATGTTTCCCCAGGGAGCAAACAATGCGATATCTCCGGCCTGAGGATTCATGCCAGCAGGGGAATTATAGGTTGTCAGTTCGGGGGAAGGCGTAAACACTTTTTCCATCCCTCCATAATCGTTCAAATCAACTGTCAGAGGAAGACGTGATATGAAATCCCTGCTCGTCGGGTTATCATACAGAGTAGCAGTGATAGTTTGTGAGCCTATCACGATTGCCAATCGATGGGTAGCATCTATTACTGGTTCCGTTGCATTCACATCATCCTTTCCACAAGATACCAGACTGAAAATAGTGATCAGTACACATAATGCCATCAAACGTCTCATTCTTTTTTGTTTTAGGGGTTATCAAACTATGTTGTTTCTACACTGCAAAATTACGGGAAGAAAAAGACTTCTTTTGTAGATGAATTACAGACTTCATTACCTCAATTACAGATATTACCATTCCCTTCACCTACAGGAGAAAAGCCATCACCGGAACATTATTATAGAAACCTATCAGCAACAACATCGCCATCCGCCGATAAAAGATAGAAAAGCCGTTGACATGTTTTCGCATCGCATTTGAAATAATAATAGAGAAACCGATGCCGAACAACAGCGAAAATAATGTATAGAGATACAACTTACAGTTTAACCTGCCTATGGGACTGTTTTGCCCGGACTCTCAATGCGACGAACACGACACTTGCCACAAGGAACAGCAGAGAACCAAAGACGGAATAGCGTGTGCCTGAATAGGTAATGAACAGACCACAAACGGCTGCACCTATCGTCGTGCCCAGATTAGCGGACAAAAGATACAGTCCATTTGCAAAATCTGGAGCTTCGGGAGCTGCATCGGTTATCATATATTGCATGGTATTCTGGGCATATCCGGCAAGTACGCCAAGCAGTAGGATGATAACTACCATAGCCGTTATCCATTCTCCCCAAAAGTAGAGGCATACATAAGAAGCGAACAGTACAAACGGAATAAGCACCATGCTCCGTACAAGATTCATGGCTAGCTGCTTTCCGGCTATGACATTTCCTGCAATATTGGCAAGGCCGTATATCAGTAACATACTGCTGATTACGTTGTAGGAAACTTCTGTAACCGTCTTTAGATAATCCGACATATAGCTAAAGAACCCGAACAGAGCTCCGTTAATCAGCATGACGGCAATAACGGAATACCACATAATCTTTTTCTTCAACACACCCAACTGTTCGCCATAGGATAACTTTTCCTTGACCGGCATAGAAGGCACGAAAAGAATAGTTGCGATGAATACCAACGCATTGACCATCGTAAAAAACGCCATTCCCATCGTGAAAGAAACTTCACTTGCAATATAGCTTGTCACAGGTACTCCCAGCACCATTCCAGCAGAGACACCTATGAAGACCTTAGCAACAGCCTTCGGCGCTTTTTCTTTGCTAACAGATGCAGCCGCAACGGTGAAAGCCATAGAGACATAGACGGGATGCAGAAAAGCCGGAAGTACCCGGGCTATCAGCAGCACCGTAAAGTTGGAGGTGAGCATTGAAATGATATTGCTCAATGTGAAGACTCCCAATGCCAACAACATCACTTTTTTCCGGTTTACACCTGAAAAAAGCAAAGGGGTGACAGGGGCGGACAAAGCCACCACCAACGCAAATATACTAACCGTCCAACCGGCTTCAGGGACAGTTACATGAAAAGTTTCGGCAATCAAGGGCAATATGCCTATTACGCCCATCTCGGTATTGATGATTCCGAATACACCCACTGTCAGGATAAAGACGAGCAATGCGCCCGAATTGGGTTTGAGTTTACTTGTTTCTTTCATTATCTATATTATCCTTTTGTTTCATATTGCAAAGTTACAGGCTTAAAATCAATCACTCTGTAGATAGATTACAGACATCATAACCCCAATTACAGATAGTATAACCCCAATTACAGATTTCAAGTACTTCGCAAAATCCATATCCTTTTTATTCGTATTTTTGCTGTAGTTCAAATATTTACGCTTATGGATCAGATACTAAAATTAGATAATGTAGACCAGTACAATAGTTTGTACGGCCTTGAAACATTACATCCCCTGGTTAGTGTTGTCAACCTTACCAAAGCAACCAATATGGTTAATCATATCCAGATGAATTACGGACTTTATGCGCTTTTCCTGAAACAGACCAAAAGTTGTAATATCAAATACGGACGTACCTCGTATGATTATGAAGAAGGAACTATCGTTTGTTTTGCTCCCGGCCAAACAGCCGGTGTTGACACGATAGAGGACGAAATCGCCCCGCAAGTTTATGGCATCGTCTTTCATCCTGACCTGATTCATGGGACTGCCCTGGGGAAAAGCATTAAAAATTATACTTTCTTTTCCTATGCCGTAAATGAGGCATTGCATCTTTCGGAACAGGAAAGAGGAATAGTAATGGATTGTCTGGAAAAAATCAGTATCGAGCTGGAGCACGCCATAGACAAACACAGTAAGCCCCTGATTGCGATGAATATAGAATTGCTTCTTAACTATTGCATGCGTTTTTATGAACGTCAGTTCATTAGCCGGAGTAATGCGAACAGGGATGCTCTGACTAAATTCGAGCAACTATTAGGTGACTATTTCCAAAGCAAGTTACCGATGCACGACGGGTTGCCTTCCGTTAAATACTTTGCAGACAAGATATGTCTTTCATCCAACTATTTCGGGGATATGGTTAAGAAAGAAACAGGAAAGACACCGCAAGAGTGCATCCAGGAGAAAGTAATTGAACTGGCAAAAGAACATATTGTCAATACGGATGAGACGGTGAGCGAGATTGCTTATACATTGGGATTCCAATATCCGCAACATCTCTGCCGGCTGTTCAAAAAACGTATCGGTTGCACACCTAATGAATACAGATTGCAACAAAGACAGGTTATCCGGTAACCGATAGTATTACCTCCTTAAATATACCGCTATCAATGGAACAATAAAAGTTGATACTATAAACAAGTACAGCAAAACACAGTACTCGAAGAAGCAACTTCACCTACCACATAGGGACGGTTGCTTCTTCTTTTCTAAAGCGGGCTACGAATTATGTATACAGGTTACAGATATCATAACCCCAATTACAGATATGCAAAGAAGACGTGAGGCAGTATGGTTGGCGCCTATTATCTTTGTCTTCAAATAAGCAATAAAAATGAAAGAGAATATCTTAAATATAGAAACCGTACATGAGTGTAACTGTTGTCTGGGATACAAGACACTTCATCCTCTTGTCAGCGTCATTGACTTGTCACAAGCCAACTTGGAGCAATGTACCATCAAGTTTGACTTCTATACCGTCATTATGATGGAAGGGGATGTCGAAGACTTTTTGTACGGGCGTAAATACTATGATTATTCCAATGCGTCACTCTTGTTCTTTACTCCGGGCGAGTCCATAAAAATAGACCATAGCAAACTACTTCTTCGGAAAGGCTGGTTGTTGGCATTCCATCCCGATTTGTTTTACCGCACATCATTGGGCGAACATATAAAAAACTATTCCTTCTTCTACAAAACGGATATATGTTTCAAGAAAAGAACTCAACTAATACGAATTCTTAACTAAAACAGACACTCGAAAATCTGTAATTTAGCCAAAAGAGGACTGTCCCCCTACGGTATCTCCTCCCTTTTACGTATCTTTGTTTAGGAAAAGGAGGTTATACGGAACGTAAAATCATACATATAGATATGGATGCATTCTATGCATCGGTCGAACAGCGGGATAATCCGGAGCTGCGGGGAAAAGCGCTGGCTGTCGGTTATTCGGAAGAGCGTGGCGTGGTTGCTGCGGCCAGTTATGAGGCACGTAAATATGGCGTCCGTTCCGCCATGTCGTCACAAAAAGCCAAGCGCTTATGCCCTCACCTGATTTTTGTGCCGGGCAGAATGAGCGTATATAAAGAAGTATCTTCACAAATCCACGAGATTTTCCATGAGTATACGGATATCATCGAACCGCTTTCGCTGGATGAAGCCTTCCTCGATGTGACGGAAAATAAAAAGCAAATCCTCCTGGCGGTCGACATTGCGAAAGAAATCAAGCAACGGATAAGGCAAGAACTGCATCTGGTCGCCTCCGCCGGCATTTCATATAATAAATTCCTGGCTAAAATCGCCTCCGATTACCGTAAGCCGGACGGCCTTTGCACCATCCATCCGGCCCAGGCACTCGACTTTATCGCCCGGCTACCCATTGAGTCATTCTGGGGCGTGGGCCCGGTCACTGCCAAGAAGATGCACACATTAGGCATTCATAACGGTGCCGAATTACGGGACTGTTCGCTGGAAATGCTGAGCCGCCAGTTCGGTAAAGCAGGCAGTCTGTATTACGAATGTGCCCGAGGAATAGACCTTCGCCCGGTCGAAGCCGTCCGTATCCGTAAATCCGTCGGGTGTGAACATACATTGGAAAAGGATATTTCCCGTACCTCTTCCGTCATCATCGAGCTTTATCATGCTGCCACCGAATTAATCGGCCGCCTGCAACGGACAGGCTTCAAAGGGAACACACTGACATTAAAGATTAAATTTCACGATTTCACCCTGAAAACGAAAAGTATCACGCAGCCCCGTGAACTCACCACCCTAAATGATATTCTTCCTCTGGCCAAACAACTGCTCAGGGAAGTGGATTACGCAACCAACCCCATCCGGCTAATCGGCCTTTCCGTTTCAAATCCTTTGGAAGAACGCGAGGAAACAGAAAGAAAAGAACGGTGGGAACAGTTAAGTTTGGAGTTCAGCGATTGGAAAGTTTCATATTAAAGCTATATTTGCACAGAAATCTAAAAGGGATACTATTATATGCACAAGCGGTTCCTCTCCATATCCGGGCAAACCGATGACGAGTTACTTATTCTTTTGCAAAAAGGAAATGAGAGGGCTTTTACTGCTATTTATGAACGCTACCACAAACTGCTCTATGTGTTGGCATACAAATATTTAAAAGACAATGACACCGCAAAAGACGCTGTCCAGCAGATATTCCTGAAACTCTGGGAATCGCGTTCCCTGTTCAGCATCCATATCAACCTGAGAAACTACCTGTACACCATGTTGAAAAACCATCTCCTGAACGAGATACGCAACAACTACACCGCTCTGGAGAAGAATTACGAACTGGCACAGGAAACAATCGAATATGAAAACGAAATATTATCGAAACTGGAAGAGAAGGAAATGACCGAGCAACTGTACCGGGCCATCGACGGCCTGCCGGAACAAAAGAAAGCAGTCTGCCTGTACAAACTGAAAGACAGTTTATCCAATCAGGAAATCGCAGAAAAAATGCAGATATCCATACCGACTGTCAAAACTCATTACTCGCAGGCTATCAAGCTGCTCCGTGAACATTTCGATAAGTTACTAATCCTATTGCTCTCCTCTCTTTTCTCCTGAAAAGAAAAAAGAGTAACAAACACTCATACTATCCGCCCAGTTATGTGTCAATTAAGAAAACAGGAATAAAATGAAAGCACCAGATAAACATATCATCGACAGGACCCTCAACAACACGGCCACCCCGGAGGAAGCCCGCCAGGTAATTCGCTGGTTCTCCACTCCCGAGGGCACAAAATATCTGTCCTCCTTGATGGATGAGGACGCAGAAAAGATACAGCCGGGCAGCGAAGAACTGTATGCAGAACGCAGCATCCCTTCCGATGAGATGTATCAGTATATTATGAAGAGAATCCAACTCCGGAAAAGAAAACAGATGCTTTTCCGGGCAGCCGCCATTCTCATTCCATTACTATTATTCCTCGGTCAATTCTGGTATATAGATAAACGTATCGACCTGTTTGCCGATTCCGGCTACGAAGAGATATATGTTCCCAAAGGTGAACGTATGCAACTGATTTTCCAGGATGGTTCCAAGGCCATGCTCAATGCCGAGACACGTATCAAATACCCGCGGAAGTTCGGTTTCAACGAGCGTAAAGTCGAATTGGAAGGAGAAGCCTTCTTCGAAGTATCTCCCAACAAAGACCGCCCGTTCATTGTCGACTTGAAAGAAGTCAATGTGAAAGTACTGGGTACAACATTCGACGTAAAAGCATACGCAACCGATCCGGATATCTTCGTTTCGCTGGAAACCGGAAAAGTAGCCTTAGCCAATAATACCCGCCCGCTTGCTCATTTACAACCGGGTGAGAAAGCCACCTACAACCGCAAAACCGGTGTCTGCAAAATATCCCGGCCTGAAGACATCGGGCATAACTCTGCCTGGAAAAAAAATCAGATCGTATTCAATAATACACCTTTATCCGATGTCATCACGACCTTGTCCCGCTGGTACAACGTAGAGTTCGAAATGCAGGATTCCTCGCTGCTCTATTATAACTATACACTAACGTCCACAGATCAGAAGCTGGAACAGATACTGAAAGATCTTGAAAAAATAACGCCTATACAATTCTCTGAAGAAGAGGGCATTATAAAGATAAGAAGAAAAAAATAAATAATTTCACATTCTCCACTCATACTTTTTTGTCCCTTGTGTGTCTACTATATAAAGACGAACAGGGGCCAGTCGCCCCGTAAAGGATCGAGAAACTATCATATTGTTTAACCTATAAAAATAAAGACAAGCATGAACGACACGACATAACAGACTCAAAAAAAATAACCGGAAATGTCCCCACATCCCCGGTTATTCGACGTACCGAAATTCAAATTAATTTCTAATACATAAATTCATTTCAAAAATATGAAAAAAAATAATCTGTGCCTTATCCCCAGGCACCTTTTAATATTAATTGAGAAAATCCCGAATGCAATGAAACTGACATTCTTATTTCTTGTCATCTCTTTGTTAACTTTTACTGCGAAGGCTTCCGCCCAAAGGGTATCCATCTCCCTCAATAACGTAAAAGTGGAAAAGATACTGTCTACTATTACCAAGCAGACAGGACTAAGCGTAGCATACAGCAAACAGATCGTCAACCTGGACAGAAGAATGAGTATTCAGGTGGAAGATGCCGATGTAGCCCAGGTATTGGAAAAACTCGTTGCCGATACCAATTTGAGTTATGAAATCAGAAATAACAAAATATACTTGTTTGAGAAACGTTCTGAAACATCAGCTCCGGCAGTATTACAGCAAAAGAAGCAGATTTCCGGAACTGTTACAGACACCAAAGGCGAACCGATCATTGGTGCTAATGTTGTCATCAAAGGTACCACAACAGGTACGATCACGGATATCGACGGTCATTTTAACTTCGAAGTACCCAACGGTGCCGTATTACAGGTTTCATACATCGGATATAAATCATCTGAAGTTCCTGTCAACAACCAGAATTTACTTGCCATTCAGTTGAGAGAAGACCAGCAGGCACTTGAAGAGATCGTTGTGGTTGGATATGGTGTACAGAAGAAAGTCAACCTGACGGGAGCCGTGACACAGGTCACTTCCAAAACGCTGGATAGCCGTCCGATCACAAGTGTAGGCCAGGGATTACAAGGCGTTGTCCCCAACCTGAATGTAGACCTGGGAGACGGTAGTCCAGGTAAAGCTGCTACATTCAACATTCGCGGTAAAGTTTCATTGAATGACTCCAATCCGCTTTGCCTGGTCGACGGTGTACCGATGGATATCAACTTGTTGAATCCGGAAGATATCGAATCATTATCTGTTTTGAAAGATGCCGCTTCTGCCGCTATCTACGGTGCGCGTGCCTCTGCCGGTGTTATTCTTGTTACTACCAAAAGCGGTAAAAGCAATAAAGACGGAAAAGTCCGTGTTTCATATACCAACAATATCCAATGGAGCAAGCCGACTCGTATTCCTGACATGGTAAACACATTGGAATACATGGATGCTAATAACGAATCATCCGAAAGAACGAATGGTGTCGGCTCAAGACCGTATCAGGACTTCTGGATAGAGGCTGTACGTAAAAGAATGGAAGATCCGGCCAATAATCCGTTGACACTGAATATAGACGGTCTGCTTTATTACTGTGACAATGAAAATTACTATGACACAGTATTAAGAAATGCTTCTCCCAGACAAAAACATACTTTAAGCGTTTCAAGAGGAACGGAGAAAACCAATTTCTATCTGTCCGCCGGATATATGAATGAGAACGGATTAATCAAACTGAATCCGGACGATTATAAACAATACAATATCAATATGAGCATCAACACCGAAATCAATAAATACTTATCAGTCGGTGGTTCATACAAACTGAATAAAGGGAATATCGACGAACCGCATGTCAGAGACAATATCGGTTCTATCTGGTATTCGTTGCCGGGTACTCCTCCTTACCGTCCGATACAGCGCGAAGACGGTCATTACATGGGACAGGTGACAGCCTATCTCGCACAAGCCGGACGTCGTCTGACTGATAAAATGGACAACTGGATTTCATTCAATGCCACTTTGAATCTTATGCCGGGATGGTTTGTAAAATCGGACTTCTCCTATAACCGCTATTCGGAACTGAAAAAGTCACACCTGACAAAAGTGACGGAAGCTGCTGAAAGGGAAGATCAGTACTGGATCAAGGATGATACAGGCATCGACATGGAATCCAGACATAATGATCAATACATATTCAATGTATTTACTCAATATGATAAGTCAATCCGTGACCATAACTTCACAGCGTTATTAGGTTTCAACCAGGAATGGAAAGAAGACCAATACCACAAATCGACAAGAAAAGACCTGATCAGTGAAAATATCCCGGAGATCAATTTAGGTACCGGAAGCGAATATGCAACCGGCGAACATAGCCATGAAGCGATAAGAGGTGCATTCTTCCGTTTGGGATACAACTGGAAACAACGTTATCTGTTCGAAGTAAACGGACGTTACGACGGTTCATCCAAATTCCCGAAAGATTACCGGTATAAATTCTTCCCCTCTTTCTCCGGCGCATGGAGAATTTCAGAAGAAGCATTTATGATGAATACTAAAAACGTCATTGATGACATGAAAATCAGACTTTCTTACGGTACACTCGGAAACCAGCAGGTTAGCAATACTTTATTCTACTCTTTGCTGAACAGTGAAAAGATCGACTGGTTATTTGGCTCGGGACAGAACATAGACCGTCCTACAGGTGTCAAAGTGGGTGACTTGGTAAACTTCACACCGACCTGGGAAAAAACGACAACGATCAATGTCGGCTTAGATGTCGCCCTCTTCTCTAAATTGAGCGGAACTTTCGATGTCTACAACCGTAAAACAACCGATATGTTGACAGCCGGTCTGTCATTGCCGGATATCCTCGGGGCTACACCTCCTAAAACAAATGCAGCCGATCTTGAAACAAAAGGATGGGAATTATCTCTTACCTGGAGAGACGAACTCAAAAACGGATTACGTTACGATATCAGCTTCAACCTGGCGGATAACTTCTCTAAGATCACCAAATTTTCCTCTAATGAGAAAAAACTGTTTGGCAAAGATAATGCCGGTAACGAACGGTATTACGTAGGACAGACATTGGGTGAAATCTGGGGCTTCGATACCGACGGTATCTACCAGTCGGAAGAAGAAGTAAAAGCCGGTCCCGATCAAAGTGCTTTATACACTGGAAAATGGGAGCCGGGAGACGTCAGATATAAAGACCTGGACGGAGACGGCAAAATCACTTACGGAGAAGGAACCGCCACTAATCCCGGCGACCAGAAAGTAATCGGTAACAGAAACCCCAGATTTATGTACGGTATCAACGGTAATCTGGAATATAAAGGATTCGACCTGAACATTTTCTTCCAGGGCGTAGGAAAACGTGATATGGAATTTACGAACTTCCTGTTCTGGGGACCTATCAAACAAGGATATACCCAGATCACCAGAGAATTGTATGAAAACACCTGGAAAGAAGACAGACGGGACGCTTATTATCCTTCTATCAAAAACGCCAGTTACAATTCGCTGGTACAAAGCCGTTATATCCAGAATGCAGCCTATATCCGGTTGAAAAACCTGACTGTTGGTTATACATTGCCCGCACAACTGACTAAAAAGATCTTATTCGACAAGATACGTCTTTACGTCAGCGGACAAAACCTGTTCGAATGCACACCGATGGTAAAAACATTCGACCCGGAAACGACAAAGTCTGCCGGCGATGCATATCCGTTCTACAGAAGTTTCTCTTTCGGTATTCAAGTTAATTTGTAATTTTAGGAGATCACTATATATGAAAAAAAATATTCTGACATCAGTACTCAGTCTGTTACTGATCACAAGTTGTAACGATAACTTTTTAGATAAAAGTCCTTTGGACAAATTAAGCGAGGATAAGTATTTCCAGACGGAAAACGACTTAAATACTTATAGTTTATCTTTCTATCCTTTACTGGAAGGATACGGAAAAAACTTTGAAAAGGCGGAAATGCTCTCCCGTGATGAAATGTCCGACAATATGGCTCCCAGCACAGCGAATAATGTTGCTGCCGGATTACATCTGGTCCCCAACTCCAATTCGGACGGTGATATAGGAAAAATCTGGCAGTGGGAAACACTCAGAAACGTAAACTATTTCCTGGCAAGATGCTCCAGAGCGGATGTCAGCCCGGAAGTCCTTGCCCAGTATCAGGCTGAAGCCCGTTTTTTCAGAGCTTATATTTACTTCCCTAAAATTAAGGCTTACGGCAATGTTCCTTGGATCAATAAGGATTTAACGGTCAATGACGAAGAATTGTTATACAGCAGCCAGATGCCGCGATTCGAAGTAGTCGACTCAGTGCTTGCCGATATCAATTTCGCCGTACAACACCTTCCGGAGAAAGGAAAAGAAGCTACTGCCAAAATAAACAAAGATGTTGCATTGGCATTTAAAGCCCGCTTTTGCCTGTACGAAGGTTCTTTCAGGAAATATCATGGTCTGGGACAGGAAGAAGAAATGTTGCGTGAAGCACTTGCCGCAGCCAAAGAACTGGAGGAATCTAAACATTATACGTTATACACTACCGGTAATCCGCAAAAAGATTATCAGGATCTCTTTATCCAGGATGATCTGAACGGTAATCCCGAAATGATATTCCACCGCCATTATGTATTGGATAAACTGACTCACAACATGGTTTGTGCCACGGCCGGAAGTATGACGAAAAGTCTTATTGAAAGTTTCTTGTGTGCAGACGGAACACCTGTCGCTTTGAATAAAGACTATTCGGACGAAACGATGCAGGAAGAACTGAAAGACCGTGACCCTCGTTTACAACAGATATGTATCTATCCGGGTACCACACATCATCAGGTGAATATCGGAAAACCGGGTATTCCGGGTACTGCCAGCAACAATACTTCCACAGGTTATCAGTTGCTGAAATACTACCGCGAAGATCAGGTATTAATGAATGCGCGTAACTACACGGATGCCCCTGTATTCCGTTATGCGGAAACCTTACTGATCTACGCTGAAGCCGCAGCAGAACTGGGACAATGCGACCAGAATGTACTGGATAAAACAATCAACGTATTAAGAGACCGTGCCGGAATGCCGCATCTCTCCGTAAACGTAGGATTTGAAGACCCAACGATCAAAGAACTGTATCCGAACGTATCCAACCTGATCCGCGAAATCCGCCGCGAACGCCGTGTCGAACTGGCTTGCGAAGGATATCGCTATGACGACCTGATGCGTTGGAAATGCGGAAAACTGCTGGAAAAACCTTTCTTGGGAATGCATTTCGTACAAAGCCAATATCCGGAAGTAAAGGCACGGAAATACGGCGACACATCAACGACCGATTTCAGTATTACACTGGACAAGAATGGTTATATAGATGTTTATCAGTCTAAATACCCGCAAGGATTTACTTTCAATGAAAATAAACATTATTATATGCCGTTACCACTGGATCAGATAACGATGAATACCAACCTGAAACAAAGTCCGGGATGGTAATTATAAAATCATAACAGATTATGTTCGGGAGTATTTGGTTTCCTTATAAAAGAAAGATAAATACTCCCGATCTTTTTTAATAAAAGGCAAAGATTTAAAAGGTCATATGAAAATAAAACATTTACTGGCACTTCTATTATGCTGTGCCGGATTACCGGCATTTGCCCAGAATGACGATGTTGCCGCTGCACAACACACGATCCTGGGACAAAATTCAGCCCAGGCCGGTGTATCGGTATCGACCCTAAATACGCATCCGGATGCACAATGGTTTCCGAAAGACGGCTTCGGATTATTTATACATTTCGGTCTGGCAGCAGTTCACGGAGGAATCGACCTCTCCTGGGGCATGTATGCTAATAAACCCTGGGAAGACGGGGAAATCACTCCCGCTGATTACTGGAAACTGGCTGACCGATGGAACCCGGAACACTTCAATGCAGAAGAGATCGTTTCAAAAGCAAAAAAAGCAGGTTTTAAATATATCGTATTTACAACCAAACATCACGACGGATATACTTTATGGCCCAGCAAATACAGTGATCTTGGCGTAAAACAAAAAATGAAAGGAAGAGATCTGGTGAAAGAATTTACTGATGCCTGCCATAGACATGGAATAAAAGTCGGCTTATACTACTCGCCGCCCGATTGGCATTTCGACGCCAAATACATAAATTGGGATTATTCCGGTAAAACAGTTATGGATATCAACCATCAGGTAATTGCCGGATTGCCGGATAAACCTGCCGGACACGACCAAAAAAGGAGAACGATGGTCGCCAACCAGATGAGAGAGTTGCTGACCCAATACGGCAGGATCGATTTATTCTGGTTCGACGGAGGAAGCGGCGAGATCTCAAACGATGAAATACGGAAATTACAACCCGGCATCGTTATCAACCGGCGAAACGGAGAACCCGGAGATTACGGAGATTCGGAAGGGGCTCTTCCCAATAAACGGTTTACCGGTTGGTTCGAGACAAACGATCCCTGTTGGCCCAGCCGTTGGTGGAGTTACTCGACCAGCGACAGGATGGATACCGGAGCCGACGTAATAGAAAAACTGATCATTCTGCGTGCTTGGGGAGGCAATTTCCTGGCCAACATAGGCCCTTGTGCAGACGGTTCCATCCCCCCGGAAGCCTTAGATGCGTGGGAAGAAATTGGGAATTGGATGAAACACTCCGGAGAATCCGTCTATAATGTAACAGCCGGATCTTTTCCTGAAAAAGATAATCAACCGACTACCGTTAAAAAAGATGTGATATACGTACACGCATTTCCTAATTTCCACAAGAAAATTATCCTGAAAGAAATAAAATCCTCTCCCCGTCAAGCCATCTTATTACGTACGGGAGCATCTGTTCCTTTCTCTTACTCTAACGGAGAAATAAGCATACAGATTCCTGCCGGTATGCGTTCACGCATGGTAGATACAGTCAAACTTATCTGGTAACTTATTAATTATTCAACATGAAGCAAATACTTTTTTTTATCATAGCCCTCCTCTGCCCGTTCACTAGCTACGGACAAAATTTTACCGAATGGAAAGACCCGTCGGTAAACAGTATAAACCGCGAACCGATGCATGCCTCTTTTTTCCCCTATGAAAACAAAGAGAAAGCGGTTGAAGGAATCAAGGAGAAATCGAACAAATATCTTTCACTAAACGGCATGTGGCGTTTCCAATGGGTTCCTGACCTGACCGACCGACCTGCTGATTTTTTCAAAACAAATTACGACGACAAGGCATGGGATCTAATTGAAGTTCCTGGCATCTGGGAGATGCATGGTTATGGTGACCCTGTATATGTAAACCAACGTTACGAATGGGATTATCTGATGAAGCCCGAACCGCCTGTTACTCCTGAGAAAAATAATCATGTGGGTTCCTATCGCCGCAGTATAACAATTCCGGATGACTGGTCCGGACAAGAAGTCATCCTGCACCTGGGAGCCGTATCCCCCAATGTGTATATCTGGATAAACGGAAAATTTGCCGGTTACAGTGAAGACAGCAAACTAGAAGCCGAATTCAATATTACTTCTTATCTCAAAAAAGGAGAAAACCTGATCGCGCTCCAGATTTTCCGCTGGTGTGACGGGAAATACGTTGAATGCCTGGATTTCTGGCGTTTTACAGGTATCTCCCGCGATGTTTATCTATATGCAAAAAACAAAGAACATATTACAGATTATCAGGTTACGGCAACTTTGGCTGAAAATAACAAAGCTGGCACTCTGTCTGTAAAAGCACTATTATCAGCTCCTTCCAATAAATCCAGAATCCTTTTTGAACTGAAGAACGACAAGAACGATCTTTTATGGAAAGAAGAAAAAGCCGGCGGGAAAGCACTCTCAGTCGAAACAAGTTTTGAGGAAATTGATCCCTGGAGTGCCGAGCAGCCGAACTTATATACATTATATATATCCTTATTCGATTCAAAAGGGACACTTCTCGAATGTATTCCCCAGCGCGTCGGTTTCAAACGGGTTGAAATTAAGAACGGACAGCTATTAGTCAACGGGAAAGCGATTCTGATCAAAGGGGTGAACCGCCATGAAATGGATCCGGACGGAGGATACCATGTATCCCGCCAACGGATGGAAGAGGATGTGAGATTACTGAAAGAGAGCAATATCAACGCCGTAAGAACATCCCACTACCCGAATGACCCTTATTGGTATGAACTTTGTGATAAATATGGCATCTACGTCTTGGATGAAGCGAACATAGAAGCGCACGGATACGAGAAAATCGCAGACATGAAAGAATGGATGACAACCCATATCGAACGGACAACCCGCATGGTAGAACGGGACAAAAATGTACCATCCGTTATCATCTGGTCCATGGGAAATGAATCCGGCGACGGAATGAACTTCATCGAAAGCTACAAAGAAATGAAGAAAATCGACAGTTCACGTCCTGTCCAGTATCAAAGAGCCGGAAAGAAAAGCCATACGGATATCTATTGTCCTTTCTATGTGGATTACCAGACGCTGGAAAACTATGGCAAATCTAAAGAGCCCCTGCCCCTGATCCAATGCGAGTATGCCCATGCCATGGGAAATTCCATGGGAGGATTCAAAGAATACTGGGATTTATATCGCCAATATGATAATCTTCAGGGAGGTTTCATCTGGGATTTCGCAGACCAGGGAATCCACGAATTCCGTAACGGAAAAATGATCTATGCATATGGAGGCGACTTCGGAAAAGATTTGCCTTCAGACAATAATTTTAACTGTAACGGGCTATTTAATCCGGACCGGAAACCCAATCCCCACCTGGACGAAGTCAGAATGGTTCACCAATCGATCTGGACTACTCCGGTAAATATCAAAGAGGGAAAAATCAGTATCTTTAATGAAAACTTCTTCTCCGACCTGAGCAATGTATATTTGGAATGGCAGATACAGGAAGAAGGCGTTATTACCAGGCAAGGGGTTATTTCCTCTTTAAATATACAGCCACAGGAAAGACAGACATTATCTTTAGATTATCAAATCACAGATAATGGCAAAGAAACATTCCTGAATCTTTTCTATAAGTTAAAAGATTCAGAGTCTTTGCTGGAAGCCGGCCACATTGTTGCCAGACAGCAACTGGATATAACAACATACAACTGGAATGTCGGTTCCTCTATCACGACAGAGGATCAGCCTGAGATATATGATACCAGATATGCATTAGAAGTCTCAACACCCACCGCCCTGATCTGTTTCAACAAAAAGAACGGACTATTAAGCGGATATTCCTATAAAGGGAATGAATTCATGGAAGAAGGTTCTTTCCTGAAACCTAATTTCTGGAGAGCTCCGACCGATAACGATTTCGGAGCAAGACTGCCTGCAAAACTCGGCATGTGGTGTGAGCCGCTAATGGAACTAAATTCATTCACTTCAGAAATGAAGAATAACACCGTTGAGGTCAAAGCTGATTATCATTTACCCGAATGTCAGGCAGACTTAATGCTGATTTACCGGATCAATGCTGCCGGCGAAATTGCTATCACGCAATCTCTTTCTATTAAGGATACCGATAAAGAATCCTTCCTGCCCCGTTTCGGCATGCAAATAACGTTATGTCCCGGATTCAATGATATTGAATTCTATGGTCGTGGCCCTATAGAAAACTATGCGGACAGAAAACTGAGTGCATTTATCGGCAAATACAATCAGAAAGTCAATGACCAGTATTATCCTTACATCCGCCCTCAGGAGACCGGTAATAAAAGTGACCTAAGATGGTTCAGACTGAAACACCAGAATAACAATGGATTTTGTCTTGTTTCTTCCAAACCATTCAATGCCAGCGCACTACACTTCAGCACCAAAGACCTGGATGACAGTCCGGCAAAAAAACAACGGCACGGTCTGGAAGTTCCTTCACGTCCGACAACGATCCTGTCTGTTGATTTAGTTCAAATGGGATTGGGATGTATTGATACATGGGGTTCGCTGCCTATGGAAAAATATCTGCTGAAAGATAACCGATATGAATTCAGCTTCACTATAAAGCCCGTCAACCCATAAATTCAATATCTTATATCAATAAAAAGCTCCCTGCTAAACTGAATAGAATCATCGGTTTAACAGGGAACCTTTTTATATAAATTGGATAATTATTAAAAGTTATCATGTATATTTGCCATTAGCTTAACCTGTAAGGTAGAATGCTAATATGGGAACGGGAGAAGAACTGCAATTAATACGATCATTGAAACGAGGTGATAATCATGCATACAAATACATATATGATCATCATTATACTTTGTTATGTAAGATTGCCTACGAATTTCTGAAGGATGACTTTCTTTCAGAGACCATTGTGGATGATGCCATTTTCCATCTTTGGGAAATCAGGGAAACAGTAAATATAACCACCTCCCTTCGTAGCTACCTGGTCCAGGCTGTGCGTAACCGCTGCATAAATTACCTAAATCTGGAAAGAGAAAAAAGGGAAGTCCGCTTTTCCGTTATTGACCAGCAAAACGAATGGATCAATTCTGTTTTCTCATCGGATGATTACCCGCTGGCAAGACTTCTGGAAAACGAACTCGAACAGGAAATAAAAAATGCTATCGAAAGATTACCGGATGAATGCAGGACCGTTTTTCAAAAAAGCCGGTTCGAAGAGAAACGTTATGAAGAAATAGCCGAAGAATTAGGTATTTCCATCAATACCGTCAAGTACCATATTAAAAACGCAATATCCCGCCTGAATGCCGATTTAAACAGGTATTTGCTTATACTCCTCTGCTGTTTCTGTATTTAAAATAAAAAATTTGTCCGCCCACACTACCCTCCCATTCTTTTCAACTGTCATATAAGTAAGAACATAACAAATGAAGCCCACAAATACACATATCGAGATAGATGAACTGATCGCAACATATCTTTCGCAAGGTCTGGAAGCGGAAAAACTAGCAGAACTGGAGAATTGGCTCAAAGCATCCCCGGAAAATCAGAAACATTTCCAACAGATGCGTGAGATCTGGTTCTCAACAATCAGTGCAAGCGAAGAAGAACGATATAATAAAGAAGAAGCATACAGCCGGTTCCTCAGCAGAACCCGCCAAACACATCAAGAAGAGAAAACCGTCAAAAAGCTATCTTTACATAAATTCTTTTATGGGGCAGCTGCCGTCGCACTTCTCTGTCTTATTTCCTTCGCTTCCTACCGGACCGGTACCGAACAGGTAAAGAAACAATTTGCCGAAATGGTCGTCGAAGCTCCGTTAGGGTCAAAAACCAGATTATATCTTCCGGACGGAACCTTGGTATGGCTGAATGCCGGTTCGACAATCACCTATTCACAAGGCTTCGGTGTAGAAGAACGAAAACTGAAATTAAGTGGTGAAGGATATTTCGAAGTGACACGCAATAAACAATTACCTTTTGAAATTACGACAAAAGAATTGCAATTAAAAGTGTTGGGAACAAAATTCAATTTCAGGAATTATCCGGAAGACGAAGAAGTGTCCGTCAGCCTGCTGGAAGGCAAAGTATGCTTAAGAAACTATCTGAAAAACGATGCACTTTGTTATCTGGAACCCGATCAAAAAGCGATCTTGAACAAGAAGAACGGCAAACTGATGGTTTCCGCCTCAGAAGCACGGTATACGGCGGAATGGACCAACGGATTCCTGTTCTTCGACGAAGAATTGCTGCCGGATATTATCAAAGAACTGGAAAGAAGTTATAACGTAAAAATACATATTGAAGATGAATCGCTGAAGACATTCCGGTTCTATGGTAATTTCGTGCGCAAGGAACAAACCATTCAGGAGATACTGGAAATGTTAGCCTCTACCGGTAAACTGGAATATAGGATAGAAGGAAAAACAGTCCGCTTATCTTCCAGATAAAAGCTTTTATTCAACCTCGTATTATTAATTTAAAAATGAATTTGTATGAAAAGAAAGAGCCCGGATTAAAGTTAACTCTGAGGACGGTATAAAAAAAGAACCGGAAGATCTGCACAATCTCCCGATTCAAATTTCCGGCCTCCATCACTGCGAGTTTCCGAAAGTACTGACAAATATAGCAAAACTTTACTTTCGGTTTTAAGATTTCTTGTTTAAAACAATTAATTCTAATTACTTATGAAAATCAGAAAAAAGGCCATATTGATGGCCCTGGTCGTGTTTTGCCTTAATTTTACCGCTTTCTCGCAAAACATAAACCTGAATTTAAACAATGTGACAGTAAAGAAAGCCATGGAAACATTGAAGGAAGAAAACGGTTACTCCTTTGTTTTTGCTTCCGGAGATATAAACACACAGAAAGTCATTCGTGTAAAAGTAAATAATGGAACAATCGATCAGGTTGTAAAACAGATTCTTCAGGATCAAAAAGTTTCATATGAGATCAAGAATAAAAATATCATTGTTCAGAAAAATGAAGCATCCAACCAGACGGACAGTAATAAGAAAAAAGTAACTGGTACGGTCATTGATGTGAATGGTCTGCCTATTATCGGAGCAAACATCGTAGAAAAAGGAACGACAAACGGTATCATTACGGATATGGACGGTAATTTCCAACTGGAAACAGCCGGAAATGCGACTTTACAAATATCTTATATAGGATACGTCGCTCAATCCATCCCCGTAGGAAAACAAACCAACCTGACGATCACCCTGAAAGAAGATTTTCAGAATATCGATGAAGTAGTGGTAGTCGGTTACGGTTCTGTTAAAAAGTCGGACCTGACAGGTTCCATTTCGTCTATCTCCGCCAAAGACTTCAACAAAGGCATCTCCCGCAGTCCGGATCAGTTGCTGGCAGGAAAAGTTCCGGGATTAATGGTAAACCGCAGTAGTGGCGATCCCAACAGTAGCGTAACCATGCAGTTACGCGGTCCTTCTTCATTGACGGCCTCCACTGCACCTTTTTATGTGATCGATGGAATACCGGGAGCATCCATCAATTTGGTATCCCCGGATGATATTGAGTCAATGAACGTTTTGAAGGATGCCTCTGCAACAGCAATTTACGGTTCACGGGCTGCCAACGGGGTAATCATGGTCACCACCCGTAAAGGGCGTACCGGCAAACCACAAGTGACTTACAGCGGATATGCCGCCCTCGAAAGTGTTTCCGGTCGGGTAAATGTTTTAAATGCCGATGAACACCGGGCTTTTTTAGCCGAACACGACATGTCCCTTGCCGCCAGTGACGAAGGTAATGGCGCTGGTACCGACTGGCAAAAAGAATTGCTACGAGGTGTAGGTTTCTCCCACAGTCACAACCTAAGCCTGGTCGGAGGCAGTGAAAATACAAAATATAATGCTTCAGTCAATTACCTGTCCAACGAAGGAATTGTAAAACACAGCAACTACGACCGCCTGGTAGCACGTATCGGCGTCGATCAAGATGCTTTGAACAACCGACTGCATATCGGACTGTCTGTCTCCGGCAGCTTTATCGGTTCAGATCATGTGGATTATAGTATTTTCAACTATGCCGCTCGCTGGTTGCCCGAATCACCGGTAATGTCTGACGATCCTGCCAACCAACAGTATGGAGGCTATTTCCAGGTTCCCGGACGTATGACTTATTACAATCCTGTCGCCATACTGGAACAACGGAGCGACCACCGTTCACGTAACATATTGCAGGGGACAGGAAAGATCGGACTGGATATTATCGACGGTTTACGGTTCGACATGCTGACTTCCATACAAACGGAAACATACGATCAGGCTTATTATCAGAAAACAACGGATATAGCCGTACTGGGGAAAGGCAATGCCATCCGCGAATTCCTGAAAAACACGGATAAACTGATCGAAACGACCCTCAATTATTCCAAAACATTTGCCCGGCAACATGAGCTGAAACTTATGGCAGGTTATTCCTATCAGAAGATCATCAACAACGACGGAATACGGGGTACTAATAATTACTTTACCTCAGATGCCACCGGAGCCGATAACCTGTCTGTCGGCAATGGAGATAAAGCCATTCATTTCCAAAATTATCCCAATAAAAGACAGTCAGTATTGGTGTCATTTTTCGGCAGAGTAAATTACGGATTTGACAACCGGTATTTATTAACGGCTACTTTACGCCGGGACGGTTCCTCCAAATTCGGAGCAAACAATAAGTGGGCAATGTTCCCGTCGGTTTCCGTAGCATGGAAGATCACAGGCGAAAAATTCATGGAAAACCAATCGTTCTTCCAGGATTTAAAACTGAGAGTGGGATACGGTAAATCCGGTAACCAAAATATCGACCCGTATACATCGCTTACCCTTTACGGCCCACAATCCAGCCAGTTCATTTACAATGATGAATGGATCAACAGTTATGGCGTGACACAAAACCCGAATCCGGATTTGAAATGGGAAAGTACTTCCATGACAAACATCGGGATCGATTATTCTATCTTCGGCGGACGGGTTTCCGGTAGTCTGGAAGTGTATAATAAGGAAACAAAGGATATGTTGTACAAATATAATGTGCCGTCTCCTCCTTACCAATACAACCAGCTACTTGCCAACGGAGCCAGCATGACCAATAAAGGTATTGAATTTATGGCAAATGTCGTGGCCGTAGACAACCGGGACTTCAGCTGGATCAGCACCTTCAATATTGCTTCCAACAAGAACAAGATCGGTTCACTGGCAAGTAATATAGAAAACCTGTCTATCGCCGAACGTTATGAGGGAACCATGACGTTGGAAGGCTGGACCGCCCAAACTGTCTCCCTTGTTAAGCCGGGATTACCCATCGGTACATTCTATACATTCAAATATGTAGGATATGACGAGGAACAACAAAAGACATTATATGAAAATGCCGCTGGCGAGACAGTCACGATCGACAAACTGAAATCACCGGATGATTATAAGGAAGTAGGAAAAGCGTTACCTAAAGTTACTTTCGGATGGAACAATACCTTCCGTTACAAACAATGGGACCTGAACTTCTTCCTGCGGGGAATGGCTGGCAATAAAATCTTCAACGCCAGTCGTGCCGATCTGTCCAGACTGAATCAGGCTGCGACCTGCAACATCTCGCATGAAGCTGTCAAAGATGGCATTATGGAAGCCCCTCAACCATCGAGCCGCTGGTTGGAGAATGGTTCTTTCCTGAAACTGGATAACCTGACATTAGGATATCAGTTCAATATGGAAAAAGTCAAAGAAATCGGCCAATTGCGTCTTTATGTAACGGGACAGAACCTGTTTACGATCACCAAATACACAGGTGTAGACCCTGAAGTAAGCCTGAGTGGTCTGGCCCCGGGTATCGACAATCGTAATTATTATCCGAAGACACGTTCCTTCCTGTTGGGTGTGAACATCAGTTTTTAATATTGTCTAACCATATGAAATCGTTCATTATGAAACTAAATTGCCTATATATTGCCGGAGCACTGGCATTCGCTTTAAATTTTACAGGATGTACTAATCTGGACGAAAAGGTCTACTCATCTTATACAGATGAGAACTTTCCTTCTTCACCCGAACAATACGCATCTATGACAGGCCCGATTTATGTGGCTGCACAGAAACTTTTCGATAATAACCTCTACGAATTGCAGGAGATGGGAACGGACGAAATCTTTGTCCCTACCCGTGGCGGAGACTGGTATGACGGCGGACGTTATGTAGATATGCACTATCATATCTGGACTCCTTCACACATCCTGATAAAGAACGCATGGGATTCCGGTTTCAGCGGAATAGGAACCTGTAACCAGGTACTGAGCCAATTTGAAGCGCTGCCGGATAATGATGGGAAAGCACAAACGATCGCAGAGATTAAAATAATGAGAGCCTGGTTCTATTTTTATATGATGGATACTTTCGGCGGAGTCCCCATCGTAACAAAATTCGACCAAAGCGTAGAAGCACCGTCTGCCAATACCCGTCAGGAAGTATTCGATTTCATCGCAAAAGACCTGGAAGAGAATACCGAATATCTGAGTAATGAGGCCAACAATAAAACATACGGTCGTCCCACACAGGGAATGGCGTATACCCTGGCTGCCAAATTATACCTGAATGCCGAGGTATATACCGGCAAGCCGCAATGGGAAAAAGCCGAATATTATTGTGACAAAGTAATTGCATTGAACCAATATCAACTCGGCGATTACTTCGATATGTTCAAACCGGATAACGGAGCCAAAGATAAAGAGCCTATCTTCTCCGTTCCTTTCGATGCTAATAAAGCGAAAGGAAACCGTTGGTTCCTCCGTACGTTACATTTCAGTCACCAGAAAACATTCTCGCTGTCACAGGCTCCTTACAATGGCTGGTGTGTTGCTCCGGATTTCTTCGACTTTTATACGGATGACGATATCCGGAAAAAGATATTCCTGTACGGGCAGCAATATGATGCATCCGGAAATCCGATGATCTACAATGGGGTGAATGTTGTTCTGGATCCTTATGGTTTCGACGCCTTCGATGTGGGTGGAGCTGATGATAAAGGTCGTCTGGTCGGAGCACGTTGTATCAAATACTATCCGGATAAAGATGCTATCGGAGGTTGGGCTAATAATGACTTTGTCGTGTTCCGTTATGCAGATGTACTGATGATGAAAGCCGAAGCATTGCTCCGTCAGGGAAAAGACATAGCTACAGCTGTCGAATTAATGAACCAGATCAGAAGCAGGGCATTCCCGAATAACCCGGAAATGCTGTTTACCACCTCAACTTTAAACCTGGAATCCTTATACGAAGAACGGGGGCGTGAACTGATTTGGGAAATGCATCGTCGTGTCGACATGATCCGTTTCGGGAAGTTTGAAGATCCTATGCTCTTTAAACCATCTACAAAAGGAGAAGAATACAGGAGGATATTCCCTATCCCTACTTCTGTACTGGCCTCCAATCCGAATCTGGACCAGAATACAGGATACTAATATGAGACTGTGACAAAAACCAGAAATGGCACACAGATAACACTGATCAATTCATGTTATCTGCGTGCCATCTATCACTTTTACTACCCATTTTATACATAAATAAAAATATGAACAAAGCACTCATCATAGCAATCAGCCTGCTACATATTACTTTATCCCAGGCCGGAAATATTGATAAAGGATTCAGCATTGTGGATGATTCCTTAAAAATATCCGTTTCAGCTCCGCAGGATAAAGTTATCCATGTGCAAGTAGTACCTGTAGGTTCGCAGCCGGGTAAATCGTTGATAATACCGGAAACATCGGACCCCATTTCTGACTGTCAGGTTCAGAAAGGAGACGATTTCATCGCACTGAAAACATCTTCCGTCACAGCAACTTATTCCTATTCTGATAAAAACATCTATTTCACGGATTCGAAAAGCGGGAAAAAAATCCTTCAGGAGCAGGCACGTTCTTTCGAACAAAAGAATATAGCCGGTGAAACGGTATGGCAAGTGAAACAAACATTCAGGTTGCAGGCAGATGAAGCCTTATATGGCTTAGGTCAATACCAGGAAGGTATCATGAACTACCGGGGAAAGAAAGCCAAACTGGTACAGGCCAACATGGAGATTGTTAACCCATTTCTGCTGTCCACACAGCCATACGGCATTTTATGGGATAATTATTCCAAAACATTATTTGAAGATAATGAAAAGGGAGCCTCTTTCTGGTCGGAAGTGGCCGATGGCATCGACTACTATTTTATCTACGGTAACGACATGCATGAGGTAGTTGCCGGCTATCATCAACTGACGGGAAAAGTTCCAATGTTCCCTAAATCGGCTTTCGGATACTGGCAGTCCAAAGAACGCTACAAATCGTTCGATGAGTTAACTGATGTCGTAAAAGAATACCGTAAACGGCAGATACCGCTCGATAATATCGTACAAGACTGGGAATACTGGGGTGACCGCGAACATTGGAACAGCCTGAAATTTGATACAACCCACTTCAACCATCCCACCGAAATGATCCGCCAGCTGCATGACCGATACAATGTGAGCCTGATGCTTTCCGTATGGCCGGGATTCGGGAAAAAGACTGATATATACAAAGATCTGGAAAAGATCGGGGCATTGTTCGATGAACCGACCTGGGCGGACTATAAAGTCATGGATATATACAATCCGCAAGCCCGGCAACTTTTCTGGGATCATCTTTATAAAGGATTGTATCGCACAGGCGTCGACTCCTGGTGGATGGATGCGACCGAACCTTCTTTCCGCGAAGGTTTCACACAAGACAAACAGGAAGAGAAAACGAAATCGGCCGGTCAGACTCACATCGGTTCATTCGACCGCTATCTGAATGTTTACTCCCTCTTCTTATCGAAAGTCATGTACGAAAACCTGCGTAAACAAAGTGATAAGCGCGTTACCATATTAACCCGTTCCGCATTTGCCGGGCAACAGCAATATGCAACTGCCGTCTGGTCCGGAGACATCACCGCTTCATGGGAAGTATTCCGGAAACAGCTTCCGGCCGGATTAAACCTGTGTATGAGCGGAATACCTTACTGGACTACCGACATCGGCGGCTTTTTCGTTACGACAAGAGGCAGCCAGTTCACCAAAGGTCTTGCCGATCCTTCTTATAAAGAACTCTATCTAAGATGGTTCCAGCAGGGAGTATTCTCTCCTATTTTCCGTGCCCATGGCAGTAACGTACCCCGTGAAGTATGGCAGTTCGGTGAACTGGGCGATCCTTTTTATGAAGGATTATTAAAGATGATCAACCTGAGATACAACCTGCTCTCTTACATCTATTCATCAGCTTGGCAGGTAACGGCAGATTCCAGATTGATGATGCGAGGGCTGGTCATGGACTTCCCCAATGATCAGAAAGTACACAATATGGCAGATGCCTATATGTTCGGCCCTTCATTACTGGTCAAACCCATAACGAAACCGATGTACTACACGCCAGAGGGAATCATCAACAATCCTGACACCGAAGAATCTGTTTATTTACCCGGCCACGCAGGAAAATACTGGTTCGACTTCTATAATCAGCAAGTCTATAAAGGAGAGCAAACTATTTCATATCAAACTCCATTGGATATCATCCCCGTATTTGTAAAGTCCGGCTCCATCCTTCCGATAAACAAAGTAGTTCAATATGTCGGCGAACAAAAAGAGGAAGAACTGGAAATAAGGATTTACGGCGGAGCAGATGCCGATTTTGAACTTTACGAAGATGACAACAAGACATATGCTTATGAAAACGGCGTTTATTCCCTGATCCGGTTCCAATGGGACGATCAAAACAGGCAATTAAATATCTATGACAAAGAAGGTAACTTTATCGAATACCCCCAAAGAAGTTTCCGGGTAAGACTTTATATGCCAACAGATAACGGACAGAATATCTCCGTTCAGGAAAAACTGATCCATTATGAAAACAAGCATGTAAGTATTAATTTCAACGAAAACTAAATATATTCATAAAAAGACCGAATTCCGGATTTCTTCTGACAAAACTCAAGCACGTGATATTTAATGAATTGAGGAAAGATTCAAACATTCGTATCAGAAGAAATTCAGAATTCCGGTCATATCTACTCCAACCAACAGCTTTTATTATCAAAGTTACATAAATAACAAAAAGATCGGTTTTATAAATATACTCAAACTTTTTGACAAAAATAAGCGCCGAATAATAACAAACATATATAACAATTGATCGCTTCCAGAGAAATACAGAATACATATTTTAACATAACACTCAAACAAAAGAACTTCGACAACTCATTTTAAACAAATTTGCAACTCGTTTAAAACGAGAAAAAATTCCTTTTAAATGAATTAGAGTTTTATTACAGCGGAAAAAGCGTGTTAATAAGAGTGAATTTCTCAAGAGAGGCACCTTTAAACAAGTTATTTTATATGTTAAGCAGCATATTTGCACCTCTGCAAATAGTAAAAAAGTAATCAAGATTAAAGTATCATAATACATGAATACATATACTTTTTCAAGACAAACAACTCTATTCACTATATATCCGTTTCAGTTTAATCTCAAAAAAGCGCATCAACATATCAGCATGTAAATTAATAATTCACTTAGAATGGCTTTTACAAGAATTATTCCCATCCTATCCCATACAGCCTCGGCAAATCTATGATAAATTATCATTTTGATAAATATTGTTATCTCCGATTTTTATTTATCTTTACCCTATCAATTATTCGATATGGAGAATCTTTCAGAGATAAAGGAATTTAACAAACTGTTTTCGAACTATCAGGGAATTTTCATCCGTTTTGCTAATACTTACATTCAGGATGAAGATACTGCCGAAGATATAGTCATTGACAGCCTGATATACTATTGGGAAAACAGGAATTCTCTTACCTCCAATTCGAATATCCCGGCTTATATCATGGAAGTCGTCAAACATAAAAGCCTCAACTATCTACGTAACCAACGAATCCGGGAAGATATCGAACAAAATCTATGGACCCACATGGACAGAGTCAGGAGACTAAAAATCACGACATTGGAAGCCTGCGATCCGGAAGAGTTATTCAGTTCGGAAGCACAACGCCTGATAGACGAGACATTGGAAAGCCTCCCCGAAAAGACACGTACTATCTTTATTATGAGCCGGTATGAAAATAAAACTCATAAAGAAATTGCCGAACATCTCGGTTTATCGACTAAAAGCATTGAATTCCATATATCCAAAGCCCTCGGCGTATTAAGAAAAAGATTAAAAGATTATCTCCCGTTCTTTCTTATCTTCCTGAATTAATTAACAACGACCTTGTTTTTATTGAAAAAAGTAAGTTTTTCCATTAGGGATACATTTTAGTTATGTGCTTACTATATATGGAAAGAAAAATACTATATCGTTTTTTCGAAGGAAAAGCATCTCTTGAAGAAGAAAAAGAGGTTTGCGACTGGACGGAAGCATCTGAAGAAAACATGCAGGAATACATAAAAGAACGTAAGTACTTTGACCTGCTGCTTGTTCAGAACAAGAGAAACAGTACGCCGCATTCTTCTTCCGGAAAAGTGTTCCAACTGAACAGTCTAATCAAATATGCAGCAGTTGTCGCCCTGTTCATCATATGTGGCTTACAAGCCTACCGGATAACAAAAACGGAGACAGACCAGGAAATGAACACGATCACAGTGCCAACGGGACAAAGAGTTAATCTTTTATTGTCGGACGGAACAAATGTATGGCTTAATTCCGGAACTAAAATGAGATACCCAGCCTCTTTTACAAAAGGGAAAAGCAAGCGAAAAGTGACATTGGATGGGGAAGGTTATTTTGAAGTTGCCCAAGATGCCAAACGCCCGTTCGTTGTTCAAACCGGTAAATATGATATAGAAGTATTAGGTACTAAATTTAATGTGAATGCCTATAATAAAACCTCCTTTTTTTCTGCCGCATTAATGGAAGGTTCCATACAAATTTCAGATAAAACCGAGCCATCCAATAAAATAGTGTTGCGTCCACTGCAAAAAGCAGATTATATAGATGGTCAACTGAATGTTGTACAGATACAGAACTATGATATTTATCGCTGGAAAGAAGGTCTGCTCTGTTTTGAGAATATAGCGTTCAACGATTTGATGAAAGAGTTCGAAAAGACCTACGATATACAGATCATCAATAAAAACAAAAAACTGGAAAGTTATATTTGTAGTGGGAAATTCCGTATTTCGGATGGGTTAGACTTTATACTACATGTCCTCCAACGAGATGTCAGATTTAGTTTTACCAGGAATGAGAACAATACGATCATCTATATAAAATAACATGTCGAATCTTTAAATCATATCGCCCATGAAATAGCACATAAAGAAAAAGCGATAAATGCGGGAACATCTATCGCTTCATGACTAACACAATTATCAACAACTGTATTAATCTCTAATAATTACAAAGTTATGAATAAAGTATCTTTGTCGGGACCTTATTATCAAAAAAAATCACGACATAAACATTTTTTCAGAATCATGAGAATAACCTCATTCCTTTTGTTTGTACTGATATTTTCATTACATGCAATCAATTTGAACTCGCAGAATACGAGGGTGACCGTCCGGGCCAGCAATACTTCTTTAAAAGAAGTATTGAATACTATAGAAAAACAAACGGATTATCTATTTGTATATAATAATAATGTAAATACAAACTTAAAAGTCGCAGTAAATGCTACAAATCAGCCTGTAAAACAAATTCTCGATACCCTTTTACCATCAATCGGACTTAGTTATGTACAGGAGGGGTCCTACATTGTCGTTTCCTCTTCCCTTAAAGACGATGTGAAACAACAAAAAGTAACGATCAAAGGTATTGTTACGGATACAAAGGGAGAACCGATCATTGGCGCAAATATCGTGGAAAAAGGTACAACAAACGGTACTATAACGGATATAGATGGTAAATATAGTATAGAAGCCACATTATCTTCTATACTGCAAATTACTTATATCGGATATAATTCACTGGATATTCCGATTAATAACCGAAAAGCAATCAATATCCAACTAAAAGAAGATACACAGACCATCGATGAGGTAATTGTTGTCGGATACGGGGTTCAGAGGAAAGGGAATCTCACAGGATCAGTCTCCGCCATCAAGACAGAAAAGTTGACCACTGCCCCTATTGCTAATGTAACCAACGCATTAGCCGGACAGCTACCCGGTCTGTTAGCCAAGCAGAACAGTGGTAAGCCCGGTTCAGACGATGCATCGTTAAGCATTCGCGGTTTCGGTAACCCGCTGGTTATTGTTGACGGAGTAGAATCCAGTTTCAATAATATTGATCCGAACCAGATAGAGTCTATTTCAATCTTAAAAGATGGGGCTGCCTCCATTTATGGTGCCCGCGCAGGAAATGGGGTCATACTGGTTACTACTAAACGCGGACAAGATCAAAAACCGACAATTACATATAACGGCTCCTTTACTCTGCAAGGGGTTACCGATATGGTCAAACCGGCCAGTTCCGGACAAAGAACTCAAATGGAACGCGAAGCTTATCTACAAAGCGGCCAGCCTGAAGCCGGTGCACCCTGGACTGCAGAAGCTGTGGAGAAATTCTTTGCAGGAAATGATCCTGCATATCCTAATACCGATTGGTTTGATTATGTATTCCGTAAATGGGCTCCTCAGCAAAATCACAACTTATCTGTCAGAGGCGGTAGCAACAAAATAAAATATATGGGATACTTCGGATACACAGACCAGCAAACAATGATCAAAAAAAACGGAGGGGATTATAAGCGTTACAACATTCAATCGAATATGGATGCAGCAATTACTGATCGTATTAATCTGTCTATTGACTTGACTCTAACATACGAAGATCGTAATTTTCCGGTCAGAGGAATGGAAAACGATGGATATTTATGGCAGGATCTTTACAATACCAAACCCTGGTATCCTTCCCAGCTTCCTGACCCTACTAAATTGGCATGGGGAGGTATCGATGTGGGCAGTGTTGCTGCTACCTCCAACTCTGATCTGACGGGCTACAATCAAAACAAGCAGCGTGATTTGAGAGGAAGTGTTTCATTATCTTACGACTTCAAATACATCAAAGGATTGCAGGCCAAAGCTTTTATTAATTATATCGACAACGAACAGTATGTTAAGGAATTTACCAAACCGATAAAATACTATACTTATAATACTGCTACGGATACATATAATTATGCCGGTAATTTTAAAGAGAAAGCAGAACTCAGAGAAAGAATGTATCGCGGAAGTATATTAACTCAACAATACTCTTTCATTTACAATAATCTTTTCAACGATACACACCGTGTCTCCGGCCTGGCTTTATTTGAAAGCATTGATTATTCCAATAACAATTTCATGGCTTACCGAAAAGATTTCCTAACCCCTTCCATAGAGCAATTGTATGCAGGTAGCACATCAGGGATGAGCAACGATGGTTCCGCCAGTGAAATGGGAAGAGCAAGCTTTGTTATGAGAATTAACTATGCGTTCAAAGACCGTTATTTAATAGAAACCATTCTGCGTGCGGATGCATCCGCCAAATTTCCTAAAGATAGCCGATGGGGATATTTTCCCGGAGTATCTCTGGGATGGGTCGCTTCACAGGAAAGTTTCTTCAAACAACTGACATTCATTGACAACCTGAAATTAAGAGTCAGTTACGGTCAATCAGGAAATGATGCAGTAGGAAATTTTCAATATTTATCCGGATATGCGATGAGAGGAACCTATTTACTAGGAGATACGCCTGTTTCAGGACTTTATTCTACCGGTCTGGCCAACCCGTTACTCACCTGGGAGAAAATGTCTATCTATAACGGAGGTGTCGACTTTTCATTCTTTAACCGCAAAATACATGGATCGATCGAAGGTTTCTACCGGCAACGGGAAGGCATACCGGCAACTCGTATTCAATCGCTGCCTTCCACATTTGGCTCCGCTCTTCCCCAAGAAAACCTAAATAGCCTGAATGACCGCGGATTTGAATTAAATCTTGGAACAGCCGGGGAAACGGGGTATTTATCTTACGATGTCAGTGCAAACATATCCTGGTCACGTTCGAAATGGGATCATTATGAAGAACCGAACTACGAAGATCCGGATCAGAAACGGGTTTATCAACAGTCTGGACAATGGACGGATCGTGTTTTCGGATATGTCTCTGAAAAGTTATTTACCAGCCAAGAAGAAATCGATGCTTTGGATTACACCTACAGTGCATTAGGCGGTAATCATTCACTCCGACCGGGAGATATCAAATACAAAGACCTAAACGATGACGGCGTATTAGACTGGAAAGACCAAAAAGACATCGGTATGGGAACAATGCCGCATTGGATGTATGGGTTCTCCACAGAATTGAGATATCGTGACTTTGATTTTTCAGCATTGTTCCAGGGTGCATTCGGATACTATACCAACGCTTCCTTAGGCTTCGAAACAGAAGTAAAATACAATGAACGATGGACACAGGAGAATAATAATCCGAATGCACTGATTCCTCGTCTCGGTGGTTCAACATCCAACGGATGGACTTCTGATTATTACTACAAATCAACCTCTTATCTTAGACTGAAAAATGCATCTTTAGGATACAATATCCCCAAAAGAATACTGGATAAAGTAGGAGTCAATCAAGCACGTGTCTATGTTGCCGGAACAAATTTGTTCACCATTAGCAACATACGAAAATACGGTATCGACCCGGAAGCTCCTAATATTGGAAATAAACTAATGTATTATCCGCAACAGCGAACATTCAGTTTTGGATTAAACTTATCATTCTAACAGAAATAAAGTATCAATAATATGAAAAAGTCATTATTTATATTTTTAATCGGATTATGCAGTCTTACTTCCTGTCTGGACGACATCCTGGATAAAAAACCGCTGGATATCATTTCAGACGATGTTGTATGGAATGATCCCGTGATGATCGATGCTTATCTGGCACAACAATACATGTTAACAACAGTTTTCACCAATGAGGCCAGCGACTACATAGAAAGTTGGTCGGCAGGTTCTCCTGTCGATGGAAAGTGGGAAATCCATACAAGTGAACATGGCTATGGACCTTTAATCATCAACAATATTGCAGACGAAGGAAAAGGAGGATGGGAAATTTCCGGTAATGCAGGTAGTTACAAAACCGGAAAATTAAACATTAACGGAGGGTTTCTTGAATGGTGGGAATATCCGTACTATATCATTCGGAACTTGAATCAGTTTATTGAACGGGTCCCCGATTCACCGATTGAAAGTGAAGTAAAAACTCTACGGGTTGCAGAAGCACGTTTTATCAGGGCTTTCAATTATTTCTCAATGGTAAAACGTTATGGTGGAGTTCCCCTAATAATAAAAGCAGCCTCTCTGGATGATTCTGAAGAAGTTCTTTACCCTAAACGAAATTCAGAAAAGGAACTTTATGATTTCATTATATCGGAGATGGATGCGATAGCAGAAGACCTGATTGGAACAACTGATTTCGGACGCCCTACAAAATGGGCGGCACTCGCATTAAAAAGCCGGGCGGCTTTGTATGCCGGGAGTATAGCACAATTCGGTTCTATGCAATTAAATGATTTGCTGGGTATTCCGCAAAGCCAGGCTTCGGACTATTACCAGAAAGCGTTTGATGCTTCCCAGGCAATCATCAACAGTGGAGTTTTCCAGTTATATGATCAGGATAGCGATAAATCTCTTAACTTCAGAAATATCTTTATAAAGAAAAGGAATAGTGAAGTTATATTTGCCAAACAACACAATTATGTAGATGCTTTAGCCGGAGGAGGAAACACCTGGGGATACGATTTTTGTCAACGTCCCAAACCACATGGATGGAATCTGGGTATGGGAAATACTCCTTATCTGGAAATGGCAGAAGAATTTGAATATATCGACGGAAAATCAGGTAAACTAGACAGAAAAGCCATTCAGGAAGGATTATGGAGTATGGAGGAACTATGGGGCAATAAAGATCCCAGGTTTCTTGCTACCATATATACGATGGGAAGTAGCTGGAGAGGTGGCATTGTTGACTTCCACAAAGGTCTCATTGGCGGAGATGGAAAATTATATGAAAATGATGGAGAAGGCTACGAAGGTATAAATGCCCTGGGAGATCAAAACATCAATGCCGGTAACTTCGGTACAGGTTTCGGAGTCATGAAATACTTGGATGAGAATGTTGATATTGGCAGTACATGGTCTAATTCTGGTACGGATTTCATCGTATTCCGCTTTGGGGAGATCTTACTGAACTATGCAGAAGCAGCTTTCGAATTAGGAAAAACAGGAGAAGCTCTTAACGCAGTCAATCAGATACGAACAAGAGCCGGTATCTCAACTAAAACATCAGTCGACCGTCAGTCAATACGTCATGAACGAAAAGTTGAACTTTCTTTTGAAGGGCACAGATATTGGGATCTACGTCGTTGGAGGGAAGCAGAAACAACTTTGTCCCAATCGTTTTCAGGGTTAAGGTATATACTTGATTTTAATACAAGAAAGTATAAACTTATCGTATTGGAGGATATTGACGGAGTAAATACGCCTCCACGTTTTTACAAACAAAATTACTATTTCCCTATTACATTGAAAAGAACCGGAGCTAATGCTAACCTCTTAGAAAATCCTGGCTATAATTAATTTAAAAAGATCTTTCCGCATATAGTGGAAAGATCTTTTTATTCTCTTTTACAACACCTATCTATCAAAATGAAAAAAATACTTTTGTTTTTAGCTATAATACATCTTTCATGTATTAATTGCATACAAGCTCAATTGAGCGAAGTCGAAGATTTATGTAGAAAATCCTCGATCCAACAGTCGAATATGTGGTGGAAGAACTCTATCAGAACCGAATCGCCTTTGATTTTTGCGGTACGGACAAACAAATATGCATTTGAGTTCGATTACGAAAAGCTCACTTTCAATAGCTTTTCTATTGCCAATACTAATACAGGAGTTACCAATGAGCCACCTCGGATATCTTTCGGTATTGAAACGTATGGCAAACTTTATCCATGCACGCACTCTTCCTTACGAACCGAAGATTGCCAGCTTATCCATACCGGACGGTTCCTGCAACATCGTTTCATCAACTGGATACCGGAGTTAACCGGTTGCGATCCTTATAACAGTGGTCTGGAAATCATATCCTGGAACGACCGCTTAACTCTTTCTTTACGCATTATTCCAACAGTGATACAACGTTCCAACGCTATTGTTATCAAATATTCCATCCCTTCTACTTATATAAAACAAACTTCACCTGAAGGATGGGCAGTATATAAACATATGGCAGGAACAGACGGATATATAATAACCGGATCGACCGATAACACGTTTCTTTCATTTTCCGGAAACAATATAGAAGCACGTTTACATTCTGATCAAAAACTGCAACCAGGACAACTCTATCAGACCGGACTAATCATCTATCCGGTAGAGAATCTGGAGAAAGAATTAGTGGGTATTATCAATCAGGAAACAAATCCGCTAAAAGTGACTGCAATACAAACAGACCCTGTTAGTTCTTCTCTAGAGACTCAATACGATCCGGTCATTGGGTGGCATTCGATTCAACTTCGCAATGATATCTCAGGAAATATAACAAAGGATAATGACCGGATGGAACGAATCAAATTTACAATCGAAAATGATAATCCCAAGGAGGCTACCATCAGATTGAATTTTTCAAAAGAGAAAGAAGTCTATGCCGTTCCCGGCATATCCGGAATAATAAGGGATAAAGAAGGTTTTCCTACTGGCATCCCTATTCAGTTATCAAAAAACTGGCATACTACCGACTTTAACAATTATGACTCTCATCTTTATAAAGGTCCGTGGTTTCATGGCCTCAGCGTTCTTCAAATACCAGCAAAAAGTAAAATTACACTTGAGTATTCTAGTGTTAATGCACATTGGGGAGGTATACCTGCAGCATCTCATGCCCAGCTTTGTCTTGTTGGTTGGGGAAGCAATCAACAATGGGATCAATCAGCCATCGGAGCATGGGGAGAAAGTATATGTTATGAACCGGACCTGGATCAAGCTTCAGCAGCAGTTTTAGATATTCGTCCATTATTAGTTATCGATCCAAAAGGAAAACAATGGAATTGGACAGGCAATGTAGGGGGGGCCGATATTCTTTATCTCAAACAGAACAAAGGTGGCAGGGCGTGGCATACAGAAATGAAAACAGATTACAAACGTTATTGCCCGAATCTGACTGAAGTCATATATTCTGGTAATATGTTAGATAATAAGATTGAATTCCAGTATTCGACATCCATTACCCGATCCGATGATATCAACAGAGGAATCTACAAAATCCAAATGAAAGTAAATGAAGATGTAGAATTCGAAAAGTTAGATATATTCCAGTTAGGAGCCACAACCTATCATTATGGTTTTTCCAAAGAAATAGCCTTAGGAAACGAAAATGGCTTAATAAAAAAGTGGAAAGCCAATAACAATACAAATTCCGTATATGACAAAAGTATAAAGCCTTTTAACGGGAATACCCCCTGGGTGTTTCTATACGACTCACCCATCAGCAAAGATCAGGAAGGACGTTTTATTTCAGGCAACCGTGGTTTTATAGTCCGAAGTTGGAAATCAGTGATTAAAGGAAAAAATAATATACGTCCTCATTGGCATGAATACAATACGACCGAAGGAAATCACGGAGATCCTTGCTCTATTATCACAGTAACTCTTCCAGAAACATGCCGTTCTTTATCTGCCGGAGACTACATAGAGGCAGAAATAGAACTGATCGTTACACCTTTAGAAAGTAGTGATTACTATGGGCCAAATGTCAATTTCAAAAAAGCTTTGTCAAAGTTTACAAGCAAATGGGCGCTTGCTTACAGAGAAGCAAAAGGGAATAACATTATTATAACTCCACTAACAGGAATAGTTAAAGCAAGTTATCCTATTGTTATATCGGCTGTAAATAATGTTGTTCATTTTAAAACGAAAGGGGGAATCGGCTATGTTCCTATCACGATCCAAGAATTATCTACTTACAAAAATCCTGTCTTATATATCAAAGAAGGAAAACAATGGGTACAAATGGATCAGTCTAAATACGGTAACGATTACTGGCAAACAGACTTCAATCCTATATCCGGCACTTGGGAAATCACCTATAATATCAACATGGATTCACCGGGAGATAAAGCGATGGAAAGAGAATATAAATTTGAAATAAAAGACAATTAAATAGACTATTAGAATATGTTCGTTTAGCACGAACATATTCTAATACTTCACTTTACAATCTTAATATACCGCAACAATGCTTCTTTTTCAGCCTCGGCAACTAACATGTAAAAAGCATCTGGTTCTTGCTCTGTATGCGATTTCTCCAAAGCTTTATAATATTGTAGCTTCTTCTCATTTTCCCCTTTCAGGGTAACAATAATATAACCATGCTGCAAAAGATAAAGGTTCATCAAAAGACGGCATGTACGTCCGTTCCCGTCAATAAACGGATGAATCCGTACAAGTTCATCATGCAGGTAAGCTGCAATTATTACCGGATGGACTTTATCTTTTTCCATTTGCCTGAACTTCAATATAAAATCCTCCATCAGATTTTCAATCAAATAAGGTTGAGGTGGCATGTGCATACTACCGGAAATCATTACAGGAACAGTACGATATCGGCCAGCATTCTCCCGATTGATTCCATGCAAAACAATAGCATGTATATCTTTAATTGTTCGTTCACTAATATCTACATCCTGTCGGGCAATATCTTTAATAAAATCAATAGCTTGCGCATGGTTGATAGCTTCTAAATGCTCACGCATAGACTTGCCTGATATAGTTATACCCTCATTTACAACCAAAGCTGTTTCCTGCAATGTAAGTGTATTTCCTTCAATCCGGTTACTCTCATAAGTATACTCCATATCAAGAGCATCCTCTATCTTTTTAAGGGCTTCCGAAGGCAATGGACGCAATGTCGACAATTCAGATTTAAGAATATCTATTTCCTGCAATATGGTATTCACATTCTCGTTCATAACTATCCTACTTTGAGGTTGATATACCTTAAACGACAAGAATCGCTTAAACGTCTTATTTTCAACATTTAAGCGATTCTTATATGTGGTCCCACTTGGGCTTGAACCAAGGACTCCCTGATTATGAGTCAGGTGCTCTAACCAACTGAGCTATAGGACCGGTGTTTCAGAGGCTTGCTCTGAAATCGGGTGCAATATTACGACTTTTAATCGGATTCTGCAAGTATTCTTGTAAAAACTTTACTTTTCAGCTGCTTCCTCACCGCCAAATTCCATCAGGTAAGCCTTGATAAATTCATCGATCTTGCCGTCCATGACACCATTTACGTCGGAAGTCTGGTAGTTTGTACGATGGTCTTTGACGCGACGGTCATCAAAAACGTAACTGCGGATCTGTGATCCCCACTCAATTTTCTTCTTACCGGCCTCAATCTTAGCCTGTTCAGCCAAACGATGTTTCAATTCCTTATCGTACAGGATAGAACGCAACTGGCGCATCGCATTTTCACGGTTCTTCGGCTGGTCGCGCGTTTCAGTGTTTTCAATCAGAATCTCTTCCTCCTCACCTGTGTAAGGATCTTTAAATTGGTAACGCAAGCGTACCCCTGATTCTACCTTGTTCACATTCTGTCCACCGGCACCGCCTGAACGGAAAGTATCCCATGAAATAGCCGCTGTTTCAATCTTTACCTCGATCGTATCATCAACTAGCGGAGTAACGAATACAGATGCAAAAGATGTCATTCGCTTTCCCTGTGCATTGTAGGGAGAAACACGAACCAGGCGATGCACACCATTCTCACTTTTCAGATACCCGAAAGCATAATCGCCTTCAATATTGATCGTGACAGTCTTGATACCCGCCTCATCACCTTCCTGCAAGTTTGCAATGGATACTTTATAATTATGGGATTCCGCATAACGCAAATACATACGCATCAGCATGGAAGCCCAGTCCTGACTTTCCGTACCACCGGCACCGGAATTGATCTTGAGTACGCAACTCATCTGGTCTGCCTCGTCACGAAGCATATTCCGGAACTCCAGATTCTCTACCAGATCTAAAGCCTTGGCATAAGCCGCATCGACTTCATCTTCGGTGATAATCTCTTCTTTTACATATTCATAAGCCAACTGCAACTCCTCTGCTGCCGCATTTACCTCGTTGTAAAGTTCGATCCACTTCTTCAGTTCTCTTACTTTCTTCATCTGAGCCTCTGCCCGTTTGGCATCTTCCCAGAAGCCGGGGTCCTGTGTACGCAGTTCTTCTTCTTCTAACTGGATGGTCTTACCATCTATGTCAAAGATACCCCCTCAGCGCGTTCTCGCGCTCCAACACATTCTGTAGTTGGTCTGATGTTATCATAATCTTCTTCTTATTTTAAATTTTGTGCAAAGATAGGAAATTAATTGTCAGTTTACTCTGCATACATCGCTTCAATCTCATTCGCATATTTTTGCAAAACAACCGGACGACGTAACTTTAATGTATCCGTTAACTCACGCCCCTCCATCGTAAAAGGCTGAGGAAGTAGGGTGAACCGCTTGATCTTCTCGTAAGAAGCCAGATTTTTCTGATGTTCCTCAATATGCGACTCTATCAGGCGGATGATTTCATTACTGGCCAAAAGTTCTTCACGACTACTATACGCGATACCCTTCTTTTCCGCATATTCTTCCAACAAAGTATAAGCCGGCACAATCAAAGCACTGACAAACTTACGTTGGTCGCCGATAACAGCAATCTGCTCGATATATTTATCGCTGCCCATCTCTATTTCAATCGCTTGCGGAGCTATATATTTACCATTCGATGTCTTGTAGAGGTCCTTGATACGTTCTGTAAAGAACAATACGTTTCCTTCCAGACGTCCGGCATCTCCGGTACGGAAAAAGCCGTCCTCTGTGAATGCGCGTGCATTTTCTTCCGGTTTATTATAATAACCGGTAGTCACTGTTTTACCTTTGACAAGGATTTCTCCGTTGCTCTCGTCTATTTTAACTTCTACTCCCGGCATTATTTCACCGATCGAACCGAATTGAAAACCTATTTCCGGATAGAAACAAACTGTCGCCGTCGTTTCACTCAATCCGTACCCATAGACGATAGGGATATTAACGGACTGAAGGAATTCATTCACCGTATCAGACAACGGAGCCCCTGCAACCGGGAATAAACGTCCTCTTTCAATACCCAGTACCTTTTTCAGTAGGGTAAAGACAGTCTTATCATAAAACTTAAATTTGGTTTTCAGGCAGAAAGGAGCTTTGATACCTTTATTCTTATATTCCAGATTATACAGACGTCCAGTTTCTATCGCATCCATAAAAATCTTCTTCATGAAAGGCGCCGAGGAGTTGATTTTCTCATGTACTCCTACATATACTTTTTCCCAGAAACGCGGCACATTACACATCAGCGTCGGATGAACTTCCGGCAATGTTTTCTGGATCATCTTCGGATCCTGGTTAATCGCGATCTTCACCCCTTTATGCAGACAATAGCAAGTCCATGCCTTCTCAAAGATATGGGTCAGCGGAAGGAAACACATAGATGTATCCTTGTCATTAACCATCGGCAAGCGGATATCATGGATACGCATCGCTTCCAGATAATTAAAATGATGAAGAACGACACCCTTTGATTCACCAGTCGTGCCCGAAGTATACATAATAGTAGCCACATCATCAGCACTAGCCTCATTCATACGGATCTTTACAGTAGTCTCGGCATGTGCATTGTCACCCAGACGCAGAAAGTCATCAAAATAAATAGAAGTCTTATCTTCCGGATTCAACTTAACGGCCGGATCAAAAATAATCAGACGTTTTAAGACGGCAGATTCTTTTTGTACCTTAAAGGCATTGTTATATTGCAACTGTTCACCCACAAATAGCGTGTGTATCTCCGCATCATTAATAATATATTCTATCTGAGCAGGAGAGTTAGTTGCATACATCGGGATAGAAATCACCCGGTTTCCGTATGCACCGAAATCTGTGAATAAACATTGCGGCATATTTTGAGAATAGATACCGATCTTTTCCTGTACTTCTATTCCAAACTCAGCCATAGCCTCTGCTGTAAGCATTACTTTCTCTGAGAATTCTCTCCATGAGATCTTTAACCATTTCCCGCTTTCATTATCACGGTATTTTAAAGCTGTACGTGAACCATACTTTTCAGCCTGTCTATGAATTAACTCGGCATAGTGGTAATAAACCATAATTCTTCTTTTTGAATTGATACAACAAAAGTACGGGTTTCCTACTGAATAGCAACACTTTCGCTCCTTTTTTTACACACAATTGTACTTTTTGTGCAAAAATGGATTCACAAGACAAGATACCGAAAGACACTTTTAATAGCTAAATACTTTCCCTATAGAGGGAAGAAGCTGAGTCCATCAAGACCAGCTTCTTCTCCCTTTCATTTATTTAATCAATTCTTTTAGAACGCCCGATTCTATTTCACAAGCAGGATTAAACTCTGGTGAAATCATATATTTTTCGATACTGTATCTGAATTGTCGGGCAGAGATCCGCTTATCCAGATCGTGTATAATATCGGCACCACATACCATCATTTTCCCATTTCCTACTCTGACTTCAAAAAGTAAGCCTAATTTCCGGTTGGTAAACCAATCATCTATATGGTATATTAACGGTCTGTAATCTACAGGAAAATCATCCATCACTATCGCCGCACTTCCCGTAACGATATCCCACCATTGATAATCGCTATATCCGTCATTAGGAAAAGCATTAAAAATGGGATGTCCCGGATCACAATAGATTCCAAGCGTATGCGGAGCTTGTTTTCCTGACCATGCCGTATTCCAGAATATAGGAGAAAAACCGACTTTAATAGTCCCTCCTTTATCATCTTTCAGGATCGTTTTCGACAAACAATACAATACGTTTCCTCCAGCCTTCGCATGTGCCACAGCATCATTGAAATCGGAAGTCACATAAGGTCTTTCCTGTGGCTTATCCAATAAGGTAGGATACACCCAAAAGTTCCACCGGTTACATGCATCTGTTCCTCCAACCCTCACAGTAAGGGTTAGCTTTGAAGGTTCTTTGATATCAGACAACTTGAATTCGATAGATGAAACAGAAATACAATTATCTTGTCGAAGATCTTTAATACTTTTGCCTGAGGCCAGTATCTTTTGGGAAGTATCAGTGATCTCCCATTCAACAGATGCATTTTTTAACGGTTGTTTATCGAAATATGATATTTCCAGAGAAGTTTTGAATACTTCATTATTGCTCCAAATCATTTTACTCATTCGCGCCAACGGAACAATACGATTACAAAACATACTGTATTCTTTACCATCGACATATCCTTTTAGATCCCAAAATGCGTCAAGAACACCAACCAACGCCGATCCTTGTCCCGGAAAATCATGCAGATCGAGTAGCTGAAATCCACCGAAACCGGGTGTCCGCAATGCAGCTTCAATCTCTTCCTTATAACAAAGAGTCTGCAAACGCCCGGAAGCATGTAAGAACTTCTCCGCCAGATCCCCCAGATGATGCTCTTCCAAAGTTTCCCGGAAAATTTCAAAGTTCTTAGCTTTTAATAGTCCCGTATATTTGGATATCTCTTTAAAATTCGGATACACACACCATTGTCCGATCTCATGACTTACACTCGGCATAGGCGCTACACGGGCTGTAGCCTCCCTGTAATCAAAATCCGACCTCGGTGATTCTCTGTTGATAATACTATTCAGTTGACCTCCGAAAATACCAAAATTAAGACGTGGATCATAAGCACTCCAAAAATCAGAATTGGTTGTATACGGCCATCCGGCTCCTGCTATATAAAGTCGACGCTTATCCTTAGCTTTCCAATGATCTACAAAGTTCGACAGATATTCGACCTGACGCCCTCCTGCAGGTTCGTTTCCATATGTAAGTACACAGAAAGAAGGATGATTTCCAAATTCTTTAACAATTCGTTCGCTTTCCTCCATGAACCACTTGTCAGCAGGACCTCCGTCGCCAACCAATCCCCAGCCACCAGCTTCTACCTGCAGATAAATACCTTCGCGATCAGCCACTTCAAAAGCAACCCGAGGCGGACACCAGGAGTGGAAACGTACATGGTTCAACCCAAATTCCTTACAGCGTCTGTATATTTTTTCCCAGTAAGCAGCATCCATGGATGCGTAACCTGTTAATGGAAATATACCACACTCAAGTGTCCCCCTGAGAAAAACAGGAGTTCCGTTAATACTAAAACGCGTTCCGTCCACTTTAAAATCACGCATTCCGAAAGTAGTACTTCTCATCTCTTTTCCTTCTTCTGTATCTATCTCCACTTGCAGTTGATACAAGTTAGGCTCAAATTCAGACCACGTAAGCATCTCCTCTCCCATATCCAATGTACAATTAAATTGTGAACTTTTACAATCCACCGAAGCATTAACAGGAGTCAGTTCTTTTATTACATTGCTGTTGAAACTTTTTCCTTTAATTTTAACTTGTACAAATTTCCCAGCAGAGGACCCGGCAAATGAAACAACGACCTCCGCCTTTTTATTTTTTACATCGGGGTATACTTGTATATTATCAATATGCAATGTTGGACGTGCTGTAAGGGTGATATTCCCCACAATACCATTCCAGTTAGTCTGAGTATGGTCTGAAACACTATGGGCATTAATTCCGATAGGAATATTCAATCTGTTGTCAACACGAATGGTTAACAACAACTTCCCTGTTCTATTTATCATATAACGATGCGGTGTCTGCAATGCATTATTATCACCTATCTTTTCACCGTTTACAAACAAGGAGGTTTCCCAGTGTGTACGTTCTAGCTCCAGTTCGATGTACTTCTTGTTCCATGAGGAAGGTACCTGAACTTCGCACTGATACCAAGCTACTCCAACGTAATGTTTGTCAGGTTGCAGCCAGAACGGAATTTTAATGTTGCCTGGCTGACGATATTTTTCATATACGTCACTCGTATACCATGACCTGTCCGCGATTTGTCCTGTCCACGGCGTGTTAATGTCAACATCATTACCAAATCCCTGTTCCTGTAACGATCCAGGAAGTTTTATCTTCTCTGCCAAAGGCTGATCATACCATTTTTCAGTAATGCCAACATCATTTGAATCCAAAGCAAAATACCATTCACCGGAAAGATCGATCTGCTGCGTTGATTTATTATTGCACGAGCAAAAAATAACACAGATCATTAATAATAAAAATTTGTTGTTCATGTGATTCTTTTTTTCATAAATGAAAATCAATATTTTATCATTTCTTGTCCAGTAAATAAGGATAATGTTTTTTTATCAAAGAAATAGCTACAGGAGAAAGTTCATTAATCGGCTTGGGTTTATCCTGAGGTCGACTTTGTTTCTGATTAATTTCGCCAAGCAAGCTCCATTTACGAGTCATATTCGCAGGTTCTTCAGCTTTCTGTGTGTAATTGGTGAAATCGATCACATTTTCCCTTCCGTTCCTTTGCCAGTCCTTCGTTATTGCTAGCCGGAAATCTTTGTTCATAAACCAACTTATCTTTAAGTTATAATCAGATCCTCCGATACCCGAACCTTTCTGCTCAAAACGATAATTGAAAGAGTTATCCTTATAGTGCTCCCTCCATAACAGACCGAATTCACCCTGAGTGATAAACTTCACATCCGGCCAGTTTCTTTTTATTTCATTCAGCCAGTCTTTTAATCCGGAAACATCTATAGGAAGTGACAGTTCCCAACAATTAGTAACCCACGCAAAACCATTCAATTCGAATCCTCTGTCATAATGTACAGCTGTCGTATGCATCATTTGGGTAAGTCCGACAAGTTTCCCATACGCATGCAGAGTTTCTATCGGACCGACTCCCATACGACTATTAAAACCATCAGCAAATCCATCCCTGCGGGCAGCAAGGAAATCCATTGTCCAACCATCCAGATTCACACAGTCAATAAAATCATCTTTACCTTGTGCCGGTTTACAGAAATGCTCTTTTGATGGATAAAAAGGGTAAGAGACAGCTCCGTCACCATCCTGATTATCGATAGAGAACTGACTCCATATATTACCCTGACAAACATGTATCCCTTCCTTCTCTGCCAAATATTGCTGGTTTTCAGCGGCCATAAATCCTGCAAGAACACTTTTAGGGCGGAATCCATTACCGACTATTTCACTCACTTTAGCCAAACCTTCATGCAAGTCTTTATTCACCTGTTCTCTGGTATTATACGCATTCGCAAAATAGGCTCCTGGAATAAATGTTACATCATCACCGTATTTATAATGATATTCAGTAACCAACTCCCTGATCTTTTTATAATTGTCCGACATATCGTGCAATGCGAGCCAGCTGAAAGCCCAAGTAATTCTGGCTTCCGGAAATTCTGACGAAATGGCTTCTCGAAAAGCAATAACTCTTTCCGGAGTATGCATAGAACGCTCATCCACTCCTTCATTTTTATTACGGGTAACTTCTATCTGGTTAACGCGAATAATAGTATTGAACGTTAAAAAACGATTACCCATTAGTTTGTCTGGGGCTGGCGTCCATTTAGACTGCCCATGTACAGGGAGAGAAAAACTTATACTAATCAAAAGAATAATTACAAGAATTCGTTTCATTTTTTTTACATTTAAGTGATTCATATTTATGTATATAACCGTGGGTAGTTAACCCACGGTTGCATATAGCTAATTCTTAACCGGTTTCATTTATTACCAACCAGGATTGTTTGGTTTCAAATTAGGGTTTATATTAAGTTGTGATAATGGTAGTGGATAATAATAATGTTTTGGATCTTCGAACCTTCTGTTCGCTTGTTGTTCCACAATCAAAAATCCGTCAGCATCTACCAATCCCAAATTACCAGAGTTCAAAGCTTCCAACTCTTCATACTCAGTTCCCCGATAATTAATACCCTTAATGGGTTGATCCAACTCATCTTTAGCTGTTTTCCAACGACGGATATCATCCCGGCGAAAACCTTCGAATGCTAATTCTATAGTTCGTTCACGACGGATTTCAGTTTGCATATTCAAACCGTTAGCCGTAACAAACTCATTTGTGAGCGGGGGCATTTCCACACCTTTACGGCTACGCACTACATTGATGGTTTTATTTAACAGGTCATTGCTGATTCTCCCGTCTTTTTCAAATGTTGCCTCAGCCAATATAAGCAATACCTCGGCATAACGGAAAATGTGGTAGTCGTATTCCGCCTTATCTGATCCGGCTATTATTTCACCCATAAATTTCCATAATTTATAACCGGTACGTGTTTCCGGGCGTACGGTAAAGACAGGTGAACAAGTAAGCCCATGTTGTTCATTATTATCATAAATACGCCCGGGTACAAGAAATGTTTGTGTCATTCGCGGATCGCGATCAATAAATTCGTCTTCAATCTTTTTATATCCTTTGAAACCTGAGTTCGAATTATTTATAGGTAATCCGGTCTTTTTGCACAGATACATTTCTGCCAGTTTTTTAGTAGGTGTTCCCCACCATCCCCAAGCGATTTGGCTGGCTGTTCCATGAGTACGGATATCTTTATAATAGCGATTCGACAATATAGTTTCCTGTGAATTATCACCGGCATCAATGAATAGATATCGGTAACTATCATTTCCTGAGCCTTCATACAAGGCATACTGTCCACTTGTTCTTATTTGTTCCGCTGCTGTGATCGCCTGATCAAGCAGTTGTAGATAATCCTGACGATGCTGGTGATATTTTGCCCAAGTTCCGGCGAATAATGCCACGCGTGCTTTCAATGCTAATGCAGCTCCTTGTGTTATCCTGCCGTTTTCTTCTGCCTTCAGTTCTTTTTGAAGTGGAAGTTGCTTGTATATAGCATCTAGTTCTGACAAGATAAAATCTTCAACCTCGACCTGTAAGTTTCTTTTGGCCATTAGTTCCTCGGAATCTACAGTTAGCACCCTTTTAATAATAGGAACCGAATTAAATTTTTTCAATAACAACCAGTGATGATAAGCTCGAAAAAAACGGGCTTCTGCAACATAACGTTCTATCTCTTTAGGATCTCCGGGATAAGATTCCGCTTTTTCAATAATCATATTACTTTGACGCAAATATGCATAACAATTATTCCAATCGTTATCATTTTCAGGCGCAATCCAGGATCCATTACTTACATCGTTGTATCCCAGTCCAAAAGCAATATCACTGTCACAATCCATTTTTCCCGATGAAAAAGTTTCCATTGAAGAATCGTAGAGATTATTCAGTTCCAACACAAAATCATCTGGAGTTTTCCAGAATAAGGGGTCAGACAGATCGTCTTTCGGTGTCAGATCCATATCCTGACAACTTGAAAAAACACAAAAAATGGAAAATATAATAATTAAATATTTCATGATTTTCTCCTTTAAAAAATAACATTGATACCAAATGATAAATTACGGGTAAAAGGATAGGAATTGGAACCTCCGTCACTCTCTGGATCCCATCCTCCCGGAACATTATGAATTTCAAACAAATCTTCACCACTAAAATAGAATCTAACCTTCTCTATTTTCATCTTTTCGGTTATTTTACTAGGGATAGTGTAACCAATCTGCAAGTTTTTCATCCTCATGTACGCTGCATTATGCCTAGTATTCGAAGAGTATTGATAATTATAATTTCGCTTATCCTGAAGCGTAATAGCTGGATATTTGGCATCGGTTCGTTCCGGTGTCCATGTTTTACCATACCAATATTCAAGAGGATCCCAGAACCATTCCTGAAATGGCATCCGCGCCGCGCCCTCTAAAAAAGTAGTACGTTTAGCAACCCCTTGCAAGAAGAAAGCTAAGTCAAAACCTTTATATGAAGCATTAAAATTAAATCCAAAACTATAGCGAGGATTTCTGTCACCCAAATAAACAGCATCACCCGCCCCAGGAGTTCCATCTCCCGAAACAGATAAAACACCATCTCCATCCAAATCTTTATACATAGCATCACCTACAGCAATATTACCGGGAATACCTCCTTTAGGGAAACGAGCTTTGTACTCAGCCAGTTGCGTCTCATTCTGGATAATACCGTCAAACATGTAACCCAGATACGAATCCAACGGATAACCATTAAGATAGCCATTATCCTTATAGTTCAAGCCTAAAACAGGATTATCTTTTCCTCCTTTTTCTACTATTTCATTTTTTGCATCACTCAAACTAGCCCTTACTGAATATTCAAAGTCTCCTATTTTATCTCTCCAACCCAATACGACTTCCCAACCTTTAATCTCAAGACGGCCGTTATTCGTGGCTGGGGCATCAGTCCCCAACACAGTCGGATAAGTGATTGGGATCAGCATATTTTTATTTGTTTTCCAAAAATAGTCGAATGAACCATACAGTCGATTCTGTAATACACCGAAATCCATACCAATGTCTGTGGATGCAATCGTCTCCCATGTTCGTGTAGTTGATACCATATTACCGGGTCTGGCTAATTGTCCTTTCGTACCATCTCCGAAAGGATAGTTTTTAGCTCCTTCGATTTTAACAAGTTGAATATAATCATAATAACCGATGCCCGACTGATTCCCCATCTCACCATAGGAACCTCGCAGTTTCAGGTCATCGAATATGCCCGCTTCTTTTATAAATTTTTCTTCACTCAAACGCCATGCAGCTGAAACTCCCGGAAAATATCCCCAACGATAATCTTTTGCAAAGCGGGAACTAGCATCCGCACGTAGTACACCGTCGATAATATATTTATCGGCAAACGTGTAACTCAATCTTGAAAACACAGAATTAATTGTCCACGCATAACCTTCACTTAACGCTAATTGGTTTTCTGTACTTCCCAAAGGTAATGACATTATCTCCTGCTGTGTAAAGTTGACACGCTGGGCTGAGAATTTATCATAATCTGCCGATTCGTTAGCAGCTCCCACCATTACCCCGATATCATGTAATTCACGAAACTTTTTTTTGTATTCGGCATATAATGTAAAATTCTTATATAATGTTTTTTGATACCGGCGCTGGTTCCAGTTTGGGAAATACGTTCCCCGCATTATCTCATTGTCCCAGTCTCGTACATATACAACCTTATTTTCTTCATTTTCATCCCCGTCATTTTTACTTACGATAGCCCGTCCAATAAGATTCAAACCACTGAGAATTTCCCACTTCAGACTATTATTAAAAGTAAAATTACCTGTAGTCTTAGTCGTATTACCGTGTTCTTCAACTGCTTGTGCGGGATTAGTATAACCTTGAAAAGTATAATATCCACCTGCCGGATTATACATAGGTTGCCAACAACGAGCTTTATACATTAACTCCCACAAATTGTCAGTTCCCTGGTTAATACCACTTGAGACCAATCTGTCACTTGCTCCGTAAGAAAGATTTAACTCATAATCAAGCCCTTTTACAATCTGAATATTCGATTTAGCTCGTATGAAGTACCGATCTTCTTTGTCCACTCCAAATTTAGGTAACCCTTTTTCGTTCTGATAGGCCAACGAAATCATATAAGAATATTTATCGCCACCTCCTGTAAGATTTAAGTTGTAATTCTGGAGATGACCGTTACCAACGGTCAGATCACGCCAGTTCTGAGACTTATACCATTTAGGATATTCTCCCCAGATACCATTGAGAATGACTTGGTCACTACCTGCAGCAATCAAAGGAAGATCTTCTGCGGAATACTCCGGCGTCCAGGAACCATCGGCAATCTCTAGTCCCATTGAGGCATACTGATACAGATTGACAGTCTTTTTCATCAAAGCTGGTGTTTTCACAGAATAAAATGCATCTAACGTTACTTTCAATGGTTGATTTTTCTTTCCACTTTTAGTTGTAATGAGTATTACACCATCTGCAGCACGTGCACCATAAATAGCAGCGGTACCATCCTTCAACACTGATACAGATTCAATATCGGCTGGATTGATCAAATCCAAATCTCCTTCCGCACCGTCAATCAGTATTAACGGTCTTCCATCATTAATCGAAGATATATCGCGAATGCGTATTTTAGCCGTACTACCAGGAGCCCCGCTGCTTCGGGTAATAGTCAAACCGGGAACCTGACCTTGCAAAGCTGTCGTCGCATTTTGTACGGGACGAGATTGGAAAGTTGTCGCGTCGGCAGTGGAAACCCCTCCTGTCAGATTTGCTCTTTTGGTCGTACCGTAGCCTACTACCACAACTTCATTCAATTGCAGCATATCCTCCTGTAGAGTTACATCAATTATTCTTTTGTTGCCTACATTTATCTCCTGAGGAATAAATCCCAGAAAGACGAACCGCAAGATCGCTTTGTTATCAGGCACTTTTAATGAATAATTACCATCCAGGTCTGTAATTGTACCCAGGTTAGTCCCTTTTACGGAAATAGCGACTCCAGACAAAGGATCTCCTCTATCATCAATTATTTTCCCTTTTACGATCTTCTCGTTTTGCTCTACACCACTTGGATTCACAGATGAAGTTTTGTTGGTCGATAAAACAATATAAGAACCTTCTACTTCATATTTCAAGTCTGTACCATTCAATAGCCTGTGTAAAGTTTCTACTATAGATTTTTCTTTTACATCTATTGAAACCTTTTTATTCACATTGATATTCTTGTTGTAGACAAACAGGAAATCAGACTGTCTTTCTATTTCACTAAAGACTTGTTCCAATTGAACGTTGTTCTTTTTAATTGTAAAAAGTACATTTTGGGAATGAATTTTTTCTGCAAAAAGACAGAAAACGGGTACGAATAATAACAATGTAGTAATTCGCATAATATTAAAAAAGTGTTTACTGCGTGGCCATTTTTGGAAATGAGCCTCCGACAAAGAATTTTTATTCATATCTTTGTAATTCTTGAGATTAATACAGTTAATAATAAGTGTGTTAGTCGATGCCGATAAGTGTTGCCCCACTTGTCGGCATTTTTCTTAAGGTCAATAAAGCTGTTCTTATACCATAGGCATCTTGTTTTTAAGTTATTACTATTTTATATAAATCACTGAATCGTCTGCGCTCTTTCTGAAAGAATACGGAGCTTCTTTCTGTAATATTTTAAGAGCATTATCTATTCCATCCGAAACCCTAAATTTGCCGGTAAAACCATATTCCAACCATTTATCATTTTCAATAACGATCTTAACCCCGTAACATTTTTCAAAACGATGCATCAATTGCTCGAACCCTACATCTTTAAAGCAGACTAAACCTTCCCGCCACCGATAATAATCATAATCTGTAATATCTTTAGCAATAAGTTTTCCACCTTTAAGAATTACCAACTGGTCGGGGGATAATATAAGCGTATTTTTATCCTGCCTATTATCCGATACTTTCACAGAACCTTCCATCAAAGCAGTAGAAAAGTCTTTGGAGTCAGCATAGTCTTCAACATTAAATTTGGTACCCAATACTTCTATTGAACATTTATTTGTATGGACAATGAAAGGATGTTTGGCATTATGACTCACTTCGAAATAAGCTTCACCATTTAATTTGATTTCCCTTTTTGATTTTGAAAACACACCTGGATATTGTATTTCAGTTCTTGCATTCATCCACACTTTCGTACCATCAGGTAAAGTCAGGTTGGCCCGCTGTCCTGAGGGGACAGTAACAGTATGCATAGCGTCTCCTCCGTTTTGTTGCAAGAAAAACAATCCAATGGAAACTGTTATGGCAATAACAGCGGCTATCTTACATAGTTCGCGAAGTACAGCCCTAGACTGAAATGTTATTTTTCTTTGCTTCCTGCCGTTCTCTACAACTAGATCTTTTTCCCGGAGTTTTCCCGACAGAATCATAGCCGCAAAGAATTCGCGTTCGGCAAAAAGCTTTTCTCTGTTTTCCTGAGATTCCTCCAGCCATTGTTCGATTTCCTTTTTTTCAGACGCAGTAGCCTGCCTGTCAAAAAATTTATATAGAATTTCTTTATCCATTGCTTTTCATGTGTATATAATAAGAACAGATAAAGTCGGGACATCCCTAACGAGAAAATAAACTTTTTAGAAAAGTTTCAACAGAAGAAGAAACCCCGGAAAATAATCTTTCAAAGCTATCCGAAGAACCTTCAACGCTTTTGTTATATGAAACTCAATACTTTTGGTAGACAATCCCATTTGTTCGGCTATTTCTTTATGACTTAGATTGTCATAACGGCTTTTCATAAAAATTATACGGGTTTGCTCAGGGAGAGTAATTAAAGCTTCGTCCACAATTTTCTGAATTTCATCAGAGAATATTTTTCCCGGATTTATTGCTTCCAATGTTGATATATGCAGATTTAACTCCCACATATCACTTGCCTGAATATAAGATTCAGCTTCTTCCCGTGTTCGTTGGTGTTGTAAGTAATTCAAACATTTATTTTTTATTACAGTGAGTATATATGCACGAATATTAGAATCCGGTGCTAGTTTATATCTGTTTTCCCAGTAATTCATCAGACTCTCTAACACAATATCTTCAGCAGCCATTTGATCCCCGATAAAGGAATAGGCAAAATAAATAAATCCTTTCTGATAATTGGTAAACAGGTTAGCCAACTCTTGTATTTCTGATTTATCGTTCATGGTTTTCTCCTAAGAAACTGTTCTAATTTATATTACTCCATTATAACACACTAAATATCATTTGATTTATTGTCTGATTTTTATTTCTTTATGAATTAACGTATAAAGAAACGACAAATAACCATCCAAGAACCTGGCAGATAAACAATACATTGCAATATTAAAAATAATTGGCGACAATCACAAACGAAATCAATGTTATTCCAAATGTCTCATTTTGTATGGACACAGCAGATGTTAAAATAGAATAATTACAGTAGCATGCATTGCATAGTACACAGGCAATGCATATATTTGCAGCATAAAACTATAAGCGATGAATGCAGAGAACGTAAAATCACAGATGAGAAAGGGGACACTGGAATATTGTATCCTGTTGCTTCTCAAAAAAGAGCCGGCTTACACCTCTGACATTATTCAGAAGTTACAAGAAGCAAAATTGATTGTAGTAGAAGGTACTTTATATCCGCTCTTGACCCGTTTAAAGAACAGTGAACTGTTAAGTTATCAGTGGATAGAGTCTACGCAGGGACCGCCCCGTAAGTATTACCAACTCACTTCGAAAGGGGAAGAATTCCTCGGTGAACTGGAAAACTCCTGGCAGGAACTAAATGATACGATAAACCACATCAGAAACAATTAAAATTAGAAAACAATGAAGAAGACACTTACAGTTAATTTGGGAGGAACTGTTTTCCACATTGACGAAGATGCATACCAGTTACTGGATAAATATCTTTCTAATTTACGCATACATTTCCGTAAAGAAGAAGGTTCCGAGGAGATCATGAATGATTTCGAAATGCGTATTTCGGAGTTGTTCGGTGAACGGGTACGCCTGGGACATGAGGTGATCACGATCGAACATGTAGAAGAGGTGATCAACCGTATGGGTAAACCGGAAGAGATATTTGAGGAAGAGGCTGAAGAAGAAAAAGAGAACGCTAAGAAGCGGACTTATCAGGAACAGGTCATTACCGGCAAGAAGAAGCTGATGCGTGACCCGGATAACCGGGTAATCGGTGGTGTTGCAGCCGGTATTGCGGCCTATATGGGATGGGATGCTACCGCCGTCAGACTGGCGATGATCCTGCTGTTATTCATTCCGGTCGTACATTGGATGGCTATACTATATATTGTTTTATGGATGGTCATGCCGTTGGCCAGAACTGCCGCAGACAGATTGATCATGAGGGGTAAAAGCGTAACGCTTGAAACCATCGGACAAACCGTCACCGACGGATTTGAAAAAGTCAGCAATAACGTAAACGATTATATAAGTTCAGATAAACCAAGAAGTTTTTTTCAGAAAATAGCTGATCTGTTTGTCACGGTATTCGGCTTTCTCTTAAAATTCGGAGCAGTCCTGGCAGGTATCATTTTGCTCCCTCCTCTTTTGCTGGTTGTATTTATACTGTTTGTTGTAACGGTAGCCCTGATTGGAGGAGGTGCAGGAATGCTATACCAACTTTCTCCTTTCGGAATGGATCTCTACAGCGGAGTCCCCGTTTATATGGCGGTTTTAGGTTGTATCGGCATCATCTTACTGATCGGAATACCTGCAATAGCATTGCTTTTTGCCATATTCGGACAATTATTCAATTTAAAACCGCTGCCTAATCCGGCAAAATGGACTTTGTTCGTCATTTGGATACTTGCTCTTATTGGAAGCATTATTTACTTTGTAAATCTAGGTTTACCGGCGCTTAGCCCGTACCTATGGCATAACTCTAATTTTTCAATACATATATAGGGAGATAAAAAGATTTGTTTATAATTTGTGTGTTTAAAAAAAGAAGGCCGCTCTGTCTCAGAGGGGCCTTTCTTCTAAGGTTAACAAATTTATGAGTAAAAACCACTAATGAATCATTTAAAAAACCACTATTTCTGCCGTTTTAAAACTAAGCAGAAATAGTGGTTACAAATATACGTATTATTTCCAATAAAAAAAGCCTTTAGTCAATTATTTGTACGCTTTTCTTATCAAGGCAGCTACCACCGCCAACTCATCCTGAGTTATTGTCATTTTTTCACCTCCAAAATACATATCCGATTCCTTTGTTATAGGGATTAAATGGATATGTGCATGAGGCACTTCCAATCCCATTACAGCTATCCCTACACGCTTGCAGGGAATAGCCGCTTCCTGAGCACGGGCCACACGCTTGGCAAAAGCCATCATTCGCCCTAACAATGCGTCTTCCAGATCAAAAACATAGTCAATTTCTTTCTTCGGAATCACTAAAGTATGCCCTTTTGCAACCGGATTAATATCCAGGAAGGCAAAGAATTCTTCGTCTTCCGCAACCTTATGGCAGGGTATCTCGCCAGCCACTATTCTACTGAATATTGTTGCCATATCTTATTGTATTAAATTGATATATCCATTATTTCAAAAGTCATCAATCCGGACGGAACTTTGATTTCCACCACGTCTCCGACTTTCTTTCCCATCAGTCCTTTTGCAATCGGTGTGCTCACGGCAATCTTTCCTTCTTTCAGGTTTGCTTCCGAATCGGAGACCAATGTATATGTCATTACCATATTATTCTTCGTATTTTTGATCTTCACCTTATTCAGAATCTGAACTTCGTCAGTCTGAACACGTGATTCATCTATCAGACGTGCATTAGATATCAGCCCCTTCAACTGGGCCAGTTTTGCTTCCATAATGCCTTGAGCCTCCTTTGCAGCGTCATATTCTGCATTTTCAGACAAGTCACCTTTATCCCTGGCTTCAGCAATCTGGGCAGAAATTTCAGGACGCTTCACGGTTTCCAAATAGTTGATTTCAGCTAAAATCTTATTGTAGCCGTCTTCTGTCATATAACTAACAGCCATACTAAATCCTCCTAATTATTGATTTAAAAATTAATATTTATTACTACATAATAAAAAAAGAATCCCGACCAACAACCTGGCCGGAACTCCTTTTTCTCTTTATTTTAGACATTGCAAAGATAAGACATCTTTTCAAAATGCACAAACCCTCACAAGTGCTTTACAACATATAAATCTGATTGTTAGCGTACTATATTAAAGTACAGCTTTTACATCTGCTGCCAGATTTTTCACGTCATCCACCCGTTTAACCAGATTACCTTTGCGGTCAAGGATGAAGATCGCCGGGAGTTGTTTCACATTATACAATCCGGCTATCTGAGAGTAGACAGACTGCGGATCACGAACAGCTACCCAAGGTAGGTTTGAAGCCGCATTCTTCCAGAAGTGAGCATCAGAGTCCAGAGACACCTGATAAATATCCAAGCCCTGACTATGATACTGCGTATATAATTCACCCAAAGCCATATTCAATGCCGGGGACCATTCAGCCTGATAAGCTGTAAAATTAATAATAACCGGCTTTCCTTCTGCCACAGAAGATAGCTTAACCACTTCCCCTTTCAGATTCGGCAATTCGATATCCAGAAAACTCACTTCAGTCGTTTTCACATCATCCAGATTTACCGGACGCTGTGCACGAAGCACCTTCATAGACTGCAAAGTCAGGTTGTAAAGATGTTTTGAACGGGGACTTCCCGGATAGAAATGATCGTAACTGGTAGCCACTGCTCCGTAAGCCTTTACATCATTTCTGTCATAGAGGTCAAAGAACAATAGTCCGTCGATCTGCTGAAACAAAGCAAAATAAGCTGCTGTCGACATCGGGGCTGCATAAATATATTTACGGGCCACATCCTTATAAGCCTCTGCTGTTTCCAGGATTCTTGCACGGTATGTCGTATCTGCAATATGCTTATCCTCATATTCTTTACGTAAACGACCGATCGCCTGGTTCGCATCCAACTGTGCCAGGGTGATCGCTTTGATCGCTTTACTGTTTTCAGATCCTTCAACGGAATAAGAAGTGGCAAACGTTCCGGCATCAGCAGCAAAAGTAACCGTTTCAACTGAGTCGATCGCAAAATTTATCAATTGATTATTCAGACGCAAACGATAAAAATCCGGAAATTCCGGACGTTTATGGGTAAACTTGAATTTACCGGCAGCAGTCAGTTTCACCGAATCCAACAATTCGATATTTGATATGCCCACATTCTCCAGATACATTGTCTGGCCGTCGGCTCCGGATACAACTCCCTTCACTGTAAAATCCGATGCCTTGTTACATGCAGTAAACAACAGCATACAAATTCCGAAAATAACCAGTAATTGCGCAGATATTTGTTTCATCCTTTTTTCTTTACAATGTTCGTAATTCCGATGCAAATATACATTATTTTACAATTGTGGCACTATTATTCTCAAAATCTTCCTTTTATTTTTATAAAAAAGGGCTTTTCTGATGTTTTTTATTTTCATTTTCATGTGTTTACAGGTAAACTTTCATTACATTTGCACCAATTTTTACAGATAGAAAAATAAGAAAGAAGATTATGCTTAATCCAATTAACAAGACGATCGAGTTGGCTGATGGAAGAACCATCACCATCGAGACCGGGAAATTGGCAAAACAGGCGGACGGTGCGGTTACCGTACGTATGGGTAACACTGTGTTGCTGGCTACTGTTTGTGCCGCTAAAGATGCAAATCCCGGTGTTGACTTTATGCCGCTGCAAGTTGAATACAAAGAAAAGTACTCCGCATTTGGCCGTTTTCCCGGAGGTTTCACAAAAAGAGAAGGAAAAGCTTCCGATTATGAAATCCTGACATCGCGCCTCGTTGACCGCGCTTTGCGTCCGTTATTTCCGGACAATTACCACGCTGAAGTATATGTAAACGTTATATTGTTCTCTGCTGACGGTGAAGACATGCCGGATGCATTGGCAGGCTTAGCAGCTTCTGCTGCCCTGGCTGTTTCAGATATACCTTTCAACGGACCGATTTCTGAAGTACGTGTAGCCCGTGTTGATGGTAAATTTATTATCAACCCGACATTCTCTGAATTGGATAAAGCAGACATCGATATGATGGTTGCTGCAACAATCGACAACATCATGATGGTTGAAGGCGAAATGTCTGAAGTACAGGAATCAGACATGTTGGATGCAATCAAGGTTGCACACGAAGCTATCAAAGTACAGTGCCAGGCTCAGCTTGAACTGTCGGAAGCTTGCGGCAAACTCGTTAAACGCGAATACTGCCACGAAGAAAACGACGAAGAACTGCGTAAAGACGTACACGACAAATGTTTTGCAAAAGCATATGCCGTTGCAACATCGGGTACGGACAAACACCAGCGTTTCGATGCTTTCCAGGCAATCATAGAAGAATATAAAGCTAATTTCTCTGAAGAAGAACTGGAAGCTAAAGCCGAAATGATCGGCCGTTACTACCACGATGTAGAGAAAGAAGCCATGCGCCGCGCTATCCTTGACGAAGGAAAACGTCTGGACGGCCGTAAAACAACGGAGATCCGCCCGATCTGGATCGAAACGGATTATCTTCCGGGACCTCACGGATCAGCAGTTTTCACACGTGGCGAAACCCAGTCGCTGACAACTGTTACACTCGGTACCAAAGCCGACGAAAAGATGGTTGACGACGTACTGAACCACAGCAAAGAACGTTTCTTATTACATTATAACTTCCCTCCGTTCTCAACCGGTGAAGCAAAAGCATCACGTGGCGTAGGACGTCGTGAAGTCGGCCACGGGAATCTGGCCCACCGCGCTTTGAAGCGTATGATCCCGGAAAACTATCCATATGTAATACGCGTAATCTCCGATATCCTCGAATCAAACGGTTCTTCTTCTATGGCAACTGTTTGTGCAGGTACACTGGCTCTGAGAGACGCCGGCGTCCCAATGAAGAAACCGGTTTCAGGTATCGCAATGGGTCTTATCTCTGAAAACAAAGGTCAGAACTATGCTATCCTGTCGGATATCTTAGGCGACGAAGACCACCTGGGAGATATGGACTTCAAGGTAACAGGTACAGCAGACGGTATCACAGCTACCCAGATGGATATCAAGGTAGACGGTCTGTCATACGAAATCCTTGAAAACGCATTGGCTCAGGCAAGAGAAGGCCGTATGCACATTTTGGGTAAAATCATGGAAGCTCAGCCGGAAACACGTGCTGAACTGAAACCGCACGCTCCGCGCATCGAATCAATGACGATCGGTAAAGAATTTATCGGCGCAGTGATCGGCCCGGGTGGAAAGATTATCCAGGGTATCCAGGAAAAGACCGGTGCTGTTATCACAATTGAAGAAGTTGACGGTGTAGGTAAAATCGAAATCTCCGGAACAAACAAAGATACGATCGATGCTGCTATCAGAGCGATCAAAGGTATCGTTGCCGTTCCTGAAATCGGCGAAGTATACGAAGGAAAGATTTCTTCTATCATGCCTTACGGTGCATTCGTTGAATTCATGCCGGGCAAAGACGGTCTGCTTCATATCTCCGAAATCGACTGGGCTCGTCTGGAAACAGTTGAACAAGCAGGTTTGAAAGAAGGTGATACAATCCAGGTAAAACTGGTAGACATCGACGCTAAAACAGGTAAGTTCAAACTTTCACGTAAAGTGTTGCTTCCGAAGCCGGAAGGTTACGAAGAACGTCCGCCAAGACCGGAAAGAGGTCCGAGACCGGAACGTGGAGATCGCGGAGACCGTGGTCCTCGCCAAGATCGTGGAGACCGTAACTACCGTAACGATCGTTAATAGACAACTTTCTTATACATTATATATAAAGAGCTATCCTGCGAAGGCTAGCTCTTTTTTTGTACTATCCGGAAATAAAAATACCTCTATTAGAGATAAGCCATGTTTTTCAATTTGTTTTAACGAATAATCATTATATTTGCGACCAGATAATCAAGTAGCAAATGTACAAACGGAAAAGGAGTATCTTCCTTATTTTAATCACTCTTCCCCTACTGCTGTTCGTTTACAGCTGTAAAATGCCTACGAAGGAAAGAAAGAGGATTGTACTTATTCATTCATTTGAAGAAGGAAGGGAAAATTATGCCGTTTTCAATGAAGAATTAATCAAAGAACTGGATAAGCAACAAATAAATGCTGACATACATACCTTCTATCTGAATTGCGAACGATACCTCGATAAGGACGAACGCGAACGAATGTATAACTACATTGACTCGATACAAGATATAAAACCGGACATTATTCTGGTAAACGACGACCAGGCCACTTACAGTTTACTGGGCTGCGAACATCCGCTCATAAAAAAGATTCCGATCGTTTTCGCCGGCGTCAATTATCCAAACTGGAATTTGATAAAGCAGCACCCCAACGTGACCGGCTGGTATGATAAGCAGGATTTTGTGAAAAACATAGAATTTATCCATGCTCTTTTCGGTCAGTTGACGGTACGTATAGCATATGACCGTACAGTCCTCGGCAAACAGTCGTTTGTCGATGTAATGAAACAAATAAAGCCACATAAAGAGATTGTAATAATACGTTCAAAACTGAATAGCGAAAGAAACAAGGGTTATAGTGAAAAAGACCAGGAAGCAATTCAGATACTTACGGACTCAACAAAGGACGGCTCGGATTTTACAATCCCCCTGAAACCGGACCAATTAGCCTGGGTGCAATTCACTTCATTCCGGCTATTACCAGGAGTCAGTATTCTGACTAATCTATCCGGAATGGAAACCCAATCCACTTATTTGGATATTAAATACGATTATACATCAGAATCCATGTCCGCCCTCGTTCATTATCCTAGTTTTTCGGCCCATAACGAACCTATACAATACAGTCCGGGGAGCAAGAGCAGATATATCGGCGGCTATATGACTTCTATTGAAATACAAGCCAGAGAGCAGGCACAATCTGCCGCAAGAATATTGACCGGAACAGCCGTCAGCCAAATAACTGTAAAGGAAAGCACAAAAGAACATATTATATTATGGAGAACCGCAAAAGCATGGGGAATGACGATAGATGAAATCCCCGCTTATGCACGTATTATAGGTATGCCGTTCAAAGATCACCACAAAACGGCTATAACCTGGTTCACCTGGATAGCATTTGCCACCATTATCGTAATCGCATCTTTGCTGGGCAAAATGTACATACGGGAAGAGAAATATAAAAAGAAGGCACAACACGACCTGATAAAACAGAATAAGATACTGGAAGTCGCACTCGAAAAAGCCAAAGAGTCCGATCAGATGAAATCGGCATTCCTTGCCAATATGAGTCATGAGATACGTACGCCGCTAAATGCTATCGTCGGGTTCTCCAATTTGCTTAACACAGATATAGATCTTGAGAAGGAAGAGCGGACACAATTCCTGGAGTTGATTAATACGAACAGCGATTTGCTTCTTAAACTGATCAACGATATTCTGGATCTCTCGCGCATCGAGTCGGGACGCATGGCTTTCAGTTTCGACAATTATGATCTGAGCGAGTTAGTACATAATATATATAGCACTTATCAGATGATGATGCCTTCGGGAGTAAAATTACTCATAGACATTCCGAAAAACCCTGTAACTATCTACACAGACAAACATCGCCTAATGCAGGTTATCACAAACTTCCTCAATAACGCTATTAAATTTACTTGTGAAGGATACATAAAGGTTGGTTATTCATCTAATCCCGAAAGCCGGCTGGTACATATCTTTGTGGAAGATACGGGTAAAGGCATAGCGAAAGAAAAACAAGCCGCCGTATTTGAGCGTTTTACCAAACTGGACGAGTTTGCCAAAGGTACCGGGCTAGGCCTCTCTATCTGTAAAGTAATAACCGAACGTTTCAGCGGAAAAATCACCGTCAGCTCAGAAGAGGGTACAGGCAGCCACTTCACCGTTATTCTACCGCTCAAACCGGAAAATATTGTTACGGATATCGAAACCGTTTGACAAAAAGGACACACCTGTTAGTATCTCATTATCATAGCGAACAGGTATAAAAAAGATGCTGAATAAAGCATACACGAGTCTCATTCAATTTTGCTACCGACAATTATGCGCAGGCCTGCTGATAATTATCGACAGGCTAGCCCACAATTGTCGACAGGCCTGCGCATAATTGTCGGCAGCAAAATACATAAGGAACTCAATCGGAAAAGATCACTATGAATAGGCAACAACAAGGCAGGGAAAAGGAGAAAACAGAAAGAAAAAGCCTGCCCCGAATAAACGGAACAGGCCTTTCACCTCTTATAATAAGTTGTTCTTATTTGCTACAAGAGCAACGCGGCTTCAATTGTTTGAAGAAATCGTTGCCTTTATCGTCTACCAGAATGAAAGCAGGGAAATTTTCTACTTCGATCTTCCAGATTGCTTCCATACCCAGTTCCGGATATTCCAGACATTCTACTTTCTTGATGCTTTCCTGTGCCAGGATAGCAGCCGGACCACCGATACTTCCCAGATAGAAACCGCCATGCTTCTTACAAGCATCCGTTACCTGTTGGCTACGGTTACCTTTGGCAATCATAATCATGCTACCGCCATTGTCCTGGAACAGGTCGACATAAGAATCCATACGGCCGGCTGTTGTCGGACCGAATGAACCGGAAGCCATTCCGGCCGGAGTCTTGGCAGGACCTGCATAATAAATAGGATGATCCTTGATATACTGAGGCAGACCTTCGCCTTTATCAATACGTTCTTTCAGTTTTGCATGGGCGATATCACGACCAACTACGATCGTTCCGCTCAGAGAAAGACGGGTGGATACCGGATATTTAGTCAGTTCTTTCAGAATATCGGCCATTGGCTGGTTCAGGTTGATCTTTACGGCATCACCTTCACCGGCATTACGCAACTCTTCAGGAATCAGGCGACCTGGATTAGAATCCATCTTTTCAATCCAGATACCTTCCTTATTGATCTTGCATTTGATATTACGGTCAGCAGAGCAGGAAACACCCATTCCTACCGGACAGGAAGCACCGTGACGCGGCAGACGAACGATACGTACGTCGTGTGCATAATATTTACCACCGAACTGAGCACCCAAACCAATGTTATGAGCCGCTTCCAAAACTTCTTTTTCCAGTTCGACATCACGGAAAGCACGGCCATACTCGTTACCGCTTGTAGGCAGGTTGTCATAATAATGAGTAGAAGCCAGCTTCACGGTCAGCAGGTTCTTTTCTGCTGAAGTACCGCCGATAACGAATGCAATATGATAAGGAGGACAGGCAGCTGTACCTAATGTTTTCATTTTTTCAACCAGGAACGGAACCAATGTTGTGGGGTTCAGGATGGCTTTTGTTTCCTGGAACAAATAAGTCTTGTTGGCAGAACCACCACCTTTCGCTACACAAAGGAATTTATATTCCATACCTTCGGTTGCTTCGATATCGATCTGTGCAGGCAGGTTACATTTTGTATTCACCTCGTCGTACATATTCAACGGTGCATTCTGTGAATAACGCAGATTTTCTTCCGTATATGTTTTGTAAACACCCAGAGAAAGCGCTTCTTCATCACAATAGCCGGTCCATATATGCTGGCCTTTTTCACCGTGGATGATAGCCGTACCTGTATCCTGGCAGAAAGGAAGCTGGCCTTTAGCTGAAACTTCGGCGTTACGAAGGAAAGTCAATGCAACGAATTTATCATTGTCGCTTGCTTCCGGATCGCTCAGGATTTTAGCAACCTGTTCGTTGTGGGCCGGACGAAGCATAAAAGCCACATCGCGGAAAGCAGCATTAGCCATCGCTGTTAATCCTTCTTTTGCAATCTTCAGAATCGGTTGTCCTTCAAACTCGGATACCGACACATAATCTTTTGTAAGCAGATAATACTCTGTTGTATCCGGTCCCAGTGGAAACGGTTCCTGATACTTGAAAGGAGGTGTTGCCATATCTTTATTATTTAATTATGTAATATTGGTTTTACAATTTCAGAATCATTCTTTTTCGCTTGGCAAACTTAGACAAAAATCACGAAATACGGGAGCGGTTTCACAAATTTGTTCGTAGTACAGGAAGAATTAATTAAAAGAAAAACATATATTTGCATGAATATGAAAAAGCTAGTCACTCTTTTTTTCCTCTGCCTGTTGGTATCCGCCCATTTAACAGGACAGATCAGTCACGGAGGCAGACCACTTCCGATGACGATACTCAGCACCCGCTCAGGAAGCCTGTTTCAAGAAATGCCTGCTTTTGACATCGCTGAACAATTACGAATCGACTCACTCAACGAAAGCGATTTGCGCAGTAGTTTTCATTTTGCCTATAAATTCATGACCGATTTTACTCCGGATAACTCAGGCAGCTGGTTTACACAAGCCGACGGCACCCGCGTATGGCGACTGGGCATTCGATCGGCCGGAGCCTATTCGATCAATGTATTATTTTCTGAATTCGAAATTCCGGAAGGCGCCCAGCTCTTCCTGTACAATCCGGACCAGACACATATATTAGGAGCATTCAACCATTTGAACAACTCCGAACTGGGCATACTTCCCGTCTCTCCGGTACAAGGTGAGGAATTAATTATCGAATATCAGGAACCGGCTAATGTTCCGTTTCATGGCAGGCTAAAAGTGGGTGAGGTAAACCATGACTATCGTAATATCAGAGGATACGAGCCGCAAGAATATGGCAGGACGTATCTCGGATGCATAAAAACACTGGCCTGCCTGCAAGAAAGTACGGATAAATATAATGAGATAGGCCGAAGCGTCGTCCTGCTCATTATCAATGGGACTGATTTTTGTACCGGTACATTAATTAATAATACATCAAACGACGGTACACCTTACCTGTTAACAGCATCCCATTGTTTGAACAAGCAGTTCAACATCGAGAATCCGGATTATGAAATGATTGCAGGCAATATCGTCACCTATTTCAATTACGAAAGTCCTCTATGCGACCCGGTTATGAGAGGTACCGAAGAAATGTCGATGGCTTCCACCCGCTTCAAGGCGACCAACGAACAGACCGACATGGCTTTACTGCAACTGATGGAAACACCACCGGCTTACTATCAGCCTTATTATGCCGGCTGGAATGCCAAGGACCAGGGCACTGCCCCATACGTGGGAATCCACCATCCGGAGGGCACCGTAAAGCGACTTAGCACGACAGAAGAAGTCGAATTAACGACATTCAACTCTTCGATAGGAAACTTTATAAAAAACGGGCACTGGCACATAAAGGAATGGTCGGACGGAAGCACGGCAGGAGGCTCTTCCGGTTCCGGATTATTTGACAGCAACGGCTTAGTTATCGGAGGCCTGTCCGGAGGATATTCTGACTGCCCCCGCCCTTATGATGATTTCTATTTCGCCTTAAGCCAAAACTGGGAAATATCTCCGGATGCCGACAAACAATTAAAAATATGGCTCGACCCGGCAGGAACAAACTCCGGACGGACCTGCAAGGGACTTGATCCTTACAGTGCAACCCCATGCCTCCGCCTGAGCAATATAAAGGAAAGCGGAAAAGTCAACACGATAGAATCAACACCTCTCCCCTCACCCGGTACAGGCCCAGCTTTCGGCAACAACTCACTGGGGATGAACGAATTTGCCGAAGCCTATAAAATAACGGGCAACGCTAAAATATACGGCACATACATCGTAAATCCGGCTATAAGCAAGATGAGTGACCTTGAAGTAGAAATCACCGTCTACAATGGCTCGGATAAACCGGAAACACTATTACACAACGAATCATTCAGCCCTTCATTCGTAACGCTCAATGACAAAAGTGCTTTTATCGATTCTACCAAGCCGATGAACCGCGACCAGGAATCATTTATAACCTTCAAAGAGCCAATCGATGTGTCCGGCAATTTCTTCATCGGATACAAGATCAAATCGGCTGCCGGCAATACCTCTTTTTCGGCATTCAATCTCCCAAAAGGAGAAACAAGTAAAAATACCGTATGGATCAATTATAAAGGCCAATGGATAGAAGCTACCAGCCATCCGGCTTCCCCGATGAGTACTTCCTTATTCATCGACCCGGTCATCCAATACAATACGGCATCAGCTAACACTTCCATTAACGAAAGTAATCCAATCCGCATATTTGTGGAAACAGCTTCCAAAGCAATTCATGTCCTGCTACCGGAAACAATCCGTCAGGCACGGTATTCAGTGCTGTCGATGGAGGGAAAAACTTTACAGAACGGCACTGTTCATTCGGGACAAAACATCATCACCGCTACAACGGCCACGTCAGGTATCTATCTGATACAAATCAGCTACGGAAACGAATGTTTTACTCAAAAGATTTTATTTTAATCAAAAATACACAATAAGAAAACAGCCGGCAGAAGCCGGTAAGATAAAGAGATGAAAGCGAAACACTATAAATTAACTAAATTAGTACCGGATGGAAGCTATTAAAGCGTTCATAAATCCTGTCATTTATACTCTTTTTAGCAAAAAAAGGAGCCTGGATTCATTAATAAGTATTAATTAGAAAGATTTTATCGTATCTTTGCTATTCATAACAAAAAAATGCTTTAGTTTTGCACTTTGATGGCTAAGGGACAATTGAAAGTGAATATATAAACATAGTAACATTTTAAACTTACATCAAATTATGAACAAAAAGTTTTTATTGTCATTCTTTGTAATGGCAGCAATCTTAACCCTTTCTTCTTGTTCAAACAAGTTGAAACCGCTAGCTGAAGAGTACATCAAAGCTGAGCCGCAGCCGCTTGAGGCTATCGGAGGCAAAGTACCCGTGACTATCAACGCGACTTTCCCTGCAAAATGGTTCAACAAGAAAGCCGTTGTAACTGTAACTCCGGTTCTCCGCTATGCCGGTGGTGAAGCATGGGGAACATCTTACACTTATCAAGGTGAAAAAGTAAAAGGTAACAATCAGGTTATCGCTCAAAAAGAAGGTGGTAACGTAACAATGAAATCTTCTTTCACTTACAAACCTGAAATGAAGAAATCTGAACTGTACCTGACTTTCGATGCAAAGATCAAGAACAAGACAGTTAAATTACCGGATGTAAAGATCGGTGAAGGTGTAATCGCAACTTCTGAACTGGCTGACGCTGCTACTGCAACTGCTGCTATCGCTGCTGACAAATTCCAGCGCATCATCAAAGAAGCTCACGATGCTAACATCATGTTCCTTATCCAGCAGGCTGAACTTCGTGCTAAAGAGTTGAACTCTGATGCAATCAAAGAATGGAAAGACCTGGTTAAAAACGCTGACGAAGCTCCTAACCAGAATGTAGCAATCGAAATCTCTGCTTACGCTTCTCCTGATGGTGGTGTTAAACTGAACACTGGTCTGGCTGAAAGACGTGAAGGTAACACTTCTAAATATCTGGACAAAGAATTGAAGAAAATGAAAGTTGATGCTCCGGTTGACGCTCGTTACACTGCTCAGGACTGGGAAGGCTTCAAAGAATTGGTATCTGCTTCCAACTTACAGGATAAAGACCTTGTATTAAGAGTTATCTCTATGTATCAGGATCCTGAAACAAGAGAAAAAGAAATCAAAAACATCTCTGCTGTTTATTCTGATCTGGCTGAAACCATCCTTCCGCAATTGCGTCGTTCTCGTTTGACTGCTAACATCGAAATCATCGGTAAGTCTGACGACGAAATCAGCGCATTGGCTAAGAGCAATCCTTCTGAACTGAATATCGAAGAAATTCTTTACGCTGCTACATTAACTAACAACGACAGCGAAAAGATGGCTATCTATACAAAAGCATCTGAACTGTATCCTAACTGCTACCGCACTTGGAACAACATCGGTATGATGGCATTCAAGGCTGGTGACCTGGCTAAGGCTGAACAAATGTTCAACAAGTCTAACTCTGTTAAGGCTAACAACGAAGCTAACATGAACTTAGGTTTGATCGCTCTGACTAAGGGTGACCAGGCAAAAGCTCAGCAATTGTTCGGTAACGCTGCAGGTGTTGCTGAATTAGGCGAAGCTCTGGGTGTTCTTTATCTGGAACAAGGCGAATATGCTAAAGCTGTTAACTCTTTCGGTTCTGTTAAGACTAACAACGCTGCTTTGGCTCAGCTTTTAGTAAAAGACTACAGCAAAGCTTCTCAGACTTTGAACGCTGTTGCTAAACCTGATGCAACTACTTCTTACCTGAAAGCTGTTGTTGCAGCACGCACAAACGATGTAAACGCAGTTATCAGCAACCTGAAAGCTGCTATCGCTGCTGACAAAGCTATGGCTAAAGAAGCTGCTATCGACCTGGAATTTGCAAAATATGCAACTAACAGCGATTTCGCTAGCTTGGTTAAGTAATTAAAATTACAACCTACATATCAAAGGCTGCCTCCACAAAAGGCAGCCTTTATTTTTTTAGAACAAGCTAAAACAAAGAAGATACAAATATGGTTCTTATTATATAATTTAAGACAAAATGTTTTGTTATCTTGTTTAGCTTTTACACCTTTGCGTGCTCATTTTAATTAAATAGATTTTTACCCGATGAAAGGATTGTTGTCCATACTTGTTTTTCTATGCCTGATACTGATGAGTACTCAGGACGTTGCAAGCATAGACATCTGCCGCCGGGATACCAATGTAAAGCTAAGTTCTGTTGAAAAAACAATAAAAGACAGGGCATTACAACAACATCATGAGTCAGTATTCGACCTGGCAGAAAATTGTGATTATATACACATTCTCTCCAAGCTGTCACGCGAAAGAAACAACTCCAACAATTCACTGCGATCAGAAAATAAATATCATTCGGACCAGCTGCTGAAAGACTTCAACATACGGCAGCGTACCTGTGAATTAATTTCAACCTTACATATCATCGATACATCATCCCTTCATTACCGCTTCGCACATTTTATCTACGAATTGCGAAGAATCATCATTTAAACATACTTTACTGGAACTTTATAAGCTATTCCTGTTGACAGGAACGGCCCCAATCCCTATTGCCGGAAACGATCACCCTCGTCCGGTAAAAGGGTATCTACCTTTTTATTAATTTATCAACAGTTATGGGAGCTATAACAATTTTACTAATGCTATTTGCCGGCATTGGCTTTGCCGGTTTGGCTATTGGCGTAGGCAAACTGGTGTCTACAAAACGCATGAACCCGGTCAAAGGGGAAGCATACGAGTGCGGACTTCCAACGGAAGGAACATCATGGGGACAGTTTAACGTAGGTTATTACCTTTTCTCTTTATCATTCCTCATCTTCGATGTGGAAATGGTATTCCTCTACCCCTGGGCCGTCACACTGAAAGAAGTGGGTGCACCGGCATTGGTCGAGATCGTCTTTTTTATGCTGTTCCTCTTTATGGGATTGCTTTACGCATTTAAAAAGAAAGCATTACAATGGAAATGAAAAAAGATTTTTTACCAGAGATACCGGAGGAGTTCCGGGAGAACCTGGGGCGCAATGTCCTGGTAACGACCATTGACAAGATAGCCGGATGGGCACGTAGCAATTCACTTTGGCCGCTGACTTTCGGAACCAGTTGTTGTGCTATCGAAATGATGAGTGCCGCGTCTGCCAAATACGATTGGTCACGCTTTGGATTCGAAGTGGCACGCGCTACTCCTCGACAGGCCGACCTGATCATCGTAGCCGGAACAATCACCAGCAAAATGGCGCCTGTACTGCGCCGCCTGTACGATCAGATACCGGAACCTAAATACGTAATCGCCATGGGAGCTTGTACGATCACCGGCGGCCCGTTCGCTAAAGACAGCTACACGGTAATACGAGGTGTGGATAAGATTATCCCGGTAGACGTCTACATCCCGGGATGCCCGCCCAGGCCGGAAGCGTTATTACAGGGAATGATGGCTTTGCAACAAAAAATCAAGTTGCAGAAAGCCTATGTAATTGAAAAACCTAAAGAAGAACCGGAGTTATGAACAAAGAAGAATTGACAACATTACTCGCCAATCGTTTCCAGAGGAAAGAAACCGGGGAGAGTTTCGGATTACCGGCTCTCATGGTCAGAAAAGAAGAACTATTAGCTACTGCCCGCAAACTGAAGAAAGATCCTTCTTTCAACTTCAACCAACTGGTCTGCGAAACAGTGACAGACCGTACCGGATATTTCGAACTGGTTTGCCATCTGCGCTCCGTAGGTGAAGGGCACGAAATGATCCTCAAAACACAAGTGGAAAGAGAAGGTACTCCTCTCCTGCCCTCACTTTACGAATTATGGCAGGCGGCAGAACTGTTTGAAGACGAAATATATGATCTGTTCGGTATTCGTTTCGGGAACCATCCACACTTGCGCAGACTGTTCCTCGATGAGGAATTTGAAGGATATCCGCTACGGAAGGATTTTACGAATACGCTGGATTTATAGACTACACCACTTAATAGGTATTAATCATGGAAAAATATATGGAAATAACACCTGACGAATCGGATGGTTTCATCATAAACATTGGACCGCAACACCCGTCGACACACGGCGTACTCCGCTTGCGTACCCAGCTGGACGGTGAAACGATCCTGAATATGGACCCGTACCCGGGTTATATTCACCGGGGCATCGAAAAGATGTGCGAATCGTTGGGATACAAACAATTTATCTATCTGACGAGTCGGATGGACTATCTCTCAGCCCACATGAACAACCAGGCGTGCGCTCTCTGCATCGAAAAAGGAGCCGGCCTTGAAGTTCCGGAGCGTGCGCAGGTGATCAGGGTTATCATGGCGGAATTACAACGTCTCGCCTCGCACTTGCTCTGGTGGGGTTGTATGGGATTGGATATGGGAGCCGTTTCTCCTTTCTTCTACGCTTTCCGCGAACGGGAAATGATACTCGAAATCTTTGAAGAAACAGGTGGAAACCGGTTAACGATGAACTATATCACTCCGGGTGGAGTCATGCAGGACCTGCATCCTGATTTTGTACGCAAAGTAAAGGAGGTCATGGCCTCTTTGAAGAAGCATGAACATGAATACGGCGAACTGCTGACCGGCAATATCATCTTTCGCAAACGTCTGGAAGGTGTCGGTATACTGACTCCCGAACAGGCCATATCGCTGGGTTGCACAGGTCCTGTGGCAAGAGGTTCCGGCATTTCGTGCGATGTTCGTAAACATGCGCCCTATGATGTTTATGACCGGGTAGAGTTCAAAGAGATCCTTTTCACCGGAGGGGATTGCATGAACCGCTATATGGTGCGGATGGAGGAGATGAAAGAATCAATCTCCATCATCGAACAACTGATCGACCGCATACCGGAAGGTTCCTGCCGCAACAAACCCAAAGGGATGCTGAAACTTCCCGAAGGGGAATACTACCAACGGGTGGAAACGGCACGGGGCGAACTGGGAGTCTATATCGTTGCCGACGGTTCTGCAAAGCCTTGGCGTGTGAAATTCCGCACTCCGAACTTCAGCAACCTGACAGCGCTCAAACCATTATCGATCGGTTCGAAGGTTGGAGACCTGGTAGCCATCATGTCGACACTCGATCTGATAATCCCTGATATTGACAGATAAACACGAAAAAGAAATGACAAGTTTACAAATAGATTTTACAGGTCTCACCCAATGGATCGGACAGACATTGTCCGAATATCTGTCACCAGGCTGGGCGCTTGTTGCCGAATTGATTCTGGTAGCTCTTGCCCTTATCGTCATGATCGTCGTCCTGGTTATTCTAATGATCTACGCCGAACGAAAGATAGCCGGATTCATGCAACTTCGCCTCGGTCCGATGCGGGTGGGTTGGTGTGGTTCGATACAGGCCATTGCCGATGTATTAAAGCTGTTGCTGAAAGAATGTGTCACACCGTTTAAGGCGGACAAGTTCCTATTCGCACTCGCTCCATTTATTGTTTTGACCACCAGTTTTCTGGCATTAGTCCCATTTTCCTACGCACCGGGATTACAACTATGGGATATCAATATCGGTGTCCTTTACGTTACGGCTGTTTCTTCGATCAGCGTTATCGGAGTGATGATGGCAGGATGGGCGAGCAACAACAAATATTCTTTGCTGGGTGCTATGCGTAGCGGTGCACAAATCGTAAGTTACGAACTCTCGGTCGGCATGTCGCTGATAGCCGTGATTGCCATGAGCGGTTCACTTTCCATCCTGGAGATTATCAATTCGCAAGCCGACGGATGGTGGATCTACAAAGGACACATTCCCGCGATTATCTCCTTTATAATCTTCATCGTCGCCTCAACAGCCGAACTGAACCGCGCTCCTTTCGACCTGGCGGAAGCCGAACAGGAACTGACTGCCGGATTCCATACTGAATATTCAGGAATGCAATTCGCTATGTTCTTCCTTTCGGAATACACCAATATGCTGATTGCGTCCATGATGGCCGCAACCGTATTCTTCGGAGGCTGGCAACCACTTTACATTCCCGGACTCGACGGTTTTAATGCCGTAATGGACTATATCCCGGGATTTATCTGGTTTTTCGGTAAAGTATTCTTTGTTGTGTTCCTGATTATATGGTTCCGCTGGACATTCCCCCGTATCCGCATCGACCAGTTGCTTCGCCTGGAATGGAAATACCTGTTGCCGATCAGTATTGTCAATGTGCTTCTTGCAGCAACAGTTGCAGTATTTGAATGGTATATATAATAAAAGAAGGAGAATTGAATATGAATAAATGTATAAACTATCTATATTCCATCGGTGCTGCTATCGGTTCGCTCGGTAAGGGCATGTTCCGCACGTTCAGCAGCCTGGTACATCCCAACCGGATACTGACACAGCAATATCCGGAGAACAGGGAAACAACGCTCTATATTCCGGAACGTTTCCAGGGAGAACTTCATTTGATTGAGGACGAAAACGGCGAACTGAAATGTACCGCCTGCACCCTCTGCCAAACAGCCTGCCCCAATGGTACGATCCGGATCGAAGTTGAGAAGATTACGACTCCGGAAGGAAAAAGCAAACGCGTACTCAGCCGCTACATCTACGATCTGGGACGTTGCACATTCTGTGCCCAGTGCGTGGATTCCTGTAATTTCGGTGCACTGGAAATGATCAATCAGTTTGAAAACAGTGAATATGACAAACGGAAACTGGTGAAGCTCCTCAACGAACGTCACCTGCCCGACAACAGAAAGGAGGAACAAGCATGAATGCCGAATCGATTTTATTTTATGTGTTATCAGCCGGGATACTCACACTGGGCGCTCTTTGCGTGTTCAGCCGGAGTATCTTCCGGTCAGCCGTTTTCCTGCTTCTCTGCCTGATAGGGATTGCAGGATTATATATCATGATGGAGATGAACTTCGTTGCCGCCTTACAGATCATGATCTATGTAGGAGGAATCGTAGTACTGATCATCTTCTCGATCTTCCTGACACATAACACGGGCTCCAAACTGCCGTTGCCTATCCCACGACGGTTATTCTGGGCATTGTTCCTACCCTTTACCGGTTTTATGCTGGTATTGTGGGTACTGTTGCAGCATCCGTTCCGGTCGGAAGTAATTTCTTCCAAGGCATTGGACATTCATGAGATCGGACATCAATTGTTCAACCTGAATGAATATGGATATATCTATCCGTTCGAGATCGTCAGCGTATTGCTGCTGGCAGCCTTGATCGGCAGTATCGTAATTGCACAGAATGATAAAAAGAAAAAATAAAAACAGGAAAAGATTATGGAACAAATACCTCTTTCACATATACTGATACTGAGTTCGGCACTCTTCTTTTTGGGAACTTACGGCTTTTTTGCCCGCCGGAACCTGATCACAGTCCTGATGTCGACCGAATTGATCCTGAACAGCGTGAATATAAACTTCGTGGCATTCAACAAATACCTTTATCCCGAACAACTCGAAGGCGTCTTCTTCACGCTCTTTATCATTATTGTGGCAGCCGCAGAGGTTTCGCTTTCTATCGCGATCATTATCAACCTCTACCGGAAATTCAAGACAATAGATATTGATGACACAACGACAATGAAATACTGAGCAGCATGAATAATTACGAACTATATACAGGATTAATCCTTTTGCTACCACTGGCCGGGTTTATCACCCTGGCACTGACAGGGAAGCGGTTCGCCCCACACGGAGCCGGCATCCTGGCGACCGTGTTACTGGCATTGACCACCCTGCTGTCGTGGACAGTGGCTTACGGCTATTTCTTTGAATTTGGCAAACAAGGGGGAATTTATCGACCTTGCCGGCTAATGGACTTCGAATGGCTACCTTTCACCGACTCACTATCCATCCATATAGGAACGACTCTGACGCCGATCATCGCAATGATGCTGGTCGTTATCCCGACCGTATCGTTACTCGTCCATCTTTATAGCATCGCCTATATGAAAGGAGAAGAGAGGCTAGGCAGTTATTTTGCCTACCTGCAACTATTTACTTTCTCCATGTTGGGGTTGGTAATGGCTTTCAACATCTTCCAGGTTTATTTCTTCTGGGAGCTGGTGGGTGTATCTTCCTTCCTGCTGATTGGATTCTACTTCAAGCTGCCGGCTGCTATCGCAGCAGCAAAAAAGGCATTTATTGTCACTCGCTTTGCCGACCTGGGGTTCTTGATCGGTATCCTGATGCTGGGTGCGGGAGCCGGCTCTTTCGATATCGAACAAATCATCAGCAGGCTGACCGATCCCGGTTCGCTTTACCTGGCCTCTTTTACAAACGGTTCATTTCTGGGATTCTCCACACTGACATGGGCGTTACTGCTTGTCTTTGCCGGAGGAGCAGGTAAGTCAGCCATCTTCCCGCTACATGTTTGGTTACCGGATGCGATGGAGGGACCTACACCGGTCAGCGCCTTGATCCATGCGGCTACGATGGTTGTTGCCGGAGTCTTTCTGGTGGCACGCCTGTTTCCGGTTTATGCGATTTCTGCTCCGGCAGCCCTGGAAATGATTGCGATACTAAGTGCCTTCACCGCCCTGTTCGCAGCAGTGATAGCCTGTACACAAACAGACCTGAAGAAAGTGCTGGCCTATTCTACCATTTCACAAATCGCTTATATGTTGCTGGCACTGGGAGTAGCCGGATGGGGTAAAGAAACAGCCGAAGGCTATACGGCTTCTATGTTCCATCTCTTCACACATGCATTCTTCAAAGCGGCCCTTTTCCTTTGCGCCGGGGTTATCATCCATCTGGTTCATTCCGGGAGACTGGAGGATATGGGAGGTCTGCGAAAGAGTCTGCCTGTCACACACATTGCCTTTCTGCTGGCGGCTTTATCCATTTCCGGATTTCCGTTCCTGTCGGGGTTCTTTAGTAAAGAGGCTATTCTGGCTGCTGCCTGGGTGCACCATCCGGTGTTATATACCGTAGCGCTGGTGACGAGCGGGCTGACAGCATTCTATATGTTCCGCATCTATTTCCTGGTCTTCTTCAATAAGAAGGCGAAAGAAGTAAAAGCACACGAGCCGTGGCAAATGGCATTGCCGCTGATCGTATTGACCATCGGTTCCGTATTGGCCGGATATATCCCTTTCGGCGAACTGGTGAGTGCCGACGGTATTCCGTTCAAACTGCATGTTAGCATACTTTCCAGCATTCTGCCTGTATCGGCAGCACTAATCGGTATGCTGACTGCCGCTTTATTCTATGCTACGCATAACAACAGACCGGCAGTCGTTGCCAAAAGCCTGGGGAGTTTCTATCAATGGGCTTATCATAAGTTCTATATCGATACGGTCTATCTGTTCTTCGCCAAACAGGTGATGGACAAAGGATTCGGCGGAATGTTCTCATTTATCGATACACATATTATACAAGCCAGCCTCAACGGACTGTCGGACGGGACCTATTCTTTCAGCCTGCTGATTAAACGGATGCAGTCCGGACGTATCCAGACATACGGCTTCTTCTTCCTGGGAGGAATTTTATTAATGGCCATATTACTAATTATTCAATACATTTGATAAGATGGACTTACTAACGATACTTTTACTCATACCCGGCATTACGCTCCTCTTCCTGTTCCTGGCCAGAGGACAAGCGGCAATCCGGTGGGTGGCTGTAACAGGCGGAGCTATCCAGTTATTTTATACGGTCTTTCTCGCCTATTGCTTTATACAAGAGAAAATGATGGCTGGCAATACCGGTGCCTTGCTCTTTACAAACTCGTTCAACTGGTTTGAACCGTTGAATATAAACTTCAGCTACGGAATAGACGGCATCTCGCTTCTGATGATACTGCTTACGGCGCTGGTCGTATTCAGCGGCATATTGGTATCCGGCAATATCCGGGAGCAGTCCAAAGAATTTTACGTCTTACTCACATTGCTGGGATTCGGGGCTTATGGCTTCTTTATAGCCACAGACCTGTTCATGCTTTTCTTCTTCCTTGAAATAGCCGTCATCCCGAAATACCTGTTGATAGGCATCTGGGGATCGGGAGCACACGAGAAGAACGCCATGAAACTGGCACTGATGCTGATGGGAGGTTCGGCGCTGGTCTTTATCGGCATTGTCATGCTTTACTATTTCAACGGGGAAGCTACCGGACATTTTACCTGGAATTTACAGGAATTGGCACAAACCCATCTGTACATTGGGTATCAGCGGCCGTTATATCTGCTGACCTTCATCGGTTTCGGTGTTTTTACAGCTCTTTTCCCCTTTCATTCCTGGGCTCCCGACGGACACTCTTCGGCACCTACTGCCGCCTCCATGTTCCTGGCAGGGGTATCCATGAAATTGGGAGGATACGGTTGTCTGCGGGTGGCCACTTACCTGTTCCCTGAAGCAGCCGGTGAGTTGTCGTGGATATTTATCATTCTTGCCTCAACCGCCATTCTTTATGGGGCAATCGTTACCCTGAGACAAAAAGACCTGAAGTATATGAATGCCTTCTCGTCTGTCAGCCATTGCGGATTCGTGATACTGGGTATTGCCATGCTTACCCGCACGGCCATTACAGGAGCTGTGATGCAAATGGTTTCACACGGAGTTATGACCGCCCTTTTCTTCGGTGTAATCGGGATGATCTACCAGCGTACGCATACCCGGCAAATCAGCGAACTGGGAGGCGTGCTTTACCAGGCACCGTTTATCGGTTCCGCTTTTCTGATTGCCGGACTTTGTTCGCTGGGATTACCGGGCATGAGCGGCTTCGTTTCGGAGATGACGATCTTTGTCGGTTCCTGGGAACGTACCGGAACATTTTACCGGGTCGCGACTTTAATCGCTTGTTCATCTATTGTAATTACAGCTGTTTATATCCTTCGGGCAGTAGGTTCGGTAATATGGGGAGAAGTACGCAATAAGGCGGTCAAAACCATGACGGATGCGACACCGGCTGAAAAGCTGGCATCAGTCTTACTGGTGGCTGCCATCTTCCTGATCGGGACTTGTCCGTTTTGGGTGATTCGTTTAATCGACAGCGACAGCCTGGCCATTGCCCAACGACTGTTGACACAGGCCTTTCAATATTAACTTATAAAACAACTGATTATGAGTACCGAACTCTTCACCATATTACGATTTGAATTGATTGTATGTGTCCTGATTTTCCTTCTGTTGGTTATGAAGCTAATGGATGCGGACAAATCACGCAAGCCGTTGCTTTGGACGGTCAACATTCTTTTATTCATCAATTTTGCAGCCAGCTTTCTGCATATTCCGGATGCGACACTGTTCGATGGTTTCTTCCGCACCAACGATCTGATTGAGTTGGAAAAGACAATCCTGAATCTGGGTGTCCTGCTAATCCCGTTGTTGGCTTCACGCTGGCTTTATAAGCATGCGGATATCAGTATCGAGTTTTATATACTGATGCTTAGCAGTTTGCTGGGCGGTTTCATTACACTGTCGAGCGGGCATGTGTTGATGTTGTATCTGGGTATTGAAATATCGACTATTCCTATCGCAGCCCTAGCTAACTTCAATAAACACGAACGACGTTCATCTGAAGCGGGTATTAAGTTTATCTTGTCTTCTGCGTTCTCTACCGGAATGCTTTTATTCGGTATTTCCCTGTTGTACGGAGCTTATGGAAATCTGAGTTTCGATTACTTGCAGACAAATCTGACTCCAAACTTGCTGACATTACTGGCTTTTGCCTTTATGATGGGCGGCTTCTTCTTCAAAATGTCCGCCGTTCCTTTCCATCTATGGGCAGCAGATGTGTACGAAGGGGCTCCGATGGCTGTCACCAGTTATCTGTCTGTCGTCTCCAAATGCTCCATTGTTTTTGTATTCGTATCTATCCTGATGACGGTGTTCCAACATTTATCAGGCGAATGGCTCGAAATCATTACAGTTGTTGCCATCCTCAGTATGACGGTGGGCAACCTGTTTGCAATGCGTCAGCAAAATCTGAAACGTCTGTTGGGTTTCTCGTCTATCTCGCAGATTGGATTTGTGCTGGTCGGCATCACGGGGAACAGTATTCTGGGACTCGACTCAACTCTTTATTTCATGTTCATCTATGTTCTGAGTAATATTTGTTTCTTCGGTGTGCTTGGAGCCGTTGCAGATGCAACCGGCAAAGAAGATTTGAACTCATTCAAAGGGTTTTACCGGACGAATCCGTTCCTGGCGCTAATGATGGGCATTAGTTTACTTTCATTGGCAGGCGTCCCTCCCACTTCGGGATTCTTCGGGAAATTGTTCCTGCTGGCTTCCGCGATGGGCGACCGGATGTATATACTGATTGCCTTTGCCGGTATCAACCTTGTTCTTTCGCTCTACAATTATCTGCGTGTCATCAAATATCTCTTTATCGATACGCCCGAAGAACGGTTATGCGTCGGCAGAACAAAGATTATGACAGCGACACTAATGTTTTGCTGCATCGCCATCCTTTGCATAGGATTCATATCTTCGGTCTACCAGTATATCGACTGGGCGGGGCGACAGACGTTCTAAAAGTATAAAAAGGACTATCCCCAATGTATCGGATAGTCCTTTTTTGTTTTTATTAAAAAATCTACGTATCTTTCGTAACTATTTATTACTAAAGAGATACACCATGAAAAAGAGCACTCTATTCATTACCCTGGGCCTTCTCGCAGCCTGTTCCGGCAAACCTAAAGAAACAAAGGTTTCTCTTGAAAACAAGGAAATAGAAACTGAGATTCCGGTAGTAGACCTGGCAAGTGTAATTAACCAACAAGTCCCGGACACATTCACCTGGAACAGTATTGCCAAAAACATTCAACTGATCCCTATATCTACCAGCAACAAAACACTGATGGGAGTTTCCAGAGGAGTAATTTATATGGGTGAAGATTATTATATCATAGCAGAATACCAAACCCAAACTCTTTACCGTGTGGATATGAACGGCAAAATTCAAAAAGCATTCAGGCATGTAGGAAATGGTCCGGGCGAATACGTCTACCTTACCCGCATCAGCTTCAATCCGGAAGATTCAACGATTCAGGTATTCGATAACGGGAACCAAAAACGAATCTTTTATGATGTCAATGGAAATCTCCGAAAAGAAATATCGCTAAAAGATAAAGAGATAAATTCCCCTCTCCTTATCAAGGATAACTATATGGTCTGCCGAGGAAATCCGGAATCTCCCTATCAATTATATATCACGGATAATGACCTGAATATCCGGCAAAGCCTGTGCCCGTTCGACTCGACACTCACTATCTGGGAGAAAGCGGCAACCCATCTTCAAACAAATCGTTGCAACAATATGGATATGCTATTATTCAACCATGCCCCGTCGGATAGCGTATTCACCGTTACAGATAAAGGGCTTACCCCTCTTTTCATTCTAAAAAAAGGAAAATATGCCATTCCTTCGACAGAAGTAAAGAATTTCATAAATCTAGTAAAACAGGGCGATCCACATATCTTGTCACTGCAAATTCATTCTATACCCGGATATTACCTGATCTGTTATCTCCAAAATCAACAATACCGGGAAGAAATATGGAGAAAATCCGATAATCAGATTATTTCCAGATTTATCAGTACCAACAACGAATACGGCTATCCCGTTACATTACCTTCCGGTAAGACAATCCGGGTAAGCTCTAGTAATATGTATAACAACGGAAATAAAATAGCACTATTTATACCTGCGGAGGATGTGACCGGTGAAATTGAAGGAGTAAAAGAGGATGACAACCCCGTGTTATTGATTATGGATATTGAATAGTTTATTCATTTTTAGCTGTTTAGTATTGCATTTTCAGTATTATTTTCCTATTCTTGCATATGCTAAGCTTAATCATAATATTATGAGTAGATTCATTATTATACTATTATTGGCTATTATCTCCGGAAGTAATAAGTTGGCTGCACAAATCGACAGTGCACAATTCTTGTTGCGCAGCTTCGAAAACGGATATGTATATTACAAAGATGGCAGGACATTCAATGTGCCGCTAAACTATAGCCTGCTTATCAAAAAATTCCTTTTTCAGGACCAACACGACAATAACAATATCAAAGAGTTCTCTGAACCGGATATGGTGGCTACCATCAAGATAGGAGAAAGGATCTTTCTTCCAACGAAAGACGGGGCCACCGAAGTGCTGCAAAAAGATCCTCCTATTTTCGTCCAGTACAGAGGTGCATTAAAATGGGAAGGCAAACAGGTCGGTTACGGAGGGCGTTCGGAAACATCGGCGGTCGACTCCTATTCCTCTTTCCAGTCAGGAAACACGACCCATAAGCTGGAAACGGAAAAGCTGATTCTCAGTCGTATCGACAAAATATTCCGGATAGAACGTAACGGGAAACAATTCAGGTTCCTCAATGAGAAGCAATTCCTCAAAGCGTTCCCCGACCATAAAGAGGAACTAAAGAAATATGTCGATGACAATAAAACGGATTTCAACGAGATTGAAGACGTATTGCAGATTTATAATCATGCAGTAACCTTATAATGTATCACACCTTGTCCTCTCCGACCGGCAAAACAAAAACAAAACGGGCTCCCTGGGTATAAGACGAATCTACATATAGTTTTCCTCCCAGGTGTTCAGAGATAGCCATACAGATAGACAACCCTAACCCGGCCCCTTGTTTGAAATTATCTACTTTTTCAAAACGGTTAAAGATAACTTGTTGTTTATCCAGAGGAATACCACAACCCGTATCTGTAACCGAAATAATTACTTGCCCGGGGTTCGGAGCAACCTTATAGTCAAGATTGATCTCTCCTTCCTCCGTGAATTTAACCGCATTACTGAGGATATTCAATAATAGCTGTTGTAATCTAAGAGGGTCTGTCTGAACCATTAGCGGTTCCTCCGAATGAGTAAATGTCAGATTTACCTTTGCCGCAACTCTGTTTCGAACTGTGTCGAGTACCTGTTGACAACATTCCCTGATATTGGTCGTTTGAATATTTAAAGAGAGCTTATCCGTATCCAGACGGGACAAATCCAAAACATCACTGACCAGATTTAAAAGTAAGTCCGAGTTATTGCTAATCACTTTTATATATTCAGCACGTTCTTCTTCCTCTGAGCCTTTCAATAAACCGGAAAAACCGACTATTGCATTCAAAGGCGTTCGTATTTCATGACTGATATTAGCCACAAAATCAGTTTTCATTTGTTCCGCCCTCTCCGCATTTTCCTTTGCTAAACGAAGACCCTCATGTGTATCCTTCAATACTTGCTTTTCCTCAAACAATGTATTCTTTAATTTCCTGGTATGAAAAGAATAACGGATCAGCAGTATAAGCGCGACCAACAATATTACAGCAAACAAACTTAATAACCCTGTCTGTAGTTTTTGATTTTTCAATTGTTGCTGTTGGCGGTGCATGTCCTGATTCTTCTTTTCCTGTTCATTCAAAATCTGGATTGTCCGCAATTGGTCTATCTGGCGTATGTAAGCTGTTTTCTTTCTTTCCTTTGTGGCCTCCAATGCCTGTTGACGAACTTTCAATGCCTCTTTCTTCCTCCCCAACTTCTGCAAAATATCAACTTTGAATTCCTGTACAATATTTTCTGTTTCCGTTGACTGGTCGATATAATAAAATGCCTGTTCATAATCCTTCAACATATAATAATAGGAAGCCATCGAATAAAAATAAAGAGGAGAGACATAAGAATTAAGTATATAATTCATATAAGGCTTTAGACTTCCTACTATTTTTCTTGCATTCTCAGACTCATTCAATTTTGAATAATATTGTATACTATAAAGATAGAATAAAGCATATGCGTCATCAATAGGAAAAACTTTATGTCTGACTGTAGTACCCGTTTCCACTTCATTTATCCATTTCCTATAATCATCCAACAAGACCTTTGCTTTCTCATACTCTCCCAAAAACAGATAAGTACGCAATAAATTCTCCGCAACTTGCAACTCATAAAAAACAGGGGTTTCCGTTTTTTCCAATATAGCCATACAATTTTCTAATGCAGAAGCAGCCTCTTCATAACGTTCGGTAAGCATATATACCAAACCCAGATTCTCATCACTATAAACAAGCCCTAAATCATAATTGATTTTCTCTGCCATTATCTGCTGTTTTACAGCCTCATTCATTGCCAGTTCATATTCCCCATTCACCAAATAACTACGACACAGCGCATTATGAGCAGATAAAAGTTCACCCGGGATTTCATTACGGACATTTGTCAAAGAATCTATATAATTTACCCAGTACATCAAACTATCCAAATGGTTTTCATTTGAATAACAACGTGTCAAACCGTAAACAACCCAATAAGTACAAGCAATAGAATCTGCCTGGTCAGCCACCTCAAACAGTTGATTTAGATAAAGCTTTTCCTCCGGCTTATTCCTATTGACAGAAACCAAAGTTCGCAATATCGGGATTTTTTTATCCACCTCTTTCGTTTCAGATAAAACGTTTAATAAACTATCTGATTTATGAATCAGTACCGAATCTACCTCTGCCTTCAAAACAAAAGATCCACAGAATAGAAGCAACAATAAAGAAGTCCGGAAACCATCGTTTATTAAAAAACGCCCGGTAACCGATTTACAGATATTTAGTATGCCCATCATCAATTTTCCCATAAATATCCCTTTTATCCGGCCATAGAAAGTCTGAATATGAAACGTGTTCCTGAAGTATATGAAGAGTCTATAGAAATAGAAGCATCAAGACGTTTGGCTATTTCACGACAAATCGCCAGTCCCAGACCGACTCCCTGCTTAAACTCATCGACTTTCTCAAAACGATCAAATATCGTTTTATGCTTATCCAGAGGAATACCACAACCCGTATCGGTAACAGTAAACAAAATATATTGAGACGATGCATCCATTCTATAATCCAGATTTATTTCTCCCTTTTCTGTATACTTAGCAGCATTCAACAACAAGTTAACCAGCAATTGCCGAACTCGTGAACAATCGGTTTTCAAGATCAAAGGCATATCCGGATTAGTAAACGTCAATTTCACATTTTCATTTACTTTTGGCCTGATTCTGTCCAAGGCCCCCTGACAACATTTTGCTATATCAACTTCAGTTATATTCAAAATGAAATTGTCAGCCTCCAATTGGGATAAATCCAGGACATCATTGATCAATTTAAGAAGTAACTCTGTATTTTTATTGATGATATCGATAAATTCTTCCTGCTCATCTTCAGACACTTCATCCAATAAAGCAGAAAAACCTACGATTGCATTCAAAGGAGTTCGTATTTCATGACTGACATTTGCTACAAAATGGGTTTTCATTTGATTCGCCCTCTCAGCCCGTTCTGTGGCAAGGCAAAGTTCTTCCGTAGATCTTTTCAGTATGTTTTTCTCATTCTCCAAAGCATTTTTCAATTTGCGGATTCTGAGCGAATAACGAATCATACCGAATACAAACACAATCAGGATACACACGAATATCAAAAATGCAACCAAAAGTTTTTGTTTTTCGAGAATTTCCGACTTTTGATCCTGCAACAATTCATTTTGTCGTGCCTGATCATTCAACTCATGCAAGATATGAAGCCGGTCCATCTGACGGGAATAAGTTGCAGTACGCTGGCCAGTAATCAACTGAAGTGCCTGACCGGACGTATTGAAAGCATTGTCTATTTTCCCGGCATCTTCATAGATACTCATCTTCTCTTCAAGTACTTCAAGACAAGGATCCACTTTAAATGATTGATTTATGAAATATAAAGCTTTATCATTATTAGAAATAGAATGGTAATAACGGGCCATAGCCAAATAATAAACAGAAGTATAGCTCGGTCCATATTCTGCATTCATATAATGAGTTGCCAGCGTGACTGCCTCTTTTGCTTTATCAAACTTTTTCATTGCAACATAATAGTTAACGGAATAGGCGTATAATATGCAGAGATTCTCTTTTGGGGGAATAGCCTCCTTATCTAATATGGATTTATAAAGATCCAAAGTCTGCTTCATTTTACCCAGATCGCCCGCATTCAATGATACATACATTAAATATGACATAGCGGATAATTCAAAGGTGGTACTAACTTCCTCCGTTTCGGGAATTAATGACAAGCTTTTTTCAAAGAAAGGAATGGCCTCCTGATAACGACCGATAAAGAGGTAGATCAACCCGATATTCACATTAGCATAGACTATATTCTTTTTATTTCCGGATATCTCAGCTTTCATATTCAAACTGACAGCTTCATTCATCGCGATCTCATATTCACCATTAACTATATGATAATGACAAATTTGATTTTGTATATCAAACAATACCCCGGGATCTTTATCTTCAGCTTCAGCCACAGAGTCAGCCAATATATGGAGTCTGTCTATCTTTTCACTCAGTTCTTTTGTTTGCGAAAGGATATAATCTATACTCTCTATATTTTGTTGAGTTTTAGCATTTATCTCCATCGAGAGCATTTCAACCAAAATAAAGACAATATAAAACAAGCGCATTATACGAAACACAAGATCGTATTTTGTGTTCATCCGCACACTACTTTTTAGTTGTATATATTATATGCACATAAAAGTGCAATATTCGCAAAAAAGCCTGAGATTACAAACTTTTTTTGAATAAAAAACGGGCCATATTCATTGAAGAATAAAGCCCGTTCTTTTATCTTTATTAAAATAGAAATTATCTACCCTGACGTTTGCGTTCTGTTTCGTCCAGAATAATTTTACGCATACGCATATAATTCGGAGTGATTTCTACATATTCGTCTGCCTTGATGTATTCCAAAGCATCTTCCAGACTGAATACGATAGGGGGAGCCAATGAAACTTTATCGTCAGAACCCGAAGCACGCATGTTCGTCAATTTCTTTGATTTCGTTACGTTTACAACCAGGTCACCTTCTTTTGTGTGTTCACCAACTACCTGACCGGCATAAACATCTTCCTGTGGAGAGATGAAGAAACGACCGCGAGACTGAAGGTTATTCAATGCATAGGCAAATGCCGTACCTGCTTCCATGGCAATGATGGAACCGTTGTTACGACGTTCGATATCTCCCTTCCACGGCTGATATTCCAGGAAGCGGTGAGCCATAATCGCTTCACCGGCAGATGCTGTCAGAACTGCATTGTTCAGACCGATGATACCACGTGAAGGTATATTGAATTCAAGATGCATACGGTCGTTCTTGCTTTCCATCATTGTCATCTCACCTTTGCGCTTTGTCACCATATCGATGATACGGCTGGAAGATTCTTCCGGGAGATTGATAGTAAGCTGTTCAACCGGTTCGCATTTTACACCGTCAATTTCTTTAATGATTACCTGCGGCTGGCCGACCTGCAATTCGTATCCTTCACGACGCATCGTTTCAATCAACACAGACAAGTGGAGCACGCCACGGCCATATACCAACCATGAATCGGCTGAATCGGTAGGAACAACACGCAAAGCCAGGTTCTTGTCCAACTCTTTCTGAAGACGTTCAAAGATATGGCGTGATGTAACGAACTTACCATCTTTACCGAAGAACGGAGAGTTGTTGATGGTAAAGAGCATAGACATCGTCGGTTCATCGATTGCAATCGTAGGCAGCGGTTCCGGCTCATTGATATCAGCAATAGTCTCGCCAATCTCGAAACCATCGATACCAATCACGGCACAGATATCGCCGGACTTAACTGAGTCTACTTTCGTACGGCCCAAGCCTTCAAAGATATCCAATTCCTTGATTTTCGATTTCACCATCGAACCGTCTCGTTTGCACAACATGACATCCTGCCCTTCGCGCAACTCACCACGGTGAACGCGGCCTACAGCGATACGACCTACATATTTGGAGAAGTCCAGCGATGTAATCAACATCTGGGGAGTTCCTTCCAACACCTTCGGCTCCGGAATATATTTGATGATAGCATCCAGCAATGCATAGATATCTTCGGTCGGCTTCTGCCAGTCTTCAGACATCCATCCCTGTTTAGCGGAACCATAGATTGTCGGGAAATCCAACTGTTCTTCGGTTGCATCCAGGCTGAACATCAGGTCGAACACCATTTCCTGCACTTCCGACGGACGGCAGTTCGGCTTGTCTACCTTATTAATAACTACGATAGGTTTTAATCCTAATTGAATTGCTTTTTGCAGCACGAAACGTGTCTGAGGCATCGGGCCTTCAAAAGCATCTACCAACAGCAGGCAACCGTCGGCCATGTTCAATACACGTTCTACTTCACCACCGAAGTCGGCGTGACCCGGGGTATCAATAATATTGATTTTGCAATCCTTATAATTAATAGATACATTCTTAGCTAGAATAGTGATACCTCGTTCTCGTTCCAGGTCATTGTTATCCAGGAACTGGTCCGGCTCTGCCTGTCCTTCACGGAAAAGCTTACCGGCTAATAACATCTTATCCACGAGCGTCGTTTTGCCGTGGTCTACGTGCGCGATAATCGCGATGTTTCTGATTTTTTGCATCGAAGACTAATTTATTGGCTGCAAAAGTACGACATTTTTACGATATGTATGTGATATTCATGTTGCAAAATATAAAAAAGATACTGAAAAGAGTTGTCAGACCAAAAAGTTATGCATATCTTTGTCGCCGCTTAGATAATATAGTATCAATTTATTAAAGTAAAAAGAATCATGTATTTAGATTCAACAAAGAAAAAAGAATTATTCGAAAAGTATGGCAAATCAGCTGCCGACACAGGTTCTGCTGAAAGCCAAATTGCACTGTTCACAGTTCGCATTGCACATTTAACAGAACACTTGAAAGCTAATCACAAAGATTACAGCACTGAAAGAGCTCTGAAAATGTTGGTAGGTAAACGTCGTCGTTTACTGGATTATCTGATAAAAACGGATATTACAAGATACCGTGCTATCATCAAAGAACTTGGTATCAGAAAATAAGAAACTACTTCGCAGGAAGTTACAAAAGGGCAACTCTAACAAGGGTTGTCCTTTTTTTCTTTCAGTAAATTACATGGTAAAATAAAATATTAATGTAAATTTGCGGCGTTTAGTTACAAATTAAAAGATAATCTAAAAAATAAACATACTTATGGGAAACAACAAAATCATCGGAGCCAAAATTAAAAGTATCCGTGAATCAAAACAACTCACTGTTGAGGAAGTTGCCGAACGTTCCGGCCTGAGTACAGAACAAATCGAACGTATAGAAGGTAATGTAGATTTTCCTTCACTGGCACCTCTTATCAAAATAGCACGGGTACTCGGTGTCCGCCTGGGTACATTCCTTGACGACCAATCCGAACTCGGCCCGGTTATCTGCCGCAAAAAGGATAGTAATGACTCCAACAGCATCGGTTTTACCAACAATTCGATGGAAAACCGCAAACATATGGAATACCATTCACTGTCGCAGGATAAATCCGGCCGCCATATGGAACCGTTCCTGATCGATGTTTCCCCTTCGGAAGACGGCGTTGATTTTGTTCTTTCCACACATGAAGGCGAAGAGTTCATTTATGTACTGGAAGGCGTACTTGAAATAAACTACGGAAAGAATACCTATATATTGGAAGAAGGCGACAGCATCTATTATGATTCGATTGTTGCCCACCACGTTCATGCCGCTGCCGAAAGCACGGCTAAAATCCTTGGAGTTGTTTATACCCCCTATTAATGTTAAAGAAAGGATATGGAAATACAACTGCAAGATAAGACATTAGGCCAATGGCTGGAACATTGGGCCGAAACGACGCCGGACAAGGAATATCTGGTTTATTCCGACCGCGACCTGCGTTTTACATGGAAAGAATTCAACGAACGTGTCGACCGGATGGCAAAAGGCATGCTCTCTATCGGTATCGAACACGGCACCCATGTCGGTATCTGGGCAACGAATGTACCCGACTGGCTGACATTCCTTTATGCTGCCGCCAAAATCGGAGCCGTAGCCGTTACCGTCAACACGAACTATAAACAGAACGAGTTGGAGTTTCTGGTAGAGAATGCCGATATCCACACCATGTGTATCACCGAAGGCGTATTTGACGGCAGTTACATCGATATGATGTACACCATGCTTCCCGAACTAAAGGAATCGCAACGCGGCTATCTGAAAAGCAAACGCTTCCCGAGACTGAAAAATGTCGTTTATATCGGCCAGGAGAAATATCGCGGTATGTATAACACGCCGGAGCTGTTATTGCTGGGCGAAAATATAGAAGACGACAAACTGGAAGCTGCTAAAAAGCTGGTTGACTGCCACGATGTAGTCAATATGCAATATACCTCCGGCACGACAGGCTTCCCGAAAGGGGTTATGTTGACGCACCATAATATTGCGAACAACGGTTTGCTGACCGGCGAGCATATGAAATTCACCGCAGACGACAAACTCTGCTGTTGTGTTCCTCTTTTCCATTGCTTCGGTGTGGTGCTGGCTTCCATGAACGTGCTGACACACGGTTGTACACAGGTTATGGTCGAGAAGTTCGACCCGCTGGTGGTACTGGCCTCTATCCATAAGGAACGGTGTACGGCACTTTACGGTGTACCGACCATGTTCATTGCCGAACTGAACCATCCGATGTTCCCGATGTTCGACCTGACTTCGCTCCGTACCGGTATCATGGCAGGTTCGCTCTGCCCGGTGGAACTGATGCGCCAGGTGGAAGAGAAGATGTTTATGCGTGTAACCAGCGTTTACGGTCTGACGGAGACATCACCCGGTATGACCCATTCACGTATCGACGACCCGGCAGAAGAACGTTATAATACTGTCGGACGCGACTTTGAATTTACGGAGGTGCGTGTCATCGACCCCGAAACCGGCGAAGAATGTCCGGTTGGCGTACAGGGAGAAATGTGCAACCGCGGTTACAACAACATGAAAGGTTATTATAACAATCCTGCCGCCACAGCCGAAGTCATCGACAAAGACGGCTTCCTGCATAGCGGCGACCTCGGCATAAAAGACGAAAACGGCTTCTATCGCATTACCGGACGTATCAAGGATATGATTATCCGTGGCGGAGAAAACGTTTACCCGCGTGAAATAGAGGAATACCTTTATCACCTGGAAGGAGTGAAAGACGTTCAGGTGGCAGCCGTCCCGTCCAAGAAATACGGCGAAGAAGTCGGTGCTTTCATCATCCTGCACGAAGGTGTTACGATGACGGACGACGTAGTGAAAGACTTCTGCCGCGGCAAGATAGCCCGCCACAAGATTCCGAAATATATCTTCTTTGTCGATACCTTCCCGATGACCGGTAGCGGCAAGATTCAGAAGTTCAAGCTGAAAGACCTCAGCCTGAAACTGCTGGCCGAACAAGGGATTACTCCGGTATAAAACGAAAACATATTAAAAGCACAGGGCTTTTGCCCGGCAAAATAGCCGTTGATTAGTCTCAGCGGCTATTTTCATTATAATGCTACGGCTCAATTGATTACAGTTTCCTCGTAGTTTCCCGTTTAGGAAACTGTAATTCCCTGCGCAGGGAACTGGAGTTTCCTCCCATGGAAACGCGCGTTTCCTGCTGAAGAAACTAGCGTTTCCTTAGCAGGAAATTATGAAGAGATAAGCAGACGGATATGTTTGTCCTTGCAAATCATCCGTACAACTCAATAATTTGTTATCTTTGCCACACATTCAAAATAATTATTATTTATGTCACAATTATTTCCAACTAATCTGCCTTATAAAGTGGCAGATATGAGTTTGGCTGAATTCGGTCGCAAAGAGATTGAAATCGCCGAACACGAAATGCCGGGACTGATGGCTCTTCGCCAGAAATATGCCGCTCAGAAACCTCTGAAAGGTGCCCGTATCACCGGCTCACTGCACATGACAATCCAGACAGCAGTGTTAATCGAAACATTAGTTGCGTTGGGAGCAGATGTACGCTGGGCAAGCTGTAACATCTTCTCTACCCAGGACCATGCCGCTGCGGCTATTGCTGCAACAGGTGTTCCCGTTTTTGCCTGGAAAGGTGAAACTCTGGAAGAGTACTGGTGGTGTACCGACATGGCACTCCGCTTCCCTGACGGAAAAGGTCCGCAGATGATTGTAGACGACGGAGGTGACGCTTCTCTTCTTGTTCACATGGGGTATCGTGCTGAAAACGATGCAGAAACCATCAATCGCAAAGGTGGTAACCACGAAGAACAGGTTATTCTGGATACATTAAACAGTATCCTGAAAGAAGATAACCAGCGTTGGCATCGTACGATTGCAGAGATGAAAGGCGTTTCCGAAGAGACAACGACCGGCGTACACCGTCTGTACCAGATGATGGAAAAAGGCGAACTGCTGGTTCCGGCCATCAATGTGAACGATTCGGTAACGAAATCCAAATTCGACAACCTGTATGGCTGCCGCGAATCGCTGGCCGACGGTATCAAACGTGCTACCGACGTGATGATTGCCGGTAAAGTCGTGGTAGTTGCCGGATACGGTGACGTGGGTAAAGGTTGTGCACACTCCATGCGTTCTTACGGAGCACGTGTGCTGGTTACTGAAATCGACCCGATTTGTGCTTTGCAGGCTGCTATGGAAGGATTCGAAGTTACAACAATGGAAGAAGCGGTTAAAGAAGGTAATATTTTCGTTACTACCACCGGAAACTGCGATATCATCACCATCGGCCACATGAGCCAGATGAAAGACCAGGCAATCGTTTGCAACATCGGTCACTTCGATAATGAAATACAGGTAGACAACCTGGTGAACTATCCGAACATCAAACATACCAATATTAAACCGCAGGTTGACAAATATACGTTCCCGACAGGAAACTCTATCTTCCTGCTGGCAGAAGGACGTCTGGTGAACCTGGGTTGTGCAACCGGTCACCCTTCCTTTGTAATGAGCAACTCATTTACAAACCAGGTACTCGCACAGATGGATTTGTGGCAGATGGCTTACGAAGTGGGTGTTTACCGTCTTCCGAAACGTCTGGACGAAGAAGTTGCCCGCCTGCACCTTGAACGTATCGGCGTAAAACTGTCTACATTAAGCCCCAAACAGGCCGACTATATCGGAGTTCCGGTAGAAGGTCCGTATAAGGCTGACCATTACAGATATTAAAAATAATTAGCCAATAAAAGAATGTGCCAATATGCCAATTTAGGAAATAATTAAATGAATTACTATTTCCATTGGCTTTTTGGCACATTCTTACATTAGCTAATTATTAATTGGCATATTGGCACATTAACTAATTGGCAAATTATTATGTTATACCGAAGCAAAGCACCTTTCAGACTGGGAATTGCCGGAGGAGGAACAGATGTTTCCCCCTACTCCAACCTCTATGGCGGTGCAATCCTCAACGTTACCGTCAATTTATATGCCCACGCCACCATCCGCCCGCTCGACAACGGGAAAATCAGGTTTGTCCATATCAATGAAAACATTACAGAAGAATTCGACGCGGTAAGCGAACTGCCTCTCGACGGCCCGTTAGTACTGCAACATGGCATATATAATTCAATCGTTTCGCGTTATAACAACGGAGAACCTCTTTCCTTTGAACTGATCACCCAGATGGACGTCCCATCCGGTTCCGGCCTTGGCACCTCTTCCACTTTGGTTGTCGCCATCCTCGGAGCCTTCACCGAATGGCTGCGGTTACCACTGGGGAAATATGATATTGCCCATTACGCTTACGAAATCGAACGCATCGACCTGAATATGGCAGGAGGCAAACAGGACCAATATGCCGCTACCTTCGGAGGCGTTAACTTCATGGAGTTTCTGGAAGACGACAAAGTCATTGTCAATCCTCTCCGCATCGGCGATGATATCTTGCAGGAATGGGCCATGAACACCGTCCTTTTCTACACCGAACAACAGCGTTGCTCCGGAAAGATTATCGAAGAACAGGCCGAAAACGTCAAAAACAATAAAAACGACTCGCTGGAAGCCATGCACAATGTCAAGCATGAAGCATTCCGCATGAAGAATTGCCTGCTGCGGGAAGAATTGCAGGAACTGGGAAAAGCGCTCAACACCAGCTGGACCAGTAAGAAGAAAATGGCCCGCAACATCTCCAACGAATTTATCGACCATATATACGAAACTGCCATGGCCAACGGTGCCCTGGGCGGTAAAATCTCCGGTGCCGGAGGAGGAGGATTCATGTTCTTCTACTGTCCCGGCAATAGCTGCTACAAAGTGTCCGAAGCATTGGACAAGATGCATATCGGACATATACAACAATTTGAATTTTGTAAGAAAGGATTGATTACATGGACAGTAAAGGAATAATCAGAAAACGGCTAGCGCAACACCGCGACATTATCGAACAGATACTGGCGGACGAGAAGTTGCAGGACACAATTGCACAGATTACCGACACGATTGTCACCTGTTTTAAATACGGAGGAAGGGTTTACTTCTGCGGAAACGGTGGAAGCGCCGCCGATGCACAACACCTGGCAGCCGAGTTCTCCGGCAAGTTTTATCTGGAACGTGACATACTGCCGTCTGAAGCATTACACTGCAACTCTTCTTACATCACAGCCGTATCCAACGACCTGAGTTTCGAGATCATCTACTCCCGGCTGATTTCGGGTATCGGAAAGGCAGGCGATGTCCTGGTCGGCTTATCCACTTCGGGCAACTCCGCCAACATCGTAAAGGCGTTCGAGACATGCCATGAAAAAGCAATTACAACGGTAGCTTTTACCGGTGCCGACGGTGGCCGCATGCGTGAACTGACGAAGCTACTCATCAATGTGCCGTCTACCGATACTCCACGTATCCAGGAGGCACACATCACCATCGGGCATATCATCTGTGAATTGGTAGAAGCAGAAATATTCGGAAAGGAATAAGGGATGGAATGTATCATACTGGCGGGAGGAATGGGTACCCGGCTGCAAAGTGTAGTGTCTGATGTTCCCAAATGCATGGCTCCGGTAGCCGGGCATCCTTTCCTGCATTACCTGATTACAACGCTGATTGAAGCCGGATTCAAACATATCATCCTTTCCTTAGGGTACAAACATGAGATTATCGGGGAATGGCTCGGGGCAAACCGCTTCTCCGCTGACATATCGACCGTAGTCGAAGAAGTCCCGCTCGGAACAGGAGGAGCAGTAAAGCTGGCACTTTCGAAAGCCCGCACAGAGAATGTGTTCGTCCTGAACGGCGATACATTTTTCGGTGTGAATTATCCGGAGTTATTAAACCTCCACAGGCAAACCAGCGCATCAGCAACCCTCGCATTGAAAAGAATGGAGAAGTTCAGCAGATACGGGGTTGTCGACATCGAACAGGAATCCCGCCGTATCCTGCGTTTCAACGAAAAGCAATATTGCGAATCGGGCCTTATCAACGGAGGCATCTATCTGATTAACCGCAACGAACTGGACGGCTATCCGGCAAAGTTTTCACTCGAAAAGGATTTCTTTGAGGCAAAAGTCACCACCTCCATCCTTTCCGGATATATATCGGAAGGATATTTCATAGACATTGGTATCCCTGACGATTACGCACAAGCTCAAACAGACTTCAAAGATGGAAGATATAAAGCCTTATAACACATTATTCCTGGACCGCGACGGGGTTATCAACCAGCAACGTCCGCACGACTATGTCAAAACAACCGGGGAATTCATCTTTATCGACGGAGCATTGGAAGCCCTGAGGCTACTCTCCCCCCTGTTCAAACATATCATAATTGTCACTAACCAGCGCGGAGTCGGAAAAGGCATAATGACCCGGAAAGACCTGGAAGAGATACATGCTTATATGATGAATGAAGTCTCCGGACAGGGAGGAAGGATAGATAAGATATATGTTTGTACCGATACCAGCGATTACAGTAAGAACCGTAAACCCAACACAGGCATGGCACTTCAGGCCAAAGATGATTTCCCGGACATTGATTTCCTGAAAAGTATAATGGCAGGAGATAGCATCAGTGACATGCTGTTTGCCAAAAATGCCGGGATGAGAGGAGTATTTATAGGAAACAAATATGGCCCGGGAGAAGTATCAAAAACACTCTACCAGGCCCATTATGCGGATTTGCTGAGTTTTGCTCAGGCTTTCTTCTTATAATGCTTCTTCAGCTCTGCCTCAACGTCTACTTTCTGCTTTAAAATCACCTTGCGGACAAATGCACCGATAAATCCCATACCATAACCGCCTAATTGAATAAAGCTGGTCACGATGGAAAGTAAAGCGATCGGCAGGCTTTTATTGACAAACAGAGATTCCAAGAACAGCGCCAGTATATAAACACCCAACGGCAGTAAAGCCCAGGGACAGATTAACGACGATAACAATAAAAACAACACTCCCAGTACAAAACAGGCAGGCAACAGATGAACCAGCTTCAACGAATCCGGATGCATCTGATATAAATCCACACGCGCCATTCCAAAAACATACACTTGTCTGTAGAATGATTTCAGACTCACGCGGCGCTTATGATACACATAGGCTTCCGGAAACAACTCTACACTAAAACCGGCTTTACGGATACGGGTACTTAAATCAATATCCTCTCCGAACATATCCTTAAAGCCGCCTACCTTCTGATAAACTTCCCGCGAGAATCCCATATTGAATGTACGGGGCACGAACTTCTCCAGCCCTTTCTTACTTCCACGGATACCGCCAGTTGTCAAAAAAGAGGTCATCGAATAGCTAATAGCTTTCTGCATCAGGGAAAAAGAGGCATGTGCCCTGTCCGGTCCGCCGAAGCAATCCGCATTCGTCTCTTTCAGATAGTTCGTAACCTTCTCGAAATAGTCTTCCGGAATAATACAATCCGAGTCGAAAAAGACCTGATATTTACCTTCGGCACGTTCCATACCATAATTACGGGTCAGGCTTCTGCCCGAATTCGGTTTGAAAAAGTAACGTACATTCAGCTGGTCTTCATATTCTTTGACTACCTCGTCGCAACGAACCGCTGAACCATCTTCAATAATCAGCACTTCAAAATCCTTGCAAGTCTGATGCAATAAACTTTCAAGCAACTCCCGAACTTCAACCGGACGGTTATATACGGGGATTATGATTGAGTAAGATATCATAAATTTTACTTTTGTTTTTTTCTATAAGCTTGGTTTGGATGATTCGGGATGGTCGGATAAAGACGCTCTAAACGCTCCTGAGCCAAAAGGAGAGGCAATATCTTATTCTTCAAATAAGTTGGTGTACGAAGAATCACTGCTGCAATCTCATCAACGCTTTTAAATGTATCGCAACAAATCTCAACAACCAACGTCATTAGTTCTTCATTCCTCATCCATTTCTTTCCCCGAGGTGTCATCGTTTCTCCCGAGGTGTCATCATTTCTCCCCGGAGGTGTCATCATTTCTCCCGAGGTGTCATCATTTCTCCCCGGAGGTGTCATCGTTTCTTCAAAAAGATTCTTTTGAACAGATTTTTTCTCTTCGCGTAAATTCAAATGGTAGACAGTCCATCGTCCTTTATTTTCTGCGACCAAGTATCCCTCATTGCATAAATCTTTCAATAACTGAGATATTTCCGTTGAATGTTTATTTATCAGTTGCTGTAATCTGACATTAGACACACATCCTTCCATTTCGGCAGTCGTGAGTGCAATTAATCCGTCACCATATAAATGGGTAATTTCTTCCCCAAAAACAGAGATAAGTTTATTTATACTTTTTTGAGGCAATAACTGCTCCATACTCAGGCACAACTCAACTCTATCCGGACGAGGCAACACATTTATCAGAGGCTTTCTCCAATGTGCTCCTTCCCAGGCATTCATAATCCGAGTGCTTCCGGAACCAGCCTTTTCTCCATACCCTAAAAGCAGAAACATTGTTTGGATACTATTATTACGCGGAACGCTAATGCCTCCTTTATAATATTGAGCTTGACTTATCAGTAGACATCCCGGATTAGAGAATAAGAAACAATCCGTATACTTCTTTATTACAACTCCCCCTATCCCGAAATAATCCGCATGAATCAAAGTATTAGCCAATGCTTCCCGTAAGGCTTCATGAACAGCCCCTTCATCATGCCTTTGGCCATTCTTTAGCTTAAATGTTTTCGGAAGAGAACGACTCACCTTAGGCCACACCAAATGAAAAAATTGAAATAGATTAGCCTCCCAGGTCCCATCCGGATAAACTCTGTCTATCCAACGTTCTCCGCTTTCCGGTATCTCTTGATAATCTACATGATAATCAGGAAAAGCCTCTACTATACTTTCTGTTTTACCAAACATCAATAAACCAGCAACCGTTAAGCCTTCTTTTCCTGTATACCTATCCTTTTTCCAACCGCCTAATTTCAGTAATAACCCTTTATCATCCCATTTTAAAAAAGGATGGCCCGGTCTTACACTACCTAGCAACTGACGATATTGAGCGACAGATACTTCATCAAGATCTTCCAATGAAATCATCTTGAAACTTACGCATCACCATCTGTGGCAGACCATCATAGAAGCATTGGTCATCCTTTTCTGAAATGCCTAGGATGATGATGCCGCCTTCGGTATTTGCAAAAGAAGAATAAGATTCCCAAAAGCTCTTAGGAAATCCACCTTTCGCACTTTTAAACTCCAGATCAAAAGATTCCGTCAGCAATCCTTTATTCTCCAGAAATTCCACTATGGAACTATAATTGTCTTTCATTCACGACTCTTCTGCCAATATTTCCAGCCGGACCATCCAACCGCAGCAATCAGCAATAACAAGATTAGGAAAGAACTATAAGCTGAAACATTAGCGGCAAGCACATAAGTATCCGGATGGAAATCAAAAACGATTGTATGTTCTCCCGCGGGTACCAGCATTCCACGTAAAATCCAGTCGGTACGGAAATGAGTCGCATCTTTTCCGTCTATTGTAACTTTCCAACCCGGATAATAGATTTCGGAGAAAACGGCCAGTTGTTCCGAAGATGCTTTCGTTTTATATATCAACCGGTTAGGACGGTACTTTTCCAACACAATCGTTGCCGTGGAATCTACCTGCGGAGTAAAGCCTTCCAGGTCTTTCGCAAAGCGCTTATCCACCACTGCTGTCTCCAACGGATCAATCGTATTCAAGGCTTCAATCTCAGCATCCGCATTTTCTACAATATCCACCTTATCTACAAACCATGCATTTCCATAAGCATACGGATTTCGAATCGGCGCCTGGTCCGGATTATAAATAATATACCGTGTATTCAACATGTTTAAAGAAGGAGAGGCTGCCAGGACAGGCATTATATCCTGTATGCTCTGTGCCTTTTGCAAAGCACCGATAATATTACGGTATTCACCATCCAGACGATAATCAATCAATTCCTGGTAACGACGTAATTTAACGGCATGATATCCTCCAATCGAATGATGGAAATAAGAAACGTTTGTATCCTGCCACGGATTATTCAGTCCAAACACGCGGTAAGATTCATCCGTATCCTTAAATATCTCTTTATCGGCAACACTTTCCTTATAAGATTCTTCCGCTTTTTCCTTTACATAATTACTATCGTCCAGATAACGACGGTCGACAGACCATAAATCAACCAATATCAACACGGCCATACCTGCACTCACAATCATAGAAGCAGTCGTCTTATTTTTCGCCTTCCAGTACCAAAGCAATAAACCGGCTCCCAACAAAATAAAAATCAAAGAACGCAAAGCATCCGACGAAGCCAGCGAAGCACGGTCCATCAACAAAGCAGTGTAATACCATTCCGGAACCTGGTTCTGGAACTGTGCATCATAAGCAGAATGGAAATTCAATAATAATGAAGGTATCAGGAAAACAATCAGACAAATACCACCAGTTATGCCTAAAGACCATAAAAAGCCTTTTTTCATCGTTTTATCATCCACATTTCCCCTGAATATTTCCCGTAATCCCCAAATGGCAACAAGAGGAAATACCAATCCTGGAATCACCAGAGCCATTTCTACTGTTCTGAACTTATTATACAACGGCAAATAATGGAACATTATATCATTGAATGCATCAAAATTACGCCCCAAGGCCAGGAATGTAAGGAAAACAGCCCCGCCAAACAACCACCATTTCATCGGGTTACGCACCACGAACATTCCCAATACAAACAAGAAACATACCAATGCTCCAAAATAAACAGGTCCTGATGTAAATGGTTTATCTCCCCAATAAGTATAAGTCTGAACCTCTTTTCCCACCTGGGCACCGTTTTTCTTCAATTCCTTATACAACTCGGAAGAACTGCCTAATGTACCTCCCGAACTACCTCCATATACATCCGGGATCATGACAGTCAATAATTCCTTCCAGCCATAACTCCATTGGAAAGCATAATCTTTATCCAAACCGGAAGAAGCTTTCTCCACTTTTCCCGTTTCGTCTGGTTTAGGCGTCAGTTCAGAGGCTCCACGGATAGAATGTTGTCCCAAATCCCAGTTGGAATACATATGTTTTGCATTGGGAAGGACTGCTAAAACTACACATGCCAGCATAATCAAAGACGTTTTAAGCCAGTCGGCAGTCTGCTTTTCCTTAAGCATCTTGATAGAATATCCCAAATAGATGAAGAAGCATAACAAAACCAGATAATAAGTTATCTGAACATGCCCGTTTAACAAAGAGAAAGCTACTCCTAAAAGGAACAGGACTGCTCCCCAAAGCCATTTTCGTTTAAACAGCAAGAACATACCCGCCAACGTTACAGGCATATACCCTATCACATAAGCCTTTACAATATGTCCCGCTTCAATAATGATTATATTATAAGAAGCAAAAGCAAAGGCAATCGCTCCCGCTATCGCCAGCCACCAGTTCACTCCCATGATGCACATCAACAGATAAAAACAGACCAATCCGGTAAAAACCATGGCAGCATGAGTATATCCCGGAGCCTTCAACCATCCATCAACAATGCCATAAGAAGGCAATTCCGGAGCCGGACTTCCATATCCCGGCCCATAAGGCATCCCCGAAAACATAGCATCCGACCATACACTAAACTCACCCGGTTCAGCAGTCTTTGCATATTTATCGACCTGACTTCCTCCCATACCGGCAGCTTTCACATTATCACCTTGTCTGATAACCTTTCCATCAAACACTGCGGGAGAGAAATAAGCCATCACCAACCCTAAAAACAAGACAAGGGCAGCCACATGCTTACCCACATTTTTCATCATACTATGCATAATATGTATCTTCTATATATTTTCGTTTACACTCTACCTTTGAACCACTTAGCAAAATAAAAGCGAATAGCAAACCAGACATGGAGCAAAGATGTTGATATTACTCCATAATACCGGCACATAATATCATATCTTTCTTTCAAAGAGGCTTTGCGCTGGGTCGTGCTAACCCCACCATCCAGGAAGTTAGATAATGTCATTCGCGTATTATATATTTTACCTGCTTGTTTCATACATTTGATACACCAGTCGAAATCAGCAGAATAGCGATATGTTAAATCATATAACGGAGCAATACTACGTTTTGTTATAAATGACTGATGACAAACTAACATGCCCATCCGGAAGCTTTTCCATGTAAGTTTGTTTGGGGCCTTCAATCTCCGTTGTCCTAACGATTTACCTTCTTCATCAACAATAACTGTTTCTCCATAAATAATATCAGGCAGAACTTTCTTCTTCTGAACTAAAGAGGCAACCCTTTGTACGATATCGGAAGTAAATAAAGAATCCCCGGCATTAATAAACCACACATAGTCGCCCGTAGCCTTCTGAAGACCTTTATTCATTGCATCATAAATACCTTTATCCGGCTCACTTACCCAATAGGAAATACCGGAAGCATATTGCTTTATAATATCCACCGTCCCATCCGTCGAGCCTCCGTCAATAACGATATATTCAATGTTCGGATACGATTGGCTCAGCACCCCAAGAATAGTCTGCTCTAACCAACGGGAAGCATTATAGGTGATTGTTATGATTGAGAAAACTGGTTGTTGCATTAATTAGACTTTCCTATTTGTATTTACATTAAAAATTTACGGCTTACTTTAGTTTCGCCTTAACAAAATTAACCACCATCTTCGGATTATTGATTGCCTTTTTTATGCCTTTTAAACGGGCATTCAGAATATCCTTCGATAATAACCATTTTAAATCATACCAGAAACCTGAATGGTGAACTTTGTTCTTATCTAATATATATTTAAAGATAGAGTATTTTGAACGCCCTTGAAAATGAAGACAGTAAAAACGGATTAACGAGTTATCACTTTCCAGTTTTCCGTAAGGAAGATTTTCTTTCCAGTAGACTTTCTTTTTACCATTTTTCATTTCAAAACCAGCAGACCATGTAATACAACCATCAAAGCAAGAGCCTTCTATTGGAGTTGCAATATCTATAACATTACATTTAACATTCTCCTGGTACCAAACAAATGCGGTCATATCACAAATCCCACCTAATTTTTTTTCAGACTTCAAGTTTTCATAAATCCCATCCATTTTATTTATATAAGAAGGAGATGTGTACATCAACATCATATAATCGCAGAAACTTTTAATTGAATGAGCATTAAACAAAGAACAGCCTGGCCCCAATTTATTGCAAATAGTAAAATCACAGCCTAAATAATGATTAAAGACATCATCAACATTACAATAGAACAACACATCAGAATCCATACACAAAAAATCCTGCAAGCCATTTTCTTTAACAAAGTCGTTAATGACAAACCACCTTTGAAAACAAAAGAGCTCATAATCATATGGATTAGATGATCTATGCTTATAAATTTCTCCAAAATGTATAAGGCCCTCTGAATAGTTCTTTATATCATAATGCTCTACAAAATCATAGCACTTTGTACTTTCATCACTAATCAGACAAATCCGGCTATTAGGATTAAACAATCGTAACTGCCTCAGTACTATAGGTAAATAGAAAGTATTACCCTTGTGAACTATTAAAATCGGTATATTCATAAGTTACTATAACTCCCCCCAATAATATCAAAATGCATATTTATTATAAACTTCACAAGTATTTTTCACCATCAAATCTATTGAAAAGTCTTTCAGCCTTATCCTTCCTGCATCCCTTAAATCATCAGCAAGATACTTATTTTCAATAACTTTACGTACAGCCTCTGTTATCGAATCCAAATCAGATGGGTCAAAATAAACAGCCGCATTTTCGGCTATCTCAGGGAAACAACTTGCCTTGCTCAAACAAACCGGACAATCATTTTGAAATGCTTCCAATATAGGAATGCCAAATCCCTCATAAATAGATGGGTAAACAAAAGCTAACGCATATCTGTAGAGAGAAGCCAGCTCACTATCTGAAACTGATTTTTGAATAACCCGGTCTATTAATTTGATTTGATTTAATTGTTCCAATTCTTCTCGGCTAAAGGGATTCCCTGTACATACGATTTTTAAATCCTTATATTTGTTCAATAGAGGAACCATTGCCTTTATAAAGTTCCAGAAATTTTTATAGCCTTTACGTTCCCCCACAAACAAAAGATAATTCTCAAAAAGAGCCCCCGCTGATTTACAATGCTGCTTATAGCCATGATATACGACTGTAATTTTATCAGGGCTAATGCCAAACAGTTCAACCAAATCCTTTTTAGTATTCTGGCTAACAGCTATGATATGTGCAGCTTCTTTTGCCAATAAACGTTTATTTTCAGATGTATTATCATACGTCAAGAATAAATCAGGAAACTTCTCATGATTCATATCATGGACAGTAATGACAAAAGGCTTCTTGATTTTTTTTATAAAATATGGATCATAATAAGTAGGATGAAACAAATTAAATTCATTCTTCTTTATTGCCTGATTAGACAATGTTGTATTTCTATGATAGTAATATAATCTTTTTAATCTAAAAGGAAGTATATCTAAAAACTTCCTCGTTACGACATCCTCTTTTTCTCTTAAATAATGGTTTTCACTGTATAAGATAGGTAATTCGCCCTCATATCCAAGAGGCAAATCGAATATCAAGTCAGAAAAATATCGGGTAATTCCTCCATATTTTTGCATTGAAAACATTTGATGATCATACAAAACCTTCATAGAGTACCTATTATTTGTTCTTAATATTTATATTTCGCATATATTACACCTTTTCTAAAAATAGAGGAAATATCTATTGAATCATAATCTACATCCGAATAAACATCCAACATATATCCTTTAGAAATAGATAACAAGTAATTATCTCCCAACATTTCGGAAATCATTTTCTCATCATTTGGACGATGGTAGGAACATACTATTATTTTTTTCAGCACTCCATTTTGAATCATTTTCTCTGCTCCTTTTAACATAACTTCTTCTGCCCCCTCAATATCAGCTTTTATAGTAGAAAGGTTTATGCCCTTTTCATAAAAATAATCATCCAGCCGAATCATACACCCTTCCGAGTTATCCGATACATATTTATTTATAATACGAACCTTCTCTTTCCAAGGAGAAAAAGTTAAATTAAGAGCTTCTATCCATCCTTCATCGCATTCAAACAAATATAGGGTCTTTACACTTTCAATAAGACTTAATCCCCATATACCTTCAGCTGCACCTATATCCGCTACAATTTCATTTTGAAAAGACATCTCCCCAAATGAATAACTGTGAGGAGAATCTTTATCTTGTTCTATACATAAACACCGATACAAATCCTTTATTGCACTTTTTGATAATTCTCGCTTAAAATAAAGCCTTTTCCCTTTATGATTTACATAGAAGAGTCCATTACTTTTATCTTTTGTCAATTTGATTTTTTGTGTCAAATATTTGTTTCTAAAAGAATAGTTTATTTGTGAAATCAAAGAATATCTTAAATATTCCATAATCTCTTTTTTATCTTGTAAGGGCAATTTACAACTTGCCGACTCCAAATACAATTTAGTTTTTCTAGTTAATCGATACCTTTTGGTGTTGAGAAAAGATTCAATCACATATTTGAAGAACAGTAAAAATCGAATATACATAAAACTCATGATATTTAATACATGCCTAAAAAATAACGCACCAGCCTTTTATAAGAAAAAAATTGGTGGGCAACAGTAAAATCATCAATTTCCACATTTGCCTTTATATAAACCGGATGTTTTAAAGGGAATTTCATTTCCTCAGAAGGAACGAATAAATCATCATTCCGGGCAGTAGTATGTGTAGCCTCAATTGAATGCAGACCAATATTTGTAACTAAGTTAACCATAGGATAAATCGATAATCTATTCTGGAGTCTATGCATAAAAAAATATTGAGTATCCCAGGTATTAATACCCTTATTACCTCCTAACACATCTGAAAGAAAAGTTGAAAAATACATTTCTTCCTTCAAATTTCGGAATAAACCTTTCCGCTTGTACTTGTCGTCTCGAACCTCATTCCAATAAGGAAAATTCACATCATAATCTTTCCAGACCCTCCGCCAGGAAGCCCATCCCCAAATATGGGATACAGAGCAAAAATCATAACTATACTCACTCTTTACATCATTTCGCAAAAAGTTATTTCCCCCAATGTGTCCAATACGCTCATCATCCTTATATTTCAACAATAATTCTTCGCAGAAAGGAAAAAATGACAAATCCGGCAAACAATCATCTTCTAAGATTACACCATATTCTTCACATTCAAAAAACCATGAAATAGCAGTCGAAACAGCCATTTTACAACCTAAGTTAGTATCACGAAATAGAGTATGAACTTCACAAGGCCAATCAATTAAATCAATAATATGACGGGTTTCCTGACTTCGTTTGATTTCATCCGAGCGATTCTCACGTGGAGCATCTGCTGCTATATACAGCTTTGTTGGCTGAATTTGCTTAATGCGTTCAAATACTCTTCGTGTAGTATCCGGACGTGCAAATATTAAAAATAAAATAGGGGTCCGATACATATTTACTTTTTTAGTCCGTTAGCCAAAGCCTCTAAATAACCTCTACCGTTCTTCAAATCTGGTTCCATATAATTACCTTCGGCCCATTCATTCCATGATTTCAATATGACAATTTTGTGTTCATCCGATTTATCAGATATTGACTTAACCACAGTCTCCACATGCTTCTGAAACAAAGCTGGGGTTGAATTTTTCAGTATAGAACCATATTTACCAGTTCTTGGAGAATGATCCCAATTAGGAACTAAAGTAGGATACACATTCTCTCTTTTATCTTCCAGACCAGAGAAATATTTCATTGCATCTTTATATTCATACCAAAATCCATGTTTAAATATCTCTCTATTAATTTTATTAATTGCCATTCTTAACAAAGACAACCCTACTCTTTGATATTCAAACAATCGGACAACATTAACAGCATTATATCCTAGCGCCAACAAAGTATCTATATAATCAGGTCGGTAAGTATGAGCTACAAAATGGATTCCAAGAAGTCCATTTTGTTTGGCAAGTTCTTGCCAACAATCTATAAACTCTTTGGAATCAGGAATTTCCTGCGGTGAAAAAACTAAAAAGAACGGTTTACCATCAACCGTCACATAACGTTTATCCTTAAAAGCAGGCAACACATCATAAAAATGTTTTTTGTAATCTTCTATTCCATTATAAGTTTGTCTCATTACTGGCTCTTTAGTTTTCAAGCCACAATAAATACCATGCCAACTATGATTAGCCCATGCAAGACAAAAAGGGAAATCAGGCTTTCCCGAAGATAATACTTCATTAAATGGGCGTTCTAACAATCTGCGTCCATTACCAAACCAATAATGCCAATAGCAAAAACCTTCAACACCATATTCTCTAGCCATCTCTGCCTGAGCTTCTCTTGTTTCAGAAACTCTAAGATCATAATAACCTAAATCTGCAGGAATTTGCGGTTGATAATGTCCTCGAAATAGAGGTTTAGCTTTACCTACATTTGTCCATTCTGTAAAACCTTTACCATACCACTTGTCATTTTCCGGTATAGGATGATATTGAGGTAGATAGAAAGCTAATACTCTTGCTTTATTATTTTGTTTCATTAAAAAATCGTTTGTTCTCCTGTTTTTCCAATCATACCATGATAAAAACCATACAATAGGCCTTTTATCTTAGCGAACTTATTATCTTCGTAACATATAACAAAAAATAATCTTTTATAGAACCAATAGTACAGAAATCCTTTCCAATTAGCCCATGGATATAAGCGTTTTGTTATTATACCATTTCTTACAATATAATAAGATCTTACTGGCGAATATTCATTGGGAAAGAATGTTTTCCACAAAAATTTATGTTTTGTCTTTTGGTATCCGGCACCATGAACTAAGTATACTTGTGGCATCACACGGGTAGTGATGCCACTTTTCTTTGCACGCAAAGAAAACTCAGTGTCTATCGCATCAATGAAAAAGTCATCCCGAAACAAGCCGATTTTAGAAAAAACTTCTACAGGATATACACTTCCAGATGTCATCGTTGTTTCTACTTCAATAAAGCCGTCATCTATAGATGTATACAATGCTTTGTCATGAAGCAAATAGTTCGGGGAGAAAATAGACCTGATATTTGATTCCTTGATCGCTTTCAAATACAACTTAAAATCTTTTTTCACAAAATGACTATCCTGATCCATCGTCAATAAATAGTCATATTGATTTTCTTTCGCATACAAGATAGCTTTATTTAAAGCTTTTCCTATTCCTAGATTTTTACCTACTCCCATCAAAACGATTTTCTCTTCCCAAGTTGGAAAATGCAAATCCAATTGATTTCCAGGGGTATTATTCCAAATAATCAACTTATCAAGTAAATCTATATATGATGCGATATTTTTCCAAACTTCATCAGTTGGGTAATAAAATATCACGATTCCAAGCGTTTTCATATTATTTCAACTTACGCCCTAGTATATAAATATTATCCCAGCCTTCCTGAGAATATATAATCTCCAAATTAAAGTATGAGAAAATCTTTTCCAATAGCTTAACAGTAAAAATATGATGATGAAAACAACGATTTTCATCATTTTTCATAGAACGTCCTATGAAAACATCTTTGTTATTACCCACAACATCCTTATCCAGATCATGCAATTCTATTATTTCATCGAAATGCGTCATATCGTTTTCATTCACATCATTTGTATAGTCCTCCAACAAATGAGAAAAGGAAGTATCGGGTCTTCTATGATCAAAATTAGAAATTTTATTAGGTAAAATAAGAAGGATATATCCACCTGTATTCAATACGTTCAACCAACTTTTAACGGCTTTGAGTGGATTAGCGACATGCTCTAAGCAATTCGATGAAATGATAAAATCATACATTTTACCGACAATCATTTCTATTTCTGTTGCTTCTCCTATGAATTGAGTTCCTAAATTTACACCTTTGTATTTGTATGTACCTTGACTCAAATTACCCTCCCAAACCGTTTGATAAGAGTAGTTACATCCATCTACCCTATTAGCCACAGAATAGATCGGCAAATTACCTTCTTTACTAAAAATATAAGATCCCCCGCCTACTTCCAAGCCGTTCTTATTCTTAAACAACGGTAAAAATTCTATCAGCTTCCGTTTAATCTGAGGTTCCTTGAAACAATATTTAAGAGCCTGTGGATTACGGATATAATTTAATATGGTCCCTAAAAAACAATTATAAATTATCACCCTGAATCCTACAGGAAGTTTTCTATACAATTTTACAATCATACAATATGCTGTTTCTATTTATTTTTTAAAAATAAAAGAAATACTCTCTCTCAATACAACAGACCTCGTTAGCCACAATATCAAAATATACAGTACCGCTACAATAACAATTTTGGCAGTAAGCAAATAATACAAATTATTAATACCTATTGTTGCAAACCAAGATATAGAAAAACAGAAAAAAACGAGTAATAAATAAGGAGAAATATCCCGCAATAACTCAATTGTTTGAATACCAATATATTTTTTACCACAAAAATGCCATCCAAAATTTAATAAAAGAGTAAGAGCGGAACATCCTATTATCATTGGAAAAATCCCATAAGATGCTAAAAATAAAGCCAATAATAAATTAAGACCATAAAAAGTAGAACTTACATAAAGTATAATGTTCGACTTGCCATGAGAAAATAGTATTGCCCAATATAAATTAGTAATAAAACTAAATGAATACGCAATAGTCAGAATTTGAAGATAAGGAACACTATTGAGCCACTTTTCTCCAACTGTTAGTAATATAAACTCTTTGGCGACAAAAGCCAGTCCCAATAATACAGGAAAAGAAATAAAAGCACCAAATCGTAACATTTTTCTAAAAACTTTCTTCTGTCGTTCTTTATCATCCGCGACCTCAACCAAAACAGGTTGTGCCACCCCCTGTATCATATTGCTTATTGTCATATTCCCTAAGACCATCCATTTATTCCCTTGTGAATAGTAACCCGTATCTGTATCTGTATAAAATTTACCCAACAGTACAGAAAAAATATTCATATTCACTTGCCCTAAAATATTATTAAATAATATTTTAGAACTAAATCCAAACATTTCTTTGATTGGAGAAAGATCAAAGGAAAGGGTTGGTCTCCACCCAGAAAAACACCAACGCAATAAGGTTGCCACTAAACATTGAGAAACTAATTGTATAGCTAATCCCCAATAGGCAAAACCCAGCAATGCAAATATTAAGCCAACTCCTCCTGAAATAGATACAGCAGCGACATCAATAATTCCTCGTTGCTTCACCTTTAACTTCTTAAATAAAATAGCATTATGTGCTATCCCAAAACTTGAAATCAAGAAACTTAAGAATAATACACGGGAAAGATTAAGAAGAACCGGTTTATTATAAAATTGGGCAATCAGAGGAGCAGCAAGAAATAAAATCATATAAATAACTATTCCACAAAACGCACTAAACCAAAAGACAGCATTATAGTCCTCATGCCGAATAGTCTTTTTATTAATCAACGCCGTAGTAAAGCCACTATCCATAATCGTATTGGCAATAGCACTAAAAATAGCAAGCATAGCCACCAATCCATAGTCATCCGGACTAAGTATACGGGCTATCACAATCCCAAATACCATTCCTATTATTTGTTGGAAGAACGTACTAATCCCTCCCCAAAAAAGGCCTTTAGCCGTTTTATCTTTCAAAGTTTCCTCAGCCATAATCACTAACAGGAATAAGGTATTTCTAATTTTAGTTTTGACTTTTCTTTCAAAACAACTGTCATACTCTCATTTAAACACTTATACAGTTTCAATTTCATTACACACAGGCTATGACAGTATACATGATAGATACAAACTACCCTATCATACTATCATAAAAACAGCTATCTTTTTTCAAACAGTATATTGCTTATTTTCAAAGATATAACTATATAAATTCATTGAGACCCGGGTCTTAACCATCTCCACACCCGGGTGTTAGCATCGCTTAGACCGGGGTATAAAAACTGTCGAAATAGGGGTCCCGGGAAAATTTTCTCCCTGTTTTAGCTAAAAAAGATAACTACTTTGACAAATTAAATGCCATACTTAACACAAAACAGACGGAGAGTAGGACGGTAATGACAGTTTATGATAGTTCTATGATAGATAAATTCATCAACCATCATAGTTATATATCCTGTAAATCAAAGAGTACAAACAAAATATGATAGTATGATAGTTATTTTTCAAAAAACTTCTTTATGACCAACCACTCTTATCCTCTTTTCACCATATGCTTAAACTTTAAAACAGCCAGATTCAATTCTATTGTCGTTTCCGAATCTGTTACTTTCGGTTCATCATCTAATAAGTCAGCCATTAACTCACTCGTGCGCTGCATAAGTGTTTTCTGCTGTGCTTCATCGGCGGTAGGTAACTGTAAAACAGTTCTGGACAATTCCTTGATTCTTGCAAAAGCTTCAACGATTGCGATTGTTGTCTGCGTTGCCTTGTTACTTTTCAGGATTGTTGCCAACATGTAAAGTCCTTTTTCAGTAAAAGCTGTCGGAAGAGCTGTTGAATGTTTTAAAGGATTGAACCGGTCAAAATTTTTGACCAGTTCGGCTTTCTCAACTTTATTACATTCGATTAAATATCCGGCAGGAAATTTATCCGGATTATTTTTGACTGCCTGATTTATTTCTTTTGTTTCTACATCATAAAGCATAGCGACATCCCTGTCAAGCAGAACTCTTTGATCCCGTAATTCAATTATGCAACTTTCTACATCACTGAATCTAATCACATTTTCTTTCATAGTTAATTGATTTTAGTTTACAATATGTATTCTACCTCCCTATGCAATGATAAATAAACCCGTTCTCCTCCATCTCCTTGATATCATAAATATTACGGCCATCAAGAACCAGCGGGGTAGCCATCAGTTTCTTTATTGCAGACCAGGAAGGCATACGGAACTCTTTCCATTCCGTTACAAGCATCAGGGCATCGGCATCCACTACTGCATCATAAATATCTTTTGCATAATGGATAACATCTCCGATACGGCGTTTTGATTCTTCTACTGCTACAGGATCATAAGCATATACTTCACAACCGGCCGCCAACAGTTTTTCTATCAAAACCAAAGAAGGAGCTTCGCGCATATCGTCTGTTTCAGGCTTAAAAGCCAATCCCCAGATAGCGATACGTTTACCTTTCAGGTCTCCATTAAAATGCTTTTCGAGTTTATGGAACAAAAGAGATTTCTGTTCGTCATTTACTTCCTCGACTGCCTGAAGGATACGCATCGGATAATTATTTTGCTTGGCTGTATTGATCAATGCTTTCACGTCTTTAGGAAAACATGAACCGCCATAACCGATACCGGCATACAGGAAACGGTTACCGATACGATTGTCAGAACCGATACCTTTACGTACCATATTTACATCCGCACCGATAATCTCACACAAGTTGGCAATATCGTTCATAAAACTGATACGGGTAGCCAACATGGCGTTCGCTGCATATTTGGTCATCTCGGCAGATGGCACATCCATAAAAATCACACGGAAATTATTTAAAAGGAAAGGACGGTACAGACGAGTCATCAGCTCTTCTGCACGCTCAGATTCTACACCAACAACAACACGGTCCGGACTCATAAAGTCGCTGATCGCTGCTCCTTCCTTCAGAAATTCAGGATTAGAAGCGACATCGAACTCGATCTCTACTCCACGTTTATCCAGTTCTTCCTGGATAGCCCGGCGTACTTTCTTTGCCGTGCCGACGGGAACCGTACTCTTTGTTACGACCAGAATATGTTTCTTCATATTCCGACCGACAGTACGGGCTACCTCAAGCACGTATTTCAAATCGGCACTACCATCCTCATCGGGAGGCGTACCTACGGCACTGAACAAAACTTCCACTTCGTCCAGGCATTCAGTAAGATCGGTTGTAAATTGTAATCTTCCGGCCTGCTGGTTACGATGGACCATATCTTCCAGACCGGGTTCATAGATAGGGATTATCCCCTTTTTAAGGTTTTCAATTTTTTCGGTGTTAACATCTACACAAAAAACTTCGGTCCCCATTTCTGCAAAACAGGTTCCGGTAACCAGGCCGACATAGCCTGTTCCTACTATCGCTATTTTCATAATTTATAATCAAAATGCAAAATTAAAGGCTCTTGAAATATTTAATTGTATCTACCAAACCTTCTTCCAAACGGATTTTAGGTTCCCAGCCATTCAGTTTTTCTTTAGCTAAAGTAATATCCGGTTTACGCTGTTTGGGATCATCAGAAGGAAGAGGGGTAAATATTATTTTTGATTTCGAATTAGTCATCTTCAATATGATCTCTGCCAACTCCAGCATGGTGAACTCTCCCGGATTGCCTAAATTGACAGGTCCGGTAAAGTTTTCGGAAGCCATCATACGAACCATACCTTCCACCAGGTCGTCGACATACTGGAAACTACGGGTTTGCTTTCCATCACCGTAAATAGTAATATCTTCACCTTTCAACGCCTGCATGATGAAGTTGGAAACAACCCGGCCGTCATCCGGACGCATACGGGGACCATAGGTATTGAAAATACGGATAATCTTGACATCTACCTTATTCTGACGATGATAATCCATGAATAAAGTTTCCGCACAACGTTTGCCCTCATCATAACAGCTGCGCAAACCGATCGGATTCACATTTCCCCAATAACTTTCTTCCTGGGGATGGACGATCGGATCACCGTAAACTTCACTGGTAGAAGCCTGAAGAATACGTGCTTTGGTACGTTTAGCCAACCCAAGCATATTGATAGCACCAATAACAGATGTTTTAGTCGTACTCACCGGATCGAACTGGTAATGTATCGGAGATGCTGGACAAGCCAGATTGTAAATTTCATCAACCTCCACATAATACGGGAATGTCACATCATGACGAACCAGCTCAAAATAGGGATTGTCCAGTAAATGAACAATGTTTTGTTTCAGACCTGTAAAATAATTATCCATACAAATCACATTGTTCCCGTCTTTCAGCAGGCGTTCGCAAAGATGAGAGCCGATAAAACCGGCTCCTCCGGTAACTAAAATCTGTTTCATGCTATCTGTTCAATTTGAGTTTTTCTATATATCTCAGTCCTTTTCATAAGAATGAGAGCACAACAATGTTGGTCAGTCCCATGCCGGGAATGACAAAACTTCCACAAAGATAGGAATTTGAAGGGATTCTTTCCCTTCTAAAATCGTTATTTATACGAAAGGGGAATTACCGATCATCATTTCTTATTCAGAATCGTTACTTTTGAGCATAGATGCGCTGTATAATGTCCACTACTTTCATACCTTCCAGTACGTTGGTCGTGATACATTCAGATCCTGAACCGGAAAGGACACGGACCACATTGCGGATCACGAAATTATGATTCTGAGCCGATCCCTTGTAAGGGCCGTAATCATTACCCGGGTTGGTTGGAGCCAGTTCGGGCATTTCATACTCCTTCACATGGCAATATTCCACTTCGTTCATATATTGTCCGCCGATCTTTACGCTGCCATTCTCTGCCACGATCAGCATGCTGCTTTCCATATTCTTGTCCCAGACAGAAGTCGAATAACTCAGACTTCCCATTCCTCCGTTCACGAAATTGAAATTCACAAAGCCGGAGTCTTCAAAAGCGGTCAGTTTTTCATGATTGAAATCGGCAAAACGAGCCTGGATATTACAGATATCCCCGAACAACCAATACATGATATCGATAAAATGGGAGAACTGGGTGAAAAGTGTTCCGCCATCTAGTGCAGCATCCCCATGCCAGCCACCGGGTTTATAATAACGTTCGTCACGGTTCCAATAGCAGTTCAACTGAACCATGTATATTTTACCCAATTTCCCGGAGTCGATCATATCCTTAATCCACACGGAAGGAGGGGAATAGCGGTTCTGCATGACGCAAAATACCTGTTTACGGTATTTCAAAGAAGCATATACCACCTTCTCCGCATCAGCCAGTGTCAACGCCATCGGTTTTTCTATCACCACATTACAACCGGCTTCGATGGCTTGTACCGCCATAGGCGCATGCAAACCGTTCGGAGTACAGATATTAATGACATCCATCTGAATGCCACTCTGCAATAATTCCTGCAAACCGGCAAAAAAAGGGACTTCATACGCCTCTATTCCCAATTCTTCGCGAGGACGGATATCGCATAAAGCGACTAATTCGGCATCCTGATCACGGGTTACCATCTCGGCATGGCGCTTTCCGATATGACCACAACCGACTACAGCGAATTTTATCTTATTTTCTTTCATCTATATTGTTACTTTCCACTAAATTCGAATAGAAATCAAGTATAGCATCAATTATATACTCCTGCTCTTCTTTTGTCATCTCCGTATGGATAGGTAATGATAAAACACACTGGCTCAGACGGGCTGCCTCATTCATATTTCCCGGCGTACGTGCCATCCATTTATAGGCATCCTGGGCCTGTAAAGGCAACGGATAATACACCATGGAAGGAATACCTTTCTCTTTAAGAAAAGACTGTAAAGATTCCCGGAGTTTTGCCGTATCGGTATAATCACCGACGGGTTTCAACTGAACCGTATATTGATGATAGACATGTGTAGAGAAATCACTCTTCTTTGGAAGAATCAACTGCTCGCATGAAGCCAAACCTTCGTCATATCTTCGGGCAACGACCTGCCGGGCTTTTGTAAACTCGTCGATATACTTCAGCTTCACATCCAAAACAGCGGCATGCAGGGTATCCAGACGAGAGTTACATCCTATGAGCTTATGATGATATTTAACTTCCTGACCATGATTTGCGATCATACGGATACGCTTTGCCAGACTCTCATCAGAAGTCATTAAAGCGCCTCCGTCACCAAAACAGGCCAGCGGCTTGGAAGGGAAAAACGAAGTCGTACCGATAACGCCCATTGTCCCCGTTTTCTTCACCTGCCCATCCGGGAAAGTATATTCCGCACCAACGGACTGCGCATTATCTTCTATCACATGGAGATGATACATGCCGGCTATTCTCAGGATCGGAGCCATATCGCAGGACTGGCCGAACAGTTGAACTACAATGATTGCCTTGGTATTACGGGAAATAGATTCTTCTATTTTACGGGGATCGATATTATAGGTTCGCGGATCTACATCCACCAGCACAGGAGTCAATCCCAGCAAAGCGATCACTTCGGCAGCTGCCACATAGGTAAATGCCGGAACAATCACCTCATCCCCCGGCTGCAACTGCAACGCCATCAAAGCGATCTGAAGAGCATCCGTACCGTTCCCGCAAGGAATCACATAGGGAATATCGAGATATTCAGCCAAGTGATCGCCAAAAGCCTTCACCTGAGGACCATTGATAAAGGCACTGCTTTCAATAACAGTTTGCATGGCGGCATCTATCTCCTCTTTCAGGCGATGATACTGTCCTTGCAAGTCAACCATTTGTATATGTTTTTCAAGCATCTTTCCTATTGTATTCCACTGTTTATCTTATGAAGATTAAAACGTTTCAAATAACCTTTTATTGCATAAAAGACCTTTAACATTCTTTTCTATGATAAGTGAGAGCTTAGGGACTCTTACCTATGAGAGAGCCGGGACTCTTACAGATAAGAATACCGGCTCTATTATCATTCATACCTCCGGCATTACGTTCCATAGCACCGGAGATCTTATGTTATTTTACTTCGCTACCCGGTTTCACTTCTTTTTCCGGAGTGATGACAGACAGCTTGCCATCGAAGTTTTCAGCAGAGAGGATCATACCTTCCGATACGATGCCTTTCAACTTACGCGGAGCAAGGTTGGCAATAAAACAAACCTGTTTTCCGACCAACTCTTCGGGGGCATAATGCTGGGCGATACCGGAAACGATTGTACGTTTCTCCAAACCGTCATCGATACGGAACTGCAACAATTTGTCGGCCTTAGGCACCTTTGTACATTCCAGGATCGTTCCCACACGGATATCCAGTTTTGTGAAATCATCGAACGCGATGTTTTCGCGTATCGGTTTCGCTTTATAGTTGGCTTCTTCGTTCGCTTTCTTTGTATCCAGCAACTTCTGAACCTGCGCTTCGATCACACTGTCTTCGATCTTTTCAAACAACAGTTCGGATTTGCCTAGCTGATGTCCGGCTTCCAGCAAGTCGGTTGCGCCCAGACGGCTCCAGCCTAACGGTTCTACATTCAACATCTTGTTGAGTTTCTCCATGCTGAACGGCAGGAAGGGTTCGAAAGCAATAGCCAGGTTGGCTGTGATCTGCAAAGCGATGTTCATGATCGTTGCCACACGAGTCATATCTGTCTTTGCCAGCTTCCAGGGTTCCGTATCTGCCAGATATTTGTTACCGATACGGGCCAGGTTCATGGCTTCCTTTTGGGCATCACGGAAATGATAGGTGTCGAGCAGACGCTCCACATTTGCTTTTACATCTTCGAAGTCTTTCAAAGTCTGACGGTCATAGTCAGTCAGTTCGCTTACTGCCGGCACTTTTCCTTCGAAATATTTCTCAGTCAGCACCAGGGCACGGTTTACGAAGTTACCCAGGATGGCAACCAACTCGTTATTATTGCGTGCCTGGAAGTCTTTCCAGGTAAAGTCGTTATCTTTTGTTTCCGGCGCATTGGCAGTCAGGACATAACGTAATACATCCTGTTTTCCCGGCATATCCACCAGATATTCGTTCAACCATACCGCCCAGTTGCGGGAAGTAGAGATCTTGTCGCCTTCCAGGTTCAGAAATTCATTGGCTGGTACATTCTCCGGCAGGTTGAAAGTACCTTCGGCCTTCAACATGGCTGGGAATACGATACAATGGAACACGATATTATCCTTACCGATGAAATGTACCATCTTGGTTTCAGGATCTTTCCACCAGGTCTCCCAACTGTCGGGAAGTAATTCTTTTGTATTGGAAATATAACCGATCGGCGCATCGAACCATACGTAAAGCACTTTGCCTTCCGCTCCTTCCACCGGAACAGGGATACCCCAGTCCAGGTCGCGGCTTACGGCACGCGGTTGCAATCCCATGTCCAGCCAACTCTTGCACTGTCCGTACACGTTCGGTTTCCATTCTTTATGATCTTCCAGAATCCATTTGCGCAGGAACGGTTCATGCTTATCCAAGGGCAGATACCAGTGTTTGGTCTCCTTCATCACCGGTTCGCTACCACTAATGGCAGACTTCGGGTTGATCAGGTCTGTTGCATTCAACGATGTACCGCAGGCTTCGCACTGGTCACCATAAGCCTTTTCGTTGCCGCAATGCGGACATGTACCGGTTATATAACGGTCGGCAAGGAATTGTTTAGCTTCCTCGTCGTAATATTGTTCGCTGGTCTTTTCGACAAACTCTCCTTTTTCATACAGGGTACGGAAAAAGTCCGACGCCACCTGACGATGAGTAGGTGAAGTTGTGCGTGAATAGATATCGAACGAGATGCCGAACTCCTCGAAAGACTTCTTGATAATGCCATGAAAACGGTCCACCACATCCTGCGGTGTAACACCTTCTTTCTTAGCACGGAGGGTAATAGGCACACCATGTTCGTCCGATCCCCCGATCATCAATACCTCTTCCCCCTTCAGACGAAGGTAGCGGGCATAAATATCGGCCGGTACATACACCCCGGCCAGATGTCCGATATGTACCGGTCCGTTCGCATACGGCAACGCCGTAGTTATCAGCGTTCTCTTAAAATGTTTTTCCATACCTTGTGTTCTCTTTTTGAGGGGCAAAGGTACGGAATTATTCGTTTGGTTGAAACAGATTCTTTCCCTTTATACCGGATCACACCTTTATTCGTACACCAATTCGAAATCATCAATCCACAGCGTGCTCCCTTCTCCGCCGGTAAAATAATCACCATATTTGCTGGAGGTGGCAACCAATACCAGATATTTTGGCGTACGGTTGGCATACCGGTAAGTCAATGGAAGCTCGACTTCCTGATAGGAGGTTGACTCCGTTCCGCTTATCAGTTCCGTATAGGCAATCACATTCTTGTCGTTCTTATCGAACAACTGACGGTTGGCCGGACGCGTCCGTATTTCCAGCGGCGCATCCCAATCGGTCAGAGCCAGATAAATGAAACAAGAATCCGAACGTCCCAGCAGATAAGAGAAATCACCGTAAGAGGCATTCGTTTTATCGATCTTTTTCGGACTGTACTTATAATGTAGCTTCAACTTTGTAGGGAATGAAGTAAACGGCCGGCCAAAACTCAGCACACCGTCGGTCACATCCGTCCTCACATAACTCCCGCTGAAAATATTCCCGGCAGCAAATTTCACCAATACATATTTAGATTCCAACTTAGCGGCATATCCCTTTCCGTTGCTGGTTTCTTCAGAGGGTATCGAGTTGCTGTCGCCTCCTACCAGTGTCGCCCCTTTGTTTCCGGTATCCCAGAAAGAAGAACCGCCATTGGCCCACGGATACCATAATTTGGGTTTGGAAGCATCCTGGCTCCATTCATCAAAACTGCCGTTGGTCAACATCTCTGCCGATGCTGTTGTAAAGTCGAGCACAGACCCGGCTGATCCGTCGATATTCACACGGCACTCGTAAACGGTTGCCGGAGTCAGTCCGGGCAGTTCCGCCGTAAAGCTGGTTCCGTCAACTGTGATATTGGAGGAAGAAAGTTCATTCCACTGAGTCGCACTCTTCTCTTTATATTCTACGGCAACAGATGCCCCGCTCCGGATACCTCCACTTAGAACAGCCTGTTTGGTACGTGGGAATACAGTGATATCCGATGATGTATTATCCGTATAAAGCACGTTGACCGTCCATTGTTCGGTGCGGCCGAAAGCGGCAATATTGAAGGTGACCGGACGGGAAAAGTCCTTCACTGTTACCGGATCAGGCGTAGTCGTTGCAATAGAGCTTCCCAACTGCATTGACTTCACGGTAATATTCTTCAGTGACTGATCTTCGGTAACATAAACAACAGCCTGCTGGTTCTTCACATCAAAAATGGCATTTCCAACCTGACCGGAAAGTTCTATGCTACGGTTAAACACCTGCGTGACCGAGACTGTCCAGAGATAATCCTGATAAGTTGTCAGCATAAAATGTACCGGCCCGGCAAAATTGATCCGGGTATCGGCTGTAGAAGGCAGACTATCCAGAGAAGCAAAACCTTTCTCAGGAAAAGCCTGTGCTGTGATACATTTGGCACTATCCGGATAGACCGATGCTTCATTCGTCACCTGAAGCCGGGTAATACGCAAAGTCTGTATATCCACCTGGTCGTTTACTTCAATACTGACCGTCCGGTTATTATTTTGTATCTCCGGATTTCCGGTCATGCCTTCTACCGTAATACCGGATATTTGTCCGACCAGATAAGGGTAAGGGACATCATTTTCGATACAACTGTTCAACAAGTAACAAGCGGACATTATCAGAGCCATACGGCAATAACCTGTCATTCTCAAAAGTATATTTCTCTTCATAGCAGTTAAAAATAATAGGTCATACCCAGGTTTATAGAAAACAGATCGATTTTGAACTTAGCGGAAGTTTCCCGGCGCGAACCCTGGATCACCTTGTTATGATCCTGTTCGATCCATTTGGAGTCGAATCCCATCACACCCACAGACACTTCAACTGCGGCATTGTTCGTAATAAAAGCGGTCATACCTGGGGCAATACCTACCTGTAGATGTTTGATTTTTTCGTAAACGCCATCCAGTGTTTCTGCCTCGCCGGAATAGGTCTTGCCTTGTCCGGCGCCGAATGTTACACGGGCCTCGTTGAACAGACCGAAACGTTTGCTGTTTCCCAGATTAATATATGTACGCACGAAACCGGTTCCATAGATCATGTGTTGCAACAAAGATGCGTTATTGATCTTAAAAGAAAGATCTTCATTCAGGTCGATATCGAGATTTCCTATATCGATATAATCGCGGGTATAGGAAAAGCGACCGCCCACAGCCACATTGTCACGGATGAAATATCCGAAGTTAGGACTGACGCTGAACGAATACCTCTTTCCTTCCACATTCTTCAGGATTAAAAACTTATAATCATCCGAATTGCTCTCGGAATAGGAAAAACTACCTCCGACCATCCATTGTCCTTTCGGAATAAAGGTAGAGGAATGGATACCCCGGTCGATCTGTTCCCGGTCCTTCTTGGCTTGGAGGAAGGAGGGGAAGAGGAGGCTGAATACTAATAAGATTGTTATTTGATGTTTCATATTTGAGTTGATAATAGAGGTGTTGCAAAAGTCTATTTTGTCATGGCGGACTTGATCCGCCAACTCATACTTAAAGTATATATCTTCGTAGTATGCGAGTCCAGGACGAGCCCGGGATGACAAGATAGTGACTTTCGACACACCTCGTTTTTTTAGTTTATATAAGGAGATTTGGTGTAATCGTAGACTAATTCGAAATCGTCTACATATAAAATGCTATTCAATGCTCCGATAAAATCTCCTCCATATATACTGGATGTTGCAACTATTGCTATCCTAGTCGGGATATTCTCAGAATCATGATATGTTAAATCAAGTTCAAAAGGTGTCCATTCTGTAACATCTTCATCTGAGCTATATTCACCTTCGGCAATATAAGTAGTAGAATTAATCGTGGAAGCATCATATTGATCTCCTGTAAACAACTTCACATATATCTGACATTTGTCTTTCATTCCATATCGAGAATCTGACTTATCAAGACCTTGATCAATATTGGTAGAGGTATATTTATACCAACCATTCAATCCTGTTGGTCTTGTAGAAAAACTTTGACCGAATTTAGGGAATTTTTTAGCTTTATCTGCATTCATTGCATCAGATAAACTCGTAAAATTAAAGCTTCCTGTATACAAATTTCCTGCAGCAAAGAAGCCAAACATTAGAATCTTGGCATTTATTGATGTTAATTTAGCAGCATGCTCTTTCACACCATCTCTGCCCTCAATTGGTTCTGTATTTGAGTCCTTACTAGCTTTTCTCACTCCTTCATTTCCTGTAGCCCAAAAATCATAAGAATCTTTTTCATTTGCATACCAAGCTTTATTACTACCCTTAAACCATGTATCAAAGCTTGCATTCTTTAATGTTGTAAATGTTTTATTTTCATCATCAATACAATAAGTTCCATTCTGTTCCAGTCCTGTTATAATATTCTTATTTCCATTCTCTTGCATTTCAATAACCAAACTCTGAACCTCCCCCCAGGAATCTCCTTGTTTTTTATACTTATAACTAACTATGACCTCATCTGTATCTAATAAATTTTTAGAAGATTGGATATTCCATTTCACTTTGGCATAATCAGCACCAGCTGTTACAGATTGGATAGAAATAGAAGAACAAGTTGTTAAAGTTTGAATTACTTTAGATTCCATAAAACGATATTGATAAGACTGATTTGCTGACAAACCTGTTAATTCAGCTTTATAGTTACCCTCTGTATCCAAAACAGCCAATACTTTTGTTGCATGACTCCAGTCAGTCTCTGAAGCTAGTATATATTCAAAATATGCATCTACAGCATTGGTATTCAACTCTCCATAGACATAAGCGACAGTAACACCAATCGCTTTTTTCTCTAAGGTTTTATCCCCTACCTTTGTTTTAAAATCAACAGAGTTTCCTTTCTCCATGAATTTATATTCATATTCTGTATCATCATCTAATCCTATAAGAGATGCCAAATATTGAGTATTCACATCAGAAGAACTTGCAGATATACTATTCTGCCATTCAGTAACTCCCTTTTTCCGATAAAAAAATTTAGGATTCGAAGGCGTTACTTTTCCAGAAGGAGAAACATATTTGCCTTTTAATGTTGCTGAGTTAGTAAGCACATTCTCCGCATCAAGAGTCGTAACCACAACTTTCGGTAATACAATCCCAACCTCTATATCCCGCGGATTCTCCTCACCCACCTGAATGGAAATATTGGCAGCACCCTCGGAAGAACCATCTCCTTCCCCTTCCGTCGACTTCATGGATATTTTTATCTTATAATACTCCTGAGCCTTTGCTTCTGCTATTTTATCCAACGAAATAGTTTGCCAGCTTCCGGCATTATCTTTGAACATAAAATCTACAGAAAGATTGCCCGGAGCAATATATCCGGCACGCTTTTCCTCACCAGAGAAAGCAACTCCTCCTACGACAGTCTTATATTCAGTTTGATAAGTACCTACCACACTGCTTGCATATTCAACTAATACCTTTACAGTAGTCAGTTTACACTCTATCCAAGCCGTACTTGTATTACCGGCAGTTACTTCAACCATAGCTTCTCCCATATAAGCAGGCGTAAAACCATCTGCGACTTCGCTTCCATTGCTGGCTATCGCCACCAGTTTATAATTGCCGGGAGCTAACTCTATATCTTCTGAAGGTGCATCCGGAGCAAAATTATACTCTTTCGACCAATCCTTATCTGAAGAATTTTCCGTTACATTGGAGATAACCAAACGAATATTCTTAATCTCCACATCACCTTCAGCCTTCGTTATAACAGAAGTGTTGGTGATAATACCTATGCGTACAAAGCCATTTCCATTTACTTTTTCATCTGAATTACAGGACAATAGAATAGACAACAGCGTTATTAGTAAATATATATTGTTTCTTTTCATCACTTGCTATAATTATATAGTAAACTGAATAGACAGAGTTTTCGACTCCTGCCTGTTTTTCTTATCGACAACCTTCAAATGAAATTTGTGTGGACCCGGATCTCCTAATTGCGAAAGAATACTCATAAATCCACTCACATCAAACACCTGAGAGGTTCTCCCTGAAACAGGATCATTACCTAACAAGCCTAACTCCTTCAAGGCTGTCTCATTTTTACCCGGATTAGCCAGATCAAACGATTTATCTAATCCCACAGCACCTAACAATTCATCTGAAAGAATCGGAGAGTCAATCGTCACAACCAAACTCTGAATCCCTGCCTCCGCTGTTATATTCACCCGGACCGTTGTCGGGTCGGTCAATATCTGGCTGAGGCTGAATCCATCTCCAACGATAGTCGGAGCCGCATAAGAAGGATCCGGCTCAGGTGTCGGGTCGGGATCGGGCGTTGGGTCAGGATCGGGCGTCGGTTGATCCGGAGCAGGGATCGTGATATCCACATCCTTGCCATTCAACGTCACGTCGATCGTTATATCGAAATGGCCATTACCTCCTAAACCTGGGTTATCAGGATCATCGGGACTTCCCGGGTTATTGGGGGTATCAGGACCGTTTGGATCATCCGGATTGTCCGGATCATTGGGATTGTTAGGATTATCCGGAATCCCGGGGTTGGCAGGGATTGTGTCCTTGATCCCCAGGTTGATCTCAAATTTATCCTCCGGCTTCAACGAAGTTCCGTCCTTGCTTGACATGATCTGCGCTTTATAAACTTCCGTTCCGTTCTTTGTCGTAGCTCGGACAGCAATCAGCATTGTAGGTGATGTACGGAAATAAGCGATTCCATTCACATCCCTGTTCATTGTCAATACCCCTGTACCATTTGTAAAGGTAACGGCATAATCATCCTCCACCTCATCCAGGAAACTGTCATCGTAATTCACATTGACAACAACACTATTCAACTTACAAGTGTCTTTCAGGCTTGTCACCTCTCCGGCATTTACCGAAAATTCCTTTTCACTGAAATAATAAGGTTTATTTATCGAAGCCTCCTCTTCGCCTCCGGCATAAGAAGCGGAACGGACTTTATAAGTTCCCACCGGTAGCTCTATAACATTTTCCCCTCCCTGCAACTCGGCATAAGAATCATATTCGCGAACAACCTCGTCATTCGCATTCACGATCTGGATAACATAGCTGTCGACTACATTTCCGGCACGGGAGCCGATCTCTTTCGATAACAAATCAAGAGAAAAGCCGCCTATCGCTTCTTTATCCGTATTGCCTGGCATGCGATGTCGTAATTCATCCCGCATTTCACAGGAGGCCGTACCCAAAAGACAAATACTTAAAAACAATTTACTTATAAATAATATATTCTTTCTCATCGAACAGTCACTTTAAGATTTAACGGTCTATTTGCAGAACGGTCTGTTAATGTTTTTGTCTCCCCCGTTGCCAATCCGATAGTTACAGTCAGATAATCATTGGCAACCGGAGATTTTTCATCCTTATATTTCAGCAGTTCATTATAAATGACAGGTTCCTGATATTCCTTCTCCGTCGCAGAAAAAGATAACCGAAGGTTTTCAGTCGGTCTGATATAGATCTCTTCACTCTCACCGGTTTCCTCATCAATTTTAAATTTGTGAAGCCCTTTTGTATTCCCATTGGAAATAGAAAGATCATCAGGAACTGAAGTCAAAGCCTCTATCAACGCTTTGTCCAGTTCCACCTTCACGCGAACTTGCTGCATTTTGCAGGTAATCGTTGGCTTTGCAAAAGCATTCGCTTCGATCTCCACATCTCCCTGCCCGCTATAAAAGGGTTGACCGGATACTTCCGCCATTTCTCCCTGTTGAGAGGCAACAATTGTATATATTCCTTTTTCCAGGCGTAACGTGCCGCTTTCCTTCAGTTTTTGAAAAGTGCCAAACGACTTCACAGGCTTATCCTCCTGTTTTATAACTACAGAAAATGTATTTACATCTATAGTTGCTGCCTTTGTGATAACCAAACGGTTCGGCTGGACAGTTTCCAAATCCAGGGACAGAGAGCCATATTCATTTTCCGGTTGCATCGTATCTCCCACTTCCGAACAGGCAGAGAACAGATAAGCCATTCCTGCCAATGCTATAATAATATATAATGTACGTCCCATAATTTATTCTGTTATTTGGATTTTCAATTGAGTTGCTGAAGAATAAGAGACTCCATTCTCTTCAACACCTGTTACAGTTATTTTATATTCATGATAACCGACTGACAGTTTCTTCACGAAATTCTCCAGGTAAATAGTTGCCAAAGATTTACCCTCTAAGTCATCATCCCAAACCAATCCTTCAAACTTCTGCGTATCTGCTCGCTTTGTCTGAACAAGATCAATTGTCTCTTCTGAAAAACCGGACACTGCCGCCCATTCGCATTTCTGTATCTTTGCCCCATTCTGACCTAAAATATTCAGATAGAAGTTTTCCGGGGCCGTGCCCGTCTTCATCTCCTGAAATATTCCGCTCTTCGTCGAAAAAGACAGATCAAACATCTTATCGGTTGAGTATTTATTCTCTATCACATATTCTATCGGCTTTTCAGTCAATTCACGATTGATAGTTATTACCACTTTCAACGGCGGCACATCCAACGGCTTCGCATCCTGTGTTACGGTAATCTTTACCGCCATATTACGAACACCCTGGCTGGCCGTTAAAATCAGTTCTGCGCTACGAACTTCGTTCTTCTCATTCGGATCTAATGTCAACAACATCTGCCCTTCACCTTTTTCCACTTTCAGCCAGTCTGCCGAAGAAGAGACGCTCCAGTCTTTCTGGTTCGTTTCTACTTTATAGGCCTGACCGGAAACACCTGTATAAGGTAACTTCAAATTCGAAAAATCCAGATGAATATAGGGATCATCTTCTTTCGCTTTCTGTTCTATCTGAATCGTTACAGTCGATTTCTTTCCTTCTTCATCCCCCGCAGTTAATGTAACCGTTGCTTTACGGGATACATTCGTTGTATTAGCATCCGCCGATAAAGTCAAAGTGGCTTGGGTATCTTCGGTCGCTTCCGTACGGGAAACTTTCAGCCAATCTTCCGCATCAGTGGTATAGTTCCAGTCTTTTGTACTTCTAACAGCGATCATTTGCCGGAAAGCGTCACTTGAAACAACCAGGTCAACAATATCTACGGCAAGATCCGGTGTATTATTTTCTGTTGCTTTAGCCTGTTGGAAGACTTCTATATTGGCAGACAATGACTTATTTCCATTGGTAGCTACGAGCGTAACAGTCGCCTTACGAACTTCTTCCGTAGTATTTTCTTTAGCCGTAAAAACAGCTTTTCCAGTCTGTTTCTCTACAGTGAGCCAGTCTGCTGAGTTAACGATCGTCCATGTCGAGTTGGAAGTAACGGTAACAGATTGTGTCAGGTTAGCACCCGCCTCAAAGAAAAGACCGGCGACATTAACTGTTAATGTCGGATCAGGAGCAGCGGGCACATCCGGAGTGTCGGGTGTATCAGGCGTATTTGGAGTGTCGGGAGTATCTGGTGTATCCGGTGTATTCCCCCCATTATTACTTCCACCCAGCTTGAAATGGAGACGAACCAGGTCACGGGGCATAAGACTTACAGCATTTGTAAATGTATAATCTTTTCCTGAAGCGGAAAGCATCATCTTCAGATTCAGCTTTTCACCTTCCGTATCTACCTGGAAATATCCGGCACGGGCTTCATCCTTCACATATACTAAAGGAGCATTTCCGGTGTGACTGGTACTCATCGACACGCTGTAATCGCTATACGCTTTTTTGAGATCATCCGCATAATCGACAATTACTTTAGCATTTGCCGGACGGCATTCCAATTTAACCGAAGTAACCTCACCCTCCTTCACTGAAAAGTTCGTTACACCTTCCACATATAAAGAATCGAAAGCAGCCGGAGACAAAGTTCCCCAGGAAGCCTTCGCCACATAATCGCCCACTTCCAGAGGCTGCAATTCGGGCCTGTCCCCAAAGCGAAAAGAAGTCACTTCTTCTTCACCGTTATAAATACGGATTTTATAATCATCCGCATTCTCCGGACCGGAAGATGCTTTAGTTACAACATAAGCGGTGTCCGCTTTCAAATTCAACGAGACAAAACCTTGTCCCCCTTTCCCCTCTTTCTTCCCATCCAAATCGTCAGCACTACATGCTATCAGATTGAACAAAATTAAAAGACACGATAATACAACAATTCCCCTCAACGGGTCGATTCGATAGACTAATCTGTTTAGCATCATTTTTTATAGGTCATGAAAATAAATTCCTCTATATGCATATATACTTCCCAAAAATGCTGCAAAATAACTCTGATTCAGAAAACCTCACAAGGTCTATTTATTTGATTATGTGTCCTCTTTGTTAGACATCGACTTTTTCGGTGTTCTATTTATAAGAAAACCTGATATCCTTTGAAAAATAATCTATACATTTGCTCCCCATTAACAGCAGGCAAATGAAAGCAGACAAACCCAAAGAACTCCCCAAACTCGACATCCCCGAGGATTGGATCATAGGAACGGACATCAGCCGGGAAATACTCAATATGTACACCAATTTCCCCTGCCGCCTGAAAGCCGGGATCTTTGTGCTTTGTTTACAGGGAGAAATCGAAGCATCGATCGATGCGACAAATTATACGGTGAAGGCAAACGACTTTGTGACGATCGTGCCGGGAAGCATCCTTCAGATCCATAAAGTGGAAGGCGATTTACATATCTATTTCCTGGGGTATTCTTCACAATTCATCACGGAAACCAACATCATCAAATCCACTCTTGATATATTTTACACCATCAAGGCAACCCCCGTCATTTCGCTGAAAGAAGAAGTCACCCAGCTCTTTCACGGACACCTGGCATTGCTTGCCCGTACCTATCTGACATTTTACGGAAAAATCAACAGGGAGATTACCAAACATATGCTTTTTACCTTAGTCTATGGATTGGGAGAATTGTACAAAGACCTCCGGACACAAAAAACAAATCCGGGGAAAAGCGAAAAGATTGCGAACAACTTCACCCGACTGGTCATGCAACATTACAGCCAGGAACGGAACGTTGCCTTCTATGCTGGAAAACTCGGTATTACACAGGCTCATCTGAGCACGACTATCCGGCAAGTCACAGGAAAAACCTGTTTAGAAATTATTGCATCCATGGTCATAATGGATGCAAAGGCTCAGTTGAAGTCAACTGACGTTTCTGTACAAAACATTGCCTATTCACTGAACTTCAGCAACATGTCTTTCTTTGGAAAATATTTTAAACGCCATGTCGGCATCGGGCCGTTGGAATACAGAAATGGCTAAATCTTTCAGAGAGTAATGATAGTTCGCCCTATGTGAAACACCCAAGATTCGTATTGCAGTTTCTATTAAATCTACTTATCGAGTAAGCCGACATCTACTCGATAAGTAACTCGTGACTTACTTAGTAAGTAGCCTGACACCTACTTAGTAAGTAATTTTTGTCTGCTTAATAACGAGATTTAAGACACAGCATACTTTTTTACAATCCCCAGCTCTCCCTGTCCAGATTCCGGTAATTAATGGCTTCGGCAAGATGGCGTGTTTCTATCTTTTCAGAGGCATCAAGGTCGGCAATGGTACGGGCTACTTTCAGGATACGGTCGTAAGCACGGGCGGAAAGGCTTAGACGTTGCATAGCCGTTTTAAGAAGAGACAGGCAAGCGACGTCGGGTACGGCATATTTATGCAGAAGTTGCGTGGTCATCTGTGCATTGCAATATACACCTTCGCAGTCGGCAAAACGTTTTTCCTGAATTGTACGGGCATTAACAACCCGCTCACGGACAGCAACACTCGGCTCGGACGGACGTTGTTCGGATATCTTTTCAAAAGGGACTGGTACAATCTCCACCTGTATGTCGATACGGTCGAGCAACGGGCCGGATACACGGTTCATATATTTCTGCACTGCCCCCGGAGGGCAAAGGCAAGCCCTGTCCGGATGGTTATAATAACCGCAGGGACAAGGATTCATCGAGGCAACCAGCATAAAACTAGCCGGATAATCGACCGAGAAACGTGCACGCGAAACTGTAATCTTCCGGTCTTCCAACGGCTGTCGCATCACCTCCAAAACACTCCGGTTGAATTCCGGTAATTCATCGAGGAACAGCACGCCGTTATGAGCCAGACTCACTTCACCCGGCTGAGGATAAGCACCGCCTCCCACCATTGCCACATTTGAAATGGTATGATGCGGCGAACGGAACGGGCGTTGCACCATCAGGGAAGTTTCCACCCCTATCTTTCCGGCCACAGAATGTATCTTAGTTGTCTCCAACGATTCGTGTAAGGTGAATGGCGGAAGGATCGTGGACAGTCGTTTTGCCAACATTGATTTCCCGCTTCCCGGCGGCCCGATCATAATCAGATTATGGCCTCCTGCCGCAGCGACTTCCAAAGCTCGTTTTACATTTTCCTGGCCGCGTACATCTGAAAAATCAAACTCGAACTGCTCCTGACGGGCATAAAACTCTTTCCTTGTATCAACAACAGTCTGTTCCAGTTCGCGTTTTCTGCCCATAAATTCGATCACCTCTTTGATATTATCGGCTCCATAGACCTCCAGATTATTGACAACAGCGGCCTCACGGGCATTCTGCCTAGGCAGTATGAAGCCCTTAAAGCCTTCCTCCCTCGCTTTAATAGCAATAGGGAGCACGCCTTTTACCGGTTGCAGGCTTCCGTCCAGTGATAGTTCGCCCATCAGGATAAACTTATCCAGCCGCGAAGCGTCCAACTCCTCGGCGGCTGCCAGTATCCCGACTGCCAGTGGCAGATCATAAGCAGAACCTTCCTTCCGAATATCGGCTGGTGCCATATTAATCACAATTCGATTACGGGGAAATTTATATCCACTCACCTGAAGCGCAGAAATGATACGTTCGTGGCTTTCACGTACAGCTACATCAGGAAGACCTACCAGAAAGAATTGGATTCCCTTTGTACAATTTACTTCAATGGTGACAATGGTTGCAGAGATGCCCTGCACCGCGGCTGCATAAGATTTTACTAACATAATTAATGATTTTGGTTGGAAGTTTATAATTCGTTATCTCATTTTTCTACCAGTTTTTCAAGTGTTTGTTCTATTTCTACACCGTTGTCCGTTTTCATGATGATCTTGCCTTCCTCATCAATCAAAAAACAGCGAGGAAGTGCATTTACATTATACAGATCAACCAGCATTGTTGCTTGTCCGGCAGAATCGGTTACCAAATTCCAGTTGATACTATCCTTTGCCAACAACTTGCGTACTTCCTGCGGGTCGTCATCAAGACTAATCAGCAACATATCGACTTTCTCTTTCGGATACTTCATCGCTACCTTATCCAAAAACAGATCTTCTGTCTGGCACATATCGCACCAAGGAGCCGTAAAGGCAAGTAACAAATATCGCTGCGGGAACGAATCCAGACTCACAGTATGTCCATATACATTCTTTACATTAAAACCCGGAGCTTCCGCGCCCAAAGAAGTTCGCTGTGCTTTCATGCTGTAATCCTGCAATTTACGAACCAGATAAAAGTCTTTCAATTTCGGACTTAACACGGCCAGCAATTCGTCCATTTTACGGGTATCATCCGGATTCATAAAATAATATTGCAGTAAAACACCCGAAGCTTCTTCATCCGGATGTTCTTGTATATATTCCATCGCCCGTTCACTCAGGGTATGGTTTACATTCGTCAGACGGGAAGGGATATCAGTTTCTTCCGTTGTATTTGTATGACTGCTTTTATTCGTTAATATCTTGATCAGGTCTGCCTGTTCCTTCAGCAGGGGAGCAACACTTTTACGGAAAGAATTCAACTGGTCGTTGACACGTCCGCCTTTCACCTGAAGCAAAGCCGGGTAAAGAGCATCGCCGGTTATGGTGACTTTCTCTCCTTTCATCAGGTAAGCCGTGGTCCAGCATTTTTTATTATCGAAGAAAATTGTTACGGTATTGAAGTCTCCTTCGTTCCGTTTCAGGGAGAATTGTCCGGGTTTCTCGCAGGTTATGGTATCAACAACTTTGTAATTGTCATTCTCAAAAACAGCATATAGCGTCTCATCTTCCAAATTAGACAACTTGCCTTCTATTCGGTAAGAGACGTCCTTGCCGCACGACGACAAAAACAATGCGACTCCTAAAATCAGTAATAAACGTTTTATCATTATACCTTAAACCCACACATTAACGGATAATACGCGGTAAAGATAACAATAGATTTTAAAACAAACTAACATTTATGATAAAATTAATGTAGATATACAAAAAAAAGCGCAGAACGGTATGTCCCACGCTTTTTGATATATTATTCTTAACCTTTGGTAAGATTTACCTCCAGCGTTTGAATTACAATTTCGGACCAGCAGCAACCAAAGCTTTACCAGCTTCGTTACCTGTGAACTTAGCGAAGTTCTTCTGGAAGCGAGCAGCCAAATCTTTAGCTTTTTCATCCCACTGAGCAGCATCAGCGTAAGTGTCGCGAGGATCAAGGATCTTCGGATCAACACCCGGAAGAGCTGTAGGAACAGTGAAATCGAAATAAGGAATAACCTTAGTCGGAGCTTTGTCGATAGAACCGTCCAGGATAGCGTCGATGATACCTCTTGTATCTTTGATAGAGATACGTTTGCCGCTACCGTTCCAACCTGTGTTAACCAGATAAGCCTTAGCACCAGTCATTTCCATTTTCTTAACCAGTTCCTGACCGTATTTAGTCGGGTGCAATGACAAGAATGCTGCACCAAAACAAGCTGAGAATGTAGGAGTCGGTTCAGTGATACCGCGTTCTGTACCAGCCAATTTAGCTGTGAAACCAGAAAGGAAGTAGTACTGAGTCTGTTCCGGAGTCAGGATAGATACCGGAGGCAATACACCGAATGCGTCAGCAGACAGGAAGATAACCTGTTTTGCGTGCGGGCCTTTAGAAACCGGCTTAACGATGTTTTCGATATGATAGATAGGATAAGAAACGCGAGTGTTTTCTGTAACTGACTTGTCAGAGAAGTCGATAGCACCGTTAGCGTCTACTGTACAGTTTTCCAACAGAGCGTCACGTTTGATAGCGTTCCAGATATCCGGTTCGTTTTCTTTGCTCAAGTTGATAGTCTTAGCGTAGCAACCACCTTCGAAGTTGAATACACCGTCGTTATCCCATCCGTGTTCGTCATCACCGATCAACAGACGTTTCGGGTCTGTAGACAATGTAGTCTTACCTGTACCTGACAAACCGAAGAAGATAGCTGAGCTCTTGCCTTCTTTGTCTGTATTAGCAGAACAGTGCATAGAAGCCATACCCTGCAGCGGCAACAGATAGTTCATGTAAGAGAACATACCTTTCTTCATTTCGCCACCGTACCAAGTGTTCAGGATAACCTGGATCTTTTCAGTCAGGTTGAATACTACAGCAGTTTCTGAGTTCAAGCCCAGTTCTTTGTAGTTTTCAACTTTAGCCTTAGAAGCATTCATGATAACGAAATCAGGTTCACCGAAGTTAGCCAGTTCTTCAGCTGAAGGACGAATGAACATGTTTGTTACGAAATGAGCCTGCCATGCTACTTCCATGATGAAACGCAGTTTCAGACGGCTGTTTTCGTTAGCACCACAAAATGCGTCAACAACGAACAATCTTTTGTTAGAAAGTTCTTTTGTTGCTAATTCTTTACAAGCCTTCCAGCATTTTTCGTCTACTGGTTTGTTATCATTTTTATATTCTTCAGATGTCCACCATACAGTATTTTCGCTGGTAGCATCTTTTACAAAGAATTTATCTTTAGGAGAACGTCCTGTATAAACGCCAGTCATAACGTTTACAGCACCCATATCAGTTACCTGACCTTTTTCGAAACCTTCCAAACCTGGTTTTGTTTCTTCTGCGAACAGAACTTCATAAGACGGATTGTGTACAATTTCTGTTACACCGGTAATTCCGTACTTGCTTAAATCTAAATTAGCCATTCTTGATAATAATTTAAATGATTGACTTTATATAACTTTTCTCTCTCTCGAAATTAAAATAACAGGGCTCTAATACCTACTTCTAACTTGCTATTACCCCGCCTTGTTAAGACCGGTACAAAAGTAATATTTTTTTTTATAGCCGGTACACTATTAAGGAAATTTTTCAGTAATAATTGCTCTTTTCCATGCAATTAACAATCAGGGTAGTCTATTTGTCAACTGCACTTTGCAATCTGCAACAGAAGTGTCAACTAAAGTAGTCATTCAGAAAAAAGTGAGCAGATTTGCAAAAAATAATGAGTAGTTTTTTTCAATATTTGTGTTCTGATACTAAATGAAGGTCTAACCATGCAGCATTCTTATGAGAAAAAACACTGAGTCACCCCTCATGACTGCAAAAGAAAAAAACTCAGATCAAATGATCTGGGAAAGCTTTCTTTGTGGAGATGATGAAGCTTATACATATATTTACAGACAGTATTCACAGGCACTCTATGCATATGGGATGCATTTCACGTCAGATAAAGGACTGGTGGAAGACTGCATACAGGATGTATTTATAAAAATATTTCAGAATCGTAAACACCTTCAGTCTACGGACAATATTAAGTTATATCTTTTTATAGCGCTGAAAAACAAGCTATTCAATGTATTCAGAAAAGACATAAAATACTATCAGATCGATTCGCTGGAACCTGTTTTTACAGCAGAGTATACCATTGAAGACGAAATCATCGAAAATGAAAAAGAACAATTCCTGAATGATAAAATGATCCGGATGCTTGATGTGTTATCACCCCGCCAGAAAGAAATCATTTTTTATCGCTTTGTTGAGGGTTTATCTTATGAAGAGATTTGCCAGATAATGGATATGAATTACCAGTCTACCCAAAATCTGATACAAAGGTCTTTAAAAAAGTTACGAACTACTTTTTCACGGGCAGAAATACAATTTGTCCTGTTCCTTTTCACCTGCATCTAACTTACAATTGCTTATAAAACAAACGCTACATTATTGTCTCATCTATTTTATAAGCAATCGTTCTTTGTTCAATCAAGTACTTTTATACGGATATACCTGAACCGCACCACCGAATCGTGTCCCAAGAAAGCGATATGTCCGCATGAGTTCCGTAATCCGGACTGTACCTTATCATACGGAATATCTTTGATCACTTTCTTAATATTCGTATCAAGAATAACCTCCCCATTCAAAATAATCTTAATATTAGCACCTTGAGCTATCACTTCCTGCTGATTCCATTCTCCTACCGGCTTCAAATACCCGCGTTTCGCCGGAGCATAATTATACAACCCTCCATGATACTGATAAGGTTTCAGGTCTTTATATTGAGGATCATCATTATCCAAAATCTGAAGTTCCATACCCAAATAACCCTCCGGAACGATGATGTGCCGAAGCCCTAATCCGTTATTTGCCCCAGGTGTTAACTGAAACTCAAACTTCAATATAAAGTTACAGAAACGATCTTCCGAATAAAGATTTCCAAATCCGGATGCTTTCTTAGCAATACAACCATCTTCCAATATATACTCATCGGAGTTGTTGATCCAACCATCCAGGGAAGTTCCGTCGAACAGCAACCGATAACCATCTTTCTTTTCTAACTCCGATAACCGGTATGGGACTATAGTCTCCGTTGCCGACGGAAAAACCGGATTCGATGCAAACAAAGCACCTTTCATTAACAATAACAAGATTACATATCCTAAAATTTTCATAACCAATATCCTTTACTATTTACTTTTTTCTTTCTTTCAGATTTTCTGCATCCCAGTAAACCGCTTCTCCCCGTTCAAAACTTTCATAACTCAATAAGGCCGGAGCAGCAGACCTAACGGAAAACATAACATCACAAACAAGAGGGGTTTTATTACGGATACCCGTAAAAAAGTTTTCAAAATGATCATAATGTCCTCCTTTATAATCTGATGATGCAACGAATTCTATTTCCTGTTCCGATTTAACAACCGGCGTATCTATTCCCTGCCCTATCGGTTCCAATGCCTGCAAAAAGGCTATATCTGCTTTGCGCATTGTTTTTAAAGTTACTTTGTCCCATGCCACATCGAGAGTTCCTTCCGAGCCGACAATACGAAAGTCCATGCTTCCCCATTTACGGGAAACACCGTCCACATAGTTTGCTCCCAACTGTACAGTAAATGCACCCAGATCCTCCCGGTCCGGATAATCCAGATAGGCCAGCATTATATCGGGGGTATCACGGTATCCGTCAGTATAATGTCGGATACCACCTGTCGTATAAACTTTCTCCGGTCCGATAGCATCAGTTATATAATGAAGGCTGGCCAACACATGCACGAACAAATCTCCGGCAATACCTGTTCCATAATCCTTCCAGTTTCGCCAATAAAAGAAACGCTGAGGATCAAATTTATGTTTAGGGGCATTACCTAAAAACCGTTTCCACCAGATAGTTTTCTCAGAAGCATCATCAGCTACCGGATAATGTCCTAGTGCTCCCGGAGCTCCCGTAAACTGCCCGTCTATAAAATTGACTTTGCCAATAATACCGGACTGCAACAACTGTCGGGCTTTCCTGTTCCCTAAAGAAGCCATTCCCTGACTTCCGGCCTGGAAATACATGCCACTGACCCGTTGTGCATTGATCAGGTTTTCAGCTTCGCTTATTTTATGAATAACCGGTTTTTCACAATATACATGCTTGCCGGCTTTCATAGCTGCGATGGCGATAGGCTGGTGCCAATGATCGGGAGTCCCGATCAATACAGCATCGACATCACTGCGCTTCAGAATATCATTATAATCTTTTGTCGTGAAAAGATGATCGCCCCATTGTTTCTTTGCTACCTCCAAACGGGTTTCATAGACATCACAAACAGCCGTAATCTTTACACCAGGTACCCGTAAAGCGCAATTTGCATCAGCAGTCCCCATTCCTCCTTTACCTATTAGAGCAATGCGTATCTCATCAGAACCGGCAGGTTCCCCATTTACAACCATTTCTGAAGAGTTTTTCCCCGACAAAAGCCGGGGAGCTGAAGGTAATAATATACCTCCAGCCATCATTTGTTTAATAAACATCCTTCTATTTGACATAACATCTGTTATTAAATACCCCAACCATTAATTTCTGCAATCTGGCAAACCGCACCGCTAGCTTTACCTAAAGCCGGATCCGCATATTCGAATGCATCTGTAATGACAAAACGAATATAGTTGGCATGATGCATTGAAAAATCGAGTTCCATCGAACGATCATCCAAATTACTTCGGCGGCTCCAGTCTACGACCTTCGTCCAATTCTCCCCATCTTCGCTAACCTCAAAATATCCGGATTTGATATTTCCCAACTCCTCATTTTCCGGCAACTGGAATCCCAAACGATACAGACTACAATTTTCCTGCAAATTTATAGTTACGAAATAAGGGAATTCTATGGGCTCTATAGCTCTTGTACACCAATAAGTGTTACTATTATTATCGAGCAGATTGTCCGGTATATCCATCGACGAAGCATTCTCAACTTCATCGGTAATAATGGAATTACATTCCTCTATCGTCCACTCTGTTTTATCCATAACCGGAGGTTGGATGGATACCGGATAAATCGTTACATCGGCATCCGGATCGACCCCATATTTTGAAACAGAAGTAATTTTAAGAGGGAGAGCGTAATATCCGAATGCATAATTATTTTCATCTATTTTAAAGGCTTTTTCCTCCAATGTGATCTTCAGATATTCATAATCCCGATTCTGTTTCAGGATACATGTCGAACGGTCTATCGTATATGCTCCTTCCGGAAGTAATCGATAGTTTCTGGCACCTGCGCTCAAAGATTGGTTATATTCATCCAATACGGCAGAGTTAACCTCGACATCATAAGAGATCTCCCAGTCATTATAGAAATTAACCTGTACTTTAGGATAAATAACCAAAACATCGTCATCATCTGTTTTTATACTGAATTCGGAGCCGGTTCGGTATATATCCGGAGTCTCAAAGCCAATATAAGGCTGATAAACAGACGGCTTAATCAAAATCTTCGCTTTATCTTCTCCTGTTATCCGAATATCCGTGTTATCGGTCACCAGCGAAAAGGGCAGTACATATTCCAAGCCATCAGTGCCAAGAGCAGTCAGGGATTCGGGATCAAAGTCGATCAGAAAAGACTTCCTGTAATCTTCTTCCGCAAAAGACAACAGCCCTTCTTTCAGTGAATAACAATTTTCAGGCATCAATTTATAATCACTACCGTTTGCTTCATTATAAGCAGCCAATACAGATTCATCTACCGAGAGACGAACAGTCGCAGAATGATTTCCTTTGCCACTCTTTATCACAGGTAATTCATAAGTAAAAGTACCCCAATTAAATACCTTTGCTTCCATCAAACCCGATTTTTGCAGGTAAAGCTGATCATCCAGTTCATCGGCATCCCTGTATTCGTCACATGAAACAAACCACACCGAAAATACCGACAGTGCTATTAGATATATATTATATTTAAATTTCATACTCTTCATTTTATTACCAACCATAATTTTGTGTCAAATTTTGCATTTCATTCAATTGTTCCTGAGGAATAGGAAACAGATAATTTTTGTCTGCAAAAACTCTGTCCCCTGAAGCCCAGATAGAGGTTGTCCTGTGCCATGAGTCTTCGTAATTCTTTGCAGCAACATTTCTCGTCCATACTTTCCCATTCAGAACATCTTTAGCGGTCATCCACCGGCAAAGATCCGGTAACCGAAGTGTCTCGAATGCCAATTCAACCATACGCTCTTTCTGTATTAATTCACGAAGCAAGTTTTTATTTCCCTTGACTTCCGGATAAGCCTCTTCCAGTTTGTTCAAACCAGAACGTTCACGGACCAGATTAATATATTTCAATGCTTCAGCCTCATCCCGATTCGGCTTTTCATTGCAGGCCTCCGCATAGTTCAGGTAAATCTCACCCAAACGGAAGATCGGAGCAACCAATTGCCCCCAGTTTCCCTGGTCTGTATTCAAAGTCGGGTCAGTCATTCTACGCCAAGAATATCCAACTTTTACACAATCGCCACTTCCGGAATAGGAAGAAGTACCTCCATCAAAGAATGTAACGGCATCTTTTCTCATTGCCGGATTCAACCAGGGGAATCCATTCGCTAAAACGGATGCATAAAAACGAGCATCACGCCCGACGCAACTATTATGTGCCTTTACAAGCAGGAAAGTATCCAACGGATGCTTATAACTATCCCTGAAACCATCTTCCACATAACCGGATTTCGGATCTATGACCGGAGAACCATCCGCATTGTATCCCGTGACAGGAAAGCGTCCGGATGCTGCCATTGGATAGGTATCGACCAAACGGATAGAAGGACAATACCCGCCATATCCGGTCTTACAGAATTTAGGAGGATTACAACGGACTACAACGAACATTCCGTCCGTCTGCCATTGCCCCCAGATAACCTCTTTATTCCATTTTTCCAGTGTTACCCCCATATATGATCGGATTGCCCGCTTGAATGGATCAGTCTCCGTTGTATTCCGTACCAGATCATAAATACCTAAATCAATTACTGCTTTGGCTGCATCGGCCGCCTTTTGCCATTTTTCAGGGTCCGGCGACTGCGGGAATAATAATTCTCCATCTTTATTCTGCATCCCCTGATATAAAGAGCAGCCATTAAACAGTGGACTCGCCATATACAACAGGAAACGGGTTTTAGCAGCTAACACTGCTCCTTTCGTTACACGTCCGTACCAACTGACATCTGTAATCTGTAAAGGTAAAACTTCTGCAGCCTTATCATATTCCTCTATCACGAACTGTACATTTGTTTCTAGCGGATGGCGATCAACATCTTCCGCATGAATACTAGAATCAGAATCCTGATCTCCCCAAACATAAACCGGCCCGTACCGGTTTATTAAAAGCGTATAGAAATAAGCTCTCAAAAAACGGGCCTCCGCCTTCATTATATCTTTTTCTTTTTGGGTCAACTCCACACACTCATCTACATGGTTCATAAATACAGTAGCCTGATTGATGGCCTGATACATATTTTTCCAGATCGCATAAGAGGTAGTTGTTACGCTCCATGTTCCGTTCAGAAAACTATGATACCCCAATCCGGACATCCAGGAAAACAAAGCTTCATCACTCATGGGGATATTGGCACCAACAGCATTTTCGTGCCAATTATATGTCTGGGGTACAAAACCATACACTTGTGCCAGATATTGTTCGGTTGTAGAACGTTTATTGAATACTTCTTCCAGTTTAATCTGATTATCCAACTCTACATCCAGAAAACCGTCACAACCGGTAACCAACATACCGATCAAGAATAACAGACTGATTGCTGTATATCTATGCTTACATTTTTTCATATGCTTAATAATTAAAAGTTAACATTCATTCCTATAGCAGCCGTACGCATTTGAGGATACAATCCTCCGGTTCCGGTATTCAGTTCAGGATCCCATAATTTGAATCCGCTAAATGTCAGAAGATTGACTCCTTGTATATAAAAGCGTATCGTTGAAAGACCTATCCTATGCATCAGTTCTTTAGGCAGTGAATATCCTATCTCTGCATTTTTCAAACGAATATAGCTCATATCACGCCACCAATAAGAAGACTGCTGTTTATTATTGTCGAACGCCGACATCCACATACGGGGATATTTCGCATTCGGATCCGGATTCCATTCAGTCCAACGGTTCTCAGCAACTTCTTCATAGAAGTTTCCAAGAGACAAAATACTACCGTCACTACCATACACCTGGCTTCCTCCGATCATACGTCCCACATGAGTAGCACCCTGAAAGAATACAGATAAATCAAAGCTTCTCCATCTCAGGCTCACACCAAAACCATAATTAATTTCGGGGATCGTCGTGTATCCCATTGGTACACGGTCGTTTGAATCGATAATCCCATTACCATCGATGTCCCGGTATTTAATATCTCCCGGTCGTACCGGACCAAAGGTTTGCGTTGGACTGTTCGCTATATCTTTCTCCGATTCAAACAATCCAATAGCAACCAGTCCTCTATGCTGATCCATCGGAAAACCGACATCATTCAAATAAGGCCATTGCTGGTTTGGTTTATCATCATACAATACTTTATTACGGTTAAAGGTAAAATTTCCACGTCCGGATATATATAACTCATCGTTTACCTGCTGTTCATATTCCAACGTCATGTCGATTCCCTGATTCTGCATCTTACCTAAATTTACATACTGTGTTACGTTTATACCGACTATCGAAGGAATACTCTGTTGCTGGATATAAATACCTTCGCGTTTCTCTTTAAAATAGTCAGCACTCAGTTTAACACGATCAAACAGGCCCAATTCAAAACCGACATCCGTCTTCTTGGCAGTTTCCCAGGAAACATTCGGGTTACCAGGATGCCCGGTCGCAATACCTCCGATCCACTTCGCCTGGTCACGCCCGAAATTCCAACCTCCCGTATACTGCATCTCTGTATTATAAGCAAAACGACGATCACCACCAATCTTATCATTTCCGATCTCTCCGTAAGAACCCTTAATCTTCAACAAGGAGATCACAGATGACAAAGGTTTCCAAAAATCCTCATTACTGATCATGTAGCCCAAAGCACCGGAAGGGAAAAAACCGAAACGTTTTCCCGGAGCAAAGTTTTCTGAGCCATTATAACCAAAATTGAATTCAGCAAAATACTTATCCCTGAAGGAATAAGCTGTACGACCTGCAATACCAATATTTCTATTGGCAAAAGCCGCGATATAATCGGTCGGAAAATTATTTGTATATTCCCGGATATTAAATAAAAACAGGCCATTCACCCGATGGTCATCGTTAAATAACTGATCATATGTAAGCGATGTTTCAAAATTCCAGGTTTGCGCACCTCTGTTAGAGCGGGCCAGAGAAAGAAAATCATTCCCATCGCGGTTCTGATGCAATATCAGGTTACCTTCCTTATCCCTTCCCAAGGCATCGTATGTAACCGGAGATTTACGTTTATCCAAAGTCGATTCATTACGGGCATCCCATGAAAATTTTGCATTTCCTTTCAAGCCGGGAGTAATGAATGAAAAATCCTGTGTCAAGCTGATCAAAGATTGAGCATTGTTCCAGAAGTCAGCGGAATAACCCGTATAGTTCAAGTCCAGATAAGGATTAGTACCTACAATAGGACGGGATAAACTACCATCTGAAAATACGGGCACAACAGCAACAGAAGGGACAGCCAGCGTGTTATTATAGACACTTTCCATTGCAACTCCCAAACGGTTCTTTATCTCATATTGGTTCGACAACGAAAGGCTCAGTTCAGTCAGCCGTGTCACATTGATATCAACATTGGCCCGAAAATTGATTTTCTTATATCCGACCTGAGGATCATACTGAGGATTCTTTACCGGTTTAAAAATGCCATTCTCACTATAAAACGAGCCGGCAACATAATAGCGGACACTTTTACCACCTCCTGAAACATTTACATTTGCACGGATATTGTTTGATATATTACGGAAAGTAGTATCCCACCAGTCTACATTCGGATATAAATCCGGATCCGTATGATTGACGTGTTTATTATATTCAACCGGCTGATAAGCCAGCTGTCCGTTCCCCTGCAATGTTATGTCATTATAATAATCCATCCATTGGGAAGCATTCGCCATTTTAGGAGTTACGGTCGGATTGGAAATTCCGTATTCCACCCGGGCATTGATAGCAGGTTTAGCTTCCCTTCCTCGCTTTGTTGTAATCAGAACAATCCCGTTTGCACCACGAACTCCGTACAAAGCCGTAGCTGTCGCATCCTTCAATATTGAAAAAGTAGCAATATCTTCCGGATCAACCAAATCCATCGAACGTTCTATTCCATCCACCAGTATAAGCGGTGTATTGTTTGCCCCGAAAGAACTAATACCCCGTATCCAGAAATCTGCTCCGGCACCAGGCTCACCGGTACGTTGTATGGCAACGATACCGGCCATCTGTCCGGCCAGACTTGTACTCAGTTTCGCAACCGGTACCTGAAGTTGTTCGGAAGTGATAGTTGATATAGCACCTATCACACTGGCTTTCTTTTGCTTACCATAAGCTACAACGGTCACTTCTTCCAGTTCATCGGCCTTTGGCTTCATTCTGATCACAACATCGTTTTGATTACCGATAACGATTTCCTGATCTTCCATCCCCAGATAAGAAATGACCAGTTTATCCGATTTATTTACTTCCAGTTCAAAAGAACCGTCCAGGTCAGTCGTCACCCCGCGGGTACTTCCTGCAACCAGGATAGCCGCCCCCGGCAAAGGTTCGCCCAAATCATCCAGTACCTTTCCCCGAAAAGAACTTCTGTCCTGGGCTTTCAACGGCAATGGGCCGATCAAACCGGTATTCTTTTTCTTTGATATAAATATCTGACGGTCTTTAATTACATAGGTATTATCCGTTCCTGTAAACAATTGATTTAATATAACATCCACAGTCTGATCAGTGATATCTAATTTCACTTTCCGGTTTACATCCAATATACCGTCATAATAGAAAAAAACATATTCGCTTTGTTTTTCTATTTCAGAGAAGATCTCCTGCACTGTCTTATTATTCGCTTTCAAAGACAATGTTGCCGATTGCGAATAAGTACTGCTGGCCAAACTTGCATTTATTCCTAAGATCAGGAATAGGGCAGCGATTTTCATAATTCGATATTTAACACTCCAGGAATTGGAGAATCGTTTATTTACCATATCTTTGTATTGATTTTTAAATGGTTATTTTCAACTAGTTAATTTAGAGATCCAACCGGATAACATGGCAGTGTTATCCGGTTTTGTTAGTATTTACAGATCTGTCATTTTTCCATCCGAGCTTTTTCCATAGGCTTTCCAATTTAAGTTGTTAACATATATGATTCAAAAATTAATAATCTAATATACAATCTTTTATTTACCTTCTTTGACTACTATATACTCTTCATCTATTTTCTTATAGAGAATCGGGGCTGTTTGGCTCAGCCCATCCAGGACAACCTCCAGATCCTCCTGCATATCAAGTTTTCCCGAGCATTTTAAATCTGCCACATCAGATTTATAGCTGATCTTTTTTCCATAGTAACGGGATAAACGATCCAGGATTACTGACAAATGTTCACTTCTGTATGTATATAACCCATCTTTCCATAAAATATAATCATTCACATTAACCTCTTTTATGTCACATTCTCCCTGGTTATAAGAGAACATCCTGTTAGGCTCCAGACGGAAATCTTCATCATCCTTGGTATCCACCTGTACAGCCCCTGTAACCAGGACAACTGAAGCAGATTCGTCCGTTTCGTATGCCATTACATTAAAAGAAGTACCCAAAACCTGTACATCCATCTCTTTCGTTTTTACGATAAAAGGCCTTTTTTTATCCGGTGTCACTTCCAGAAAAACTTCGCCGTTTACATAGATCTCCCTTTTTTTATCAGCGAATGTAACCGGGTACACAATCCGACTGCCGGCATTCACCCAGAGTTTAGTCCCATCTTCTAAAATCAAGGTAGAACGTTTTCCATTCGGGACAATCAACTGATTAAACTCTGGCAACCGTTTAGAAGAATTGGCAGAATTCAGAGATACATCAGCAATCTTTTCCGAATTAACGGCCACTGTCCCTTTCGCATCATATTCGATTTGAGATTCCTGTCCGCTAATCGGAATCTGCTTGTCGGATAAAACCAATTGTATCTCTCCCTCATCCGGAGTAACAGCCATTTCCCGGGCAACAGCTTCTACATCCGGAGTCTTGTTTACATTGGTATATATATATGAAATAGAGAATAAAATCAAAACAGCGACACTAGCGGCAGCCATCCACATAAAAGAACGAAAGCGACGGCTACGCTGCAGTTGCAGGATCTTATTCGAATCCTTGATCTTTGTCCATAATAAATCCTGCCGTTCATTAGTCATTTGTTCTTTTTTCACCTTTATGGAACGCAAAAAGAATATAGCCAACTGATATTCCTGTTCATCCAACCCGTCTACAACCTGTCTTTTCCAGAAATTGATTGTATCCAACGTCGGAGTAGTATTGGACTCGATAAAAAAATCATCTTCCAACAATTTTTCCGCAGTATATTCTGTATAATCTTTATTCATTGTTCCAATAACGTTTTTCTTTCAGAACACAGGTTTCTATCATTTATACTCACTTTTTCTTATAAAAATCAACTTTTTCATTTCTCAATGAATAAAAGTATAATAAATCCAAAAAGGTCCACTTCTAAACGAAATGAACCTTTTTATAATTGTCTATCTGATTTCTCGCTCATTATGAGCAGACTATCAATAGCAAGTTATTTATCAATCAATTCTTCCAACCGTATCCTTTGAAATACCATTTGGGCTGTACTCCCTTCATATAAAATACCTATTGTCCTGTCATCAATCTGAGTCAAACAAGAATATCCCCAACCTTGTTCTTCATCAAGATTGATTCGATACTTGTCCGGCCAATTCAGACCTTCATCCAGACTAACCTTGATTGTCAAGTTTCTCCGGGATGACATCGAAGGTCGTTCAGTTTCAAAATCAGGATTTGAGAAGAGCAGAAGTTCCTTTTCCAATATATTCAGCATCTTCCCTATATGTAACATGCTCCCCATACAACCCGGCTCAACCAAGACTTTTCCTGATGACTCATGCGTTTTCCAGTTTACACCCAAATCGCATGTGATAGCAACAAAGCGATAGGGAGCAGAAGTACGTGTATTAATCATCAAAACACCAGGAGTAATTTCTGCGATCTGAGGTTCAGATACCTCCTCGTCTGTCGGTACGGAATTTGCCCGACACCAAGTAGTACCATGATCTTTACTATATATAATGGATATCTCCCCCTTTTGTTTATTCTTTACACTTTTGTATTGAACCGGAAAAACTAATGTACCATCTTCCATCGTTATACCTCTACCTGGCCCTTGAAGTAACATTGTCATATCTTCACTTTTCACCATTGGAGTTATATTGATTGGTTCAGACCATGTCAAACCGTTATCTGTACTGTTAACCAACATTATTTGTCCGGTACCATCTTCAGGATTTACGCCTGGCCGGACACTTCTCCATGCACGGTCGTTAGCCAAACCATGTACCCAAACAGCAGAAACCCAAACTGTATTAGTTTGTTTATCAACCAAAATAGCCGGGTCACCTATACCGTTCTGACTTTGAGGCAATCCGTTATATTCCCCCATATCCATAATAATCTTCATCGGTTCCCAACTCTTCCCTCCATCGAGACTACGGCTCATTCCTATATCGATATCTTCCTGTAAATCAATATTGGTTTGATGACGAACATCATATACGGCTAATAATACGCCTTGGTTTGTTGTAACCAAACCAGGAATACGATAAGAATACACTCCATTATCACCTGATTGCCGTAAACCATAGCCGGTACGATGAACAACCTCTTTCTCCTTCACCTTTTGTATCGGAAATTCTCTTCCATCTATTATTACCCCCTTCAAACCCAATGTAAAACGAGTATCCAAAGAAACAGAGACTCTCAGCTCAAAACTGACCCAAAAATAATTTTTACCTTTCACTAACTGAGCTTGCATAGGAAAAACCATTTTAGAATTGATAGCCGCTATTTCACTTTTCTTTATGGAATAAGAGGGATGACAATAGAAGGATTGACTACCTCCAACATTCCGAACCCCTTCATGTATTGCCTGAGAGGGTGTATGGGAAGAAAGAACAGAAGAGGTTCCGCTATAAAATATACGACTACCTGTTCCTTCCCCAGGAAGAATGCCATCTTGGGTCAAAATGATTTCATTCACTATTTCGCCACCGGATTTGCTATCTATAACTATTTCACAGACAATATTCTCCGGTTTGTTCACTAACAATGGTAATTCCGCATCATAAAATCGAACAGTTATATCTGTTGCATATCCTTCTCCTATAACAACAAATAACAAAGCAAGTACACCTAGTAGAACTCTCTTCATAAACTTTATTTAGAATCACGTTGTAAAAGAGTCTTTAGCCAGGGAATTACTGTAATAGCTTTAAAATAATGGCTGGTACGGTCTACATTCACTAAATCATAATATTGGTCCCGATTAATTCCTTCAGGAAGTGTTTCCAGGTCAATACGCGATTTAGGATCAGAGAATTTAGGATAATGATGTATTTCCAGATTCTCCGGATGCCCTGTTATCTCATAAGCCTTAAGAACTAAATTCAAATCACGGTCAAGACCACCTTCGGTTAAGATCAAAGGACGAGGTGCTATAGCAGCAACAATATCAGGAAAATTAAAATTATTCCAGAAGTTAGGAATCAGATGACGGATCGTATTCGGAAAAGGACGGATACCATTTTTATCCGGTTCAGTCATCACGATTGCACGTTCTAAGGTATTACACAAAAAATCATTATACACAAAAGCAAAAATGGATGGATCTATGGTCGCCAGAACCATTAAAGGTTCGGTTCCCAAAGAAAATCCACTAACCACCAGACGGTCTTTATCAATACGTTTATCCTGCTTCATCCAATTTATAACTTGCATATCCAGAAAAGAGGTATATCCCAGATAACTCCATCCAAGCTCAAGTAAATAACGGGCGGCTCCATCATAATGGAAACTCGTTCCAATCGTATATTTCTCCAAATCAGAAGCCTCACCAGCAGCCGCATTATCTACAACAACGGCAATAATGCCCATCTCCACATAGCGAAGGGCCATAGCAGCTTTATCATTGTGATAGTTTTCGTCGAATTTAGGTTCTAAAGGCAGTTCTCCGGCTAAACGTTCTTTGGTTCCACCCGATCCCGGAATACACATTACCGCCGGTGTAATCTTTTTGAGATTATCAGGAATCAAGACAAGAAAGGTTGAAACGCATTCCGGAAGAGGATAAAATTCCCATTTCTCAATTGTATATCCATCTCTAGGTTCACTTTTCAATAACTTAGGAGTTGGCTGTCCTTTTACATCCGGATGACACATAATCTCTTTCATTGCCTGTCTCAAACCTGCCTGCCACTTTTTAAACTCGGACAGATTCACATCCGGATTAAACGCGTACTTAGGATGAGTATTTTTAAGCATGGCATGAACAATCTTTCTTGAACTGATAAAGCGCCCGTCCTCCCTTTCCGATTTAATAAGACCATGTTCAGAAGGTACAAAGGTTGTTTCTTGCGCTACAATACAACACGAAGAAAAAACAAAAAGGGTAAAAAGCAATACATTTTTAAGAATTTTCATGATATAGTTATTTAATGGTTCTACAAATTTATAAAGAAAGAGGTTACCTTCATTTCATAAATAACCTCTTCTTTGGAAAATCAAGCTATGCTATTTCGTATAACCTGGATTATTCTTCAACTTCGGATCTTTGTTCAATGTTTCTACATCTATCGGCCATAAAAGTTTATAAGATTCACTTTCTTTTATAACCGGTTCCGACGTATCATAGTTAGCTTCAGAAGAAAATACCAGAGGTTTATAACCAGCATCCCACATACGGCGAATATCATACCAACGCTTACCTTCCCAAACAAATTCCTTATCCCGCTCATGCAAAATAGCCAATTCATTTTTTTCAAAGGTTCCATTTGTATATCCGTGTACACTTTCATCATAATTATCACCATAAGCACGTTTACGTACCTGATTCAGAAAAGAAGCGACATCACCACCTTCCATATTGGCTATTTCGGCCATCATCAATAAAACATCCGCATACCGGTATACAACATAATCATCACTAAAAACACGTTTGCTTGTAGCCGCATTAATTGTGCCAAGACATTTGCGTAGAACGGTCCCAGAATAGTTCCCGTTTTCATCATAATAATCAAGGAATATTTCTCGTTTTCTCATATCCATATCATCATATGATCTGAAGAATCCTTCTTTCCATTCATGACGTTGTTTCCCTTGATTGTTCAATTTTAAAGTATCCGCAGTTATCAACTGTCCATTTACACCATAAAATTTATTCAGAAAATCAGCATCAGTATAAGTAAAATTGTAAATCCAGTTTGACGCTTCTCCATCCATAAATCTCAAAGCCATAATCACTTCATCATTCCCTTTATTTTCATAAGCGAACACATCCTTATAATCATCCAATAATCTGTATTTACCAACCAAACGGGAAAGAGCATTCCTTGCAGTTGTAATATCACCGCTTGCAGGAGACTGGTCATCTGTTGTAACCTTTGCAGACCATAAATATACTTCCCCTTTCAATACGATGGTTGCAGCTTTGGACCACATGCCTTTATTCAAATTTACAGTTTCATTATCCCCGAAAGCTGTTTCTGACTTGGAGATATCCTCTTTAATGAAATCAAGTGTTTGTTTAGCTGTTGCCTGACCTTCATACAAATCTTCCGCATTAGTAACACCGTTCATGACTTTCGGCGCCTTTATCAGCGGAACACCACCAAATGTACGATATAAATGGAAATAAAGATAAGCACGGACACCATAAGCTTGTCCCAGATAATAATTTCTTGTTCCGGTATCCAAAAATTCACAGTTATTTTCCACCTCATATATAAACTCATTTACATTTAGAATTTTGGGATAGAACTTCGCCCAGTTACTTACTCCTGTATTATAGTATGTGAAGTTATTGTCTTTTATCGGAGAACTATAATCATAACTTACTCCTTGTGTACCGGAACCGGTCCTCAAAGTTCCTCCACGTGCTTCACCTAATAAATATATATACTCGTTAATATCACGCAAATTCTTATGAATTCCAATCATGAATCCATCTACCTGTGCTTCATTATCCCAGAAATTTGAACTTCCGAAATAATCTTCCGGTTCATAATCCAACACATCACAGGATAGTAACAAACCCGTCATCAGGTATGAGACAAAAATATATTTCAAGTATTTCATAATGTTATAAATTTAAATGTTTAGAATGTAAGATTGATACCGAATATCACTGAACGCGGCAACGGATAACCACCCAAATGCAAATCATCCTCATTCAGGATCTCGGTCGGTTCCGGAGAAAACAAATCTTTTGCAGCAGTCAGATATCCCAAATTCTGCCCGGTTACAGTAAATGCAAGTCTTTCAATGTTCCATTTGGAGATCAACTTCTTAGGCATTGTATATGTAAAAGCAACTTCACGGAATGCCAGATAACTACCTTCATGCGTAAACATGGTAGAACGACGCTGATAATTACCTTTTCCCAATTGGTCTGCCCAAACATAGATCGGATATTTTGCATTCGGATTCTCCGGAGTCCAAGAATCTTTTGTCTTTTCCAACGTATTAAATGTGCCCTGCAAGTTACCCATTATCCAGGAAGATGAGAAGTCATGTAATTTATAATCCAATGCATAGTCCATACGAACATACAAAGAAAAATCTTTCCAAGTAAAGTCTGTATTAATACCTCCGGTCCAATGTGGAATGGTGTTTCCGACTTTCACCATATCATAGTCATCAATCACACCATCACCATTAACATCTTTAAACTTAGCATCTCCCGGTTGAATTGGTAATGCCAATGGTTTTCCGTTACTTCCAACTTTTTGCGATTCAGGAAGTGCTGCCCATGCATCAGGACCATACAATGTCAAACCACTGCTCTTGTAAGCGATATCTTTCAGATTTCCAGGTATTTCATCATAGCTTTTATATACACCTTCATATTGGAAAGCATACAAAGCACCGGGTTCCTGTCCTTCCTGATAGCCACCTACCCATATAAGTTCTTTTGTTTTAGGATCATACACCTGGAAAGCATTCTGCCTATTACGTTCAAGTCCGTTATCCGGTAATTTAAGAATTTTATTTTTGTTATAGGCAGCATTGACACCAATGTTCCATTTTATATCATTATTATTTATCACTTTGAATGATAATTCTATTTCAAGCCCACGGTTTTGTATTTCACCATTATTAGTTTTGAATGAATCAAAACCAGAAGAACCTGGAAGAGGAATATTTGCATATTTATCCTGTGTACGACGGTTATAGAATGTAAAGTTTGCATTGATTTTATTTTCTAGGAATCCAAAATCAAGACCAGCTTCCAATGTATGCGATTTTTCCCACCTCAAAGAAGGATTAGGCAAATTCCCGATCTGGAAACCAGATAAACCTCCGTATGACACGGTTGAATAATCACCTTGTAACTCATAAGCTCCAATCTTCGAAACATTACCGTTCAAACCATAACTGGCACGTAATTTGGCAAAAGATATTATAGTCTGAAGGTTTTCCATAAATTTCTCCCTACCAAAAATCCAACCGACAGACACTCCCGGGAAAGTTCCCCAGCGGTTATCCCCTAATAATACGGAATACCCATCATGCCGTAACGTTGCAGATAAAAGATATTTACCTAAATAGTCATAGTTCACACGCCCAAAATAAGAAAGTATGGCTTTCTTTTCATGCCAGGAATCAATACTTCGTTGATTAGCCCCGGAAGCAGTCAGACCCAGATCCTTCAAACCATCTGTCGGGGCCCCCGAGCCTTCCGCACTAAATCCTTTCTTGGCTTCATTATAATATTCGAAACCTACCAAAGCATTCAGACTATGTGTCTGTCCAATATTCAGATTATAATTAGCCACCGCATTGTAAGTTTGTTTAAACACGCGGTTAAAATATCCTGACGCCTTTCTCGTTTTATTGATATTCCCCGGAGATTGCAAAAAGTCTTGATCATACTTTTCTTTTAGTTTCTCATCATACATCCACATTGCTCCAACTTTTAGAGAAAGGTCTTTCAATATCTGGAAATTTAAAGTCTCACCGAAATTAAACTTATTTGCCGTATAATCCCGGCCAAACTTACTGGAATTTATGCCCTGATTACCATCTTTATAATCGCGTCCAAGAAGTAAATCTCCATTCGCATTGTATCCTCGTAATGTTGGAGGAGCACTCAACATACGAACAAAAAAGTTATGTTCAGTTTCATCATATTCCGTTAAGTCCTCTTTTCGTTCAAGGCCATTTGGTAAGCCATTCCATTTAGAGTCCGAAAATGAAACGCTGGTAGAAGATGTAAGCCAATCACGAATTTTATAATCAGCATTTAACGTTGCATTCACACGCTGATAAAAATTATCCAGTGGAATACCTTCCGTGCGATTATAACCGACACTTGCATAATAATTCCCTTTATCATTTCCTCCTGAAATATTTACATTATAATCTTGAGAAATAGCCGGATGATTCAAATTGTTTGCAGCCATATCCCAGTCTCTATAAATAAGTTCATCGCCATATACTGGATCAGTCATTGTTTTCCAGCCTTGTTTTAACAGAAAAGCAAGATCATCCGAATATTTCATTGTACTCCATACTGCGCTTGAGTTAGAATTTCCATCTGCCGGAATTGTCTTGGCAGCATCAGCCCAATAGACATTACCGGTTCCGTAAGGTTGATTACCGGTCAGGGTACTCATATCATTCCAACCGACCCATTTACCAGACACAGATTTAAACACCTGACCTGCATTCTGGTATGATTTTCTCATCCAATAAAGATAATCTCCTCCGTCCATGAAGTCATAAGGGTTTCTCATATAGTTCAAACCAACCTGAGCTTTTACATTAATAGATGTATGTCCGACTTTTCCTCGTTTTGTCGTTACAAGAATAACCCCATTATTAGCACGGGCCCCGTACAATGCTGTTGCTCCAGCGTCTTTTAAAACTTCCATTGATTCAATGTCAGCTGGATTGATATCGCTAAGATCATCACGCTGCTGTCCGTCAACAAGAATCAGAGGAGAACCCGTTCCATCAAGATTTGTTCCTCCGCGAAGTACAATCACAGGAGAAGCTGCCGGATTTCCGGTTGATTGTGTAACTTTCAACCCAGCTACAGATCCGGAAAGAGCTTGTGCTGGATTTGAAAAAAGACCAACAGCCAAATGATCTTCTTTTACTTTTGAAATTGAGTTTGTTAATTTTGAGCGGAGCTGAGTTCCTCCATAACCTGTAATCACAACTTCACTCAACATTTCTGAATCTTCTTCCAGTTTAATCTGTAAAACAGTCTGATTTTTAATTGTCAGTGTTTCCGACTTATACCCGACATAAGTAATTTGGATTTTTCCATTGGAAGCTACAGAAAGAGAGAACTTTCCATCAATGTCGGTAACAGTACCATTCGTTGTGCCCATTTCTACTATACTGGCACCAATAATCGGTTCGCCCGTCATATCAACAACTATACCTGTGATTGACCTTTTCTGGGCCATTGCTCCCACTGTACACAGTAAAAGCAAAAACAATAAACAGATTCTTTTCATAAAGTGCTACTTTTAAAAGGTAAAAAGTGTTTTTTAGGTTTGAACAAAGTTCTATGAGAACTCTGCTAATACCTAAATTCATACTTTAACGGCATATACAAGGCTAAATTTGTCTGAAATGAAGAAAATCAAACATCTACTTTCTACCAGTGACCCATAAAGGAAAGAAAGACTAACAAGATACAATTTTCATTTATTAAAACACAATACAAAACTAATATTTTACAATTAAAAGAATCATTACATCAATTATTGACACAAAACCATCTTTGTAATGAAAATATTTTAATAATTATGGTTGTATTATGAAAAATAATAATATATTTGCAGGGAGAATCTTATTAAATAGTAACAGAGTTCTCATAGGACTATGGTTATATTCTAGGCAAATTACACAGGTATTAATATTCAATGCTTTAATGACAAAAATAAAAATAATAAAACCCGATAAAAATTTAAGTATCTCCAAAAGTATTCTATTCAATTCATTCTCACATCTAATGAAAACACAGAGTAGTTAAGTAAAAAAGAGATGATTATTAATGGCTTATCTCAAAAAATCATATTAGATTCTTCTTTCTATAAATTAAAACATAAAGACAGTTTCGACCATAACTATAAAAAAAGGCTGCTATAAAAGCCCTTTCATAGCATATCAAATTTTCTATATGCTACTCAGACTTTTATAACAGCCGTAATCAAAAAGAGTCTACCTCCTTATTTTGTTTATTTCACCTCCCAAACTTCACCCTTCATTAAGAAGTCTTTCAGTTTACGGGTAGGATTCTTTGCCTGTACCTCTTCAATCTGTTGATGAACGGCTTCATCGTATACCGGAGCATCCACATCGCGGATAACACCCAGGGCAATAGGCATATCATCTTTCATCATAGCCAGCATCATGTGAAGTGTCGTATCTTTTTCATGGGCATCATGAACCAGCACATCATCCATTGTGTAGCCATCTTCACCGATCGTAACGGCTTTCAGTTTAAGGCCATCCAACACAAGACCTTTGTTACCTTCTTTTCCGAAGATCATCTTTTCGCCGTGGCGAAGGAAGATGGTACGGTCTGCACGATATTCCTTATCAACGATACTCTTATGAATGCCGTCATTGAAAATTACACAGTTTACCAGCACTTCCGTGACAGAAGCACCTTTATGACGTGCAGAAGCAGTTAATACTTCAGTTGTATTCTTCAGGTCCACATCGATCACCCGGGCAAAGAAGTTTCCACGTGCCCCCAAAGCCAGTTCAGCCGGGATAAACGGATCTTCCACTGTTCCGTAAGGAGAACTCTTGGAAACGAAGCCACGTTCGGAAGTCGGGGAGTATTGTCCTTTGGTCAGACCATAAATTTTATTGTTGAAAAGAACTATGTTCAGGTCGACATTACGACGTACGGCGTGGATAAAATGGTTACCACCGATAGCCAGACAGTCGCCGTCACCAGTGATCAGCCAGACACTCAGGTCGGGACGGGCAGTCTTCACACCTGTTGCTATTGCAGCACCACGTCCGTGGATGGTATGGAAACCGTATGTATTCATATAATAAGGTAAGCGGGAAGAACACCCGATACCCGAGATAACGGCCATATTATGAGGAGCCACTCCTACTTCCGCCATCGCTTTATGTAAGCAGTTCAATACGGCATGGTCTCCACAACCCGGACACCAACGTACATACTGGTCGCTTTTATAATCTTTCGGTTCGAATTTTATATCTGTCATTTTTTAAGCCTCCAATATTTTAGTGAATTCCTCAACTAATCTCGCAACAACGAAAGGCTGTCCTTTCACCCGGTTGAATCTGTACGGATTGAATCCGGGAACTTTACCACGCAGGTAGTTGGCAAACTGTCCGTTATTCTGTTCGGCAACAACCACTTTCTTATATTTGGAAAGTACCTCTGCCGTATTTTTCGGAAGCGGACTGATAAATTTGAAGTGGGCCAAAGCTACTTTCTTGCCTTGTTCATGCATTGTTTCCATTGCTTCATACAGATGACCGTATGTACCGCCCCAGCCTACCAGCAGCAGGTCGGCATCGGGATCTCCGAGCACTTCCAGTTCCGGGATAAAATCTGCAATTTTGTCGATTTTTGCCTGACGGGTGGTTACCATCTTCTGATGGTTGATAGGATCGGTCGAGATAGCACTTGTATCGTAATCTTTCTCCAGACCTCCCAAACGGTGTGCAAATCCTTCCATACCCGGGATAGCCCAGTAACGAACCTGTGTATCTTTATCACGACGATATGCCTTCCAGGGCTTTTCTCCCTGATAGTTGGACACGTAGTTCGGTTTGATTTCCGGATAGTTGTCCAGGTCAGGTAATTTCCAAGCAGACGAACCGTTTGCAATGAAAGCATCCGTCATCAGGATAACCGGAGTCATATGTTCTACAGCCAGCTTACCAGCCCAGTAAGCAGCATCGAAACAGTCTGTCGGAGTAGAAGCGGCAATCACTACTAACGGACTTTCACCGTTACGTCCGTAAAGCGCCTGCATCAAGTCGGTCTGCTCACTCTTTGTCGGCATACCTGTTGATGGACCTCCACGCTGTACGTCGATGATAACCAGCGGCAATTCTGCTATTACAGCCAGACCGATCGCTTCACTCTTCAACGCCAAACCCGGACCGGAAGTCGATGTAGCAGCCAGACAACCGGCAAAACTACCACCGATAGCCGTACAAATACCGGCAATTTCATCTTCGGCCTGAACGGTAATTACGCCCAAATCTTTCCGTTTAGATAATTCATGCAAAATATCAGTCGCCGGAGTAATAGGATAACTACCCAAGAAAAGTTGCAGGCCGGCTTTTTCGGCAGCAGCAATCAGACCGTAGGAAGTAGCCTTATTCCCATTCACATCCGTATAGAATCCCGGTTCAGCTTTCTTACTTTCAATACGATAAGTAGAAACTGACGCATGGATATTGTGACCATAGTTATAACCGTCTGTCAACGCCTTGATATTAGCCTGTGCGATCACCGGCTTCTTGGCGAATTTATTCTGGAGCATGTTCATGGCTTCTTCCAGAGGACGGTCAAACAACCAGCAAACAAGGCCCAGGGCAAACATATTCTTTGAACGGAGCGCAGACTTGTTATCCAGGCCAAACTCTGCCAAACCGTCTTTCACCATCGTAGAGATCGGGGCAGCGACAACCTGCACACTGTTCAGCCCCAGTTCTTTGAACGGATCGTCCGTTGTGTACAAAGCCTTATCCAGATCACTCTTCTTGAATGAATCGGTATCGATAATAACAATTGCATTTGGCTTGATATTCTTCACATTCACTTTCAGAGCGGCGGGATTCATAGCGACTAAAACGTCCGCCTTATCACCAGGAGTAAAAATTTTACGTGACCCCAGATGCACCTGGAATCCTGATACACCACTCAGTGTTCCCTGAGGAGCACGTACTTCCGCCGGATAGTCGGGAAATGTAGAAATCTCATTTCCAAAAATAGCCGACAGATTAGAAAAGATCGTTCCGGTTAACTGCATACCGTCTCCGGAGTCACCCGAAAAACGGATCACAACCTTCTCCAACGTTGTTACTTTTGTTTGTTCTGCCATAATTATTTATATTAGCTTAATCGCTTGTTTGTAGTTAGATTTCCGCAAAGTAAAGAATAAACTTGGCTAGTTCAAAACTTTTGAGGCTTAAAAAGCAGAAAGATATAGATCCAGGTTATTTGATGATAAATTAAAATGATTAGACACGTAATTGTTTACAGGTTTCCCACAATACATGTAAACACCTGAACGAAAGCCATCATCCGACTTTATCATATTCTGGACTGTCCCGGCATCTCCCAAAGCAAGAAAGATGGGTACAAATATATTACTGAAAGCCATCGAAGTGGTACGTGCCACCCGATTACTTATATTAGGTATACAATAATGTAATACACCGTATTGCTCAAAAACGGTCGGATCGGATTTAGCCAGGCAGCAGGTTGTCTCGAAACAACCACCCTGACTGATACGCAAATCAATCACCAGAGAACCCCGTTTCATAGTCCTGACCAGTTCTTCCGCAATCACATAACGGTAACGTGTATTGATATACCGCATAGCTCCAATCACTACATCCGCCGTACGGAAAGCATTATGCAACACATTCGGATGAAAAGTCGAAGTAAACAAACCTTGCCCCAATACTTGCTGAATCGTGCGCAGCTTGTTGATATCATCATCGAAAACCTTAACGGATGCACCTAGCGCCAAAGCAGCACGGGCAGCCACGGTTCCTGCATTTCCGGCACCGACGATCACAATCTCAGTCGGCGACACTCCAGGGATTCCTCCCAGCAAAATACCTTTTCCTCCCTGGGTATTACTCAGCAATTCGGAAGCAATGGTAATAGAAGCTGTCCCTTCTATCTCTGAAATAACATTCAGGATAGGACACCTTTTCTGATCGTCCGACATCAGTTCATAAGCGATTGCCGTAATGCGTTTGGCCATCATCAGTTCAAAAGCGTCCTGAGCAAACAGATTGAGTTGCACCATGGAAAAGACAGTAGAACGAGGTTTCATCAACAGGATTTCCTGGGGTAAAGGAGGAAGTATCTTCAGAATGATATCAGCCTGGAAAACTTCGGCCGGAGTAGCAACAATCTCGGCACCAGCCTCGGAATAGTGATTATCGGAGTAATTGATCCCCAACCCGGCACCCGACTCTACCAATACGCGATGTCCGCGATCGGTCAGCATGTCAACAGCTTCAGGAGTAAGCGCAAGCCGCTTTTCCCCCTCTTTCCGTTCACAAGGGATACCAATCAGTAAACGATTACCTACCTTATTCAATTCCTTCAACAGTTCCTGGGTAATATATGAACCTTGAAGCTGTTTGTCTCCTGTTGCTTCCATAATACGATTCCACGGCCGGCAATTCCTAACTGCCTTACATTATATATTATACTATTTTTTCCAATGCTTCCGAAATCTCATGCACATCCGTTTCCGTCAACATCACTTCGGCATCAAACACGATTGAAGCTTTCATATAATGGGGAGTTCTTTTCTCCAGGCTTTCGGCAATAAATGCAACCAACTCATCACCGGAGCGTCCTTTCAGTACGGGGCGAGTCGATTTACAGATTTCAAGACGTTTAGCCAACTCTTCCACCGACACCTTCAGATAAACGGTTAAGCCTGTTTCGTTCATAAACTCCATATTGTCAAAAAAGCAGGGAGCACCGCCACCAGTGGAGATCAGTACATCTTCAAACATGGCCACTTCGTGAAGCATCCGCCGTTCAATATCGCGAAAAGCCTCCTCCCCTTTTTCAGCAAATATCTGCCCGACCGTTCTATGGTAGCGGGCTTCTATGTAACAGTCCAGGTCAATAAAAGAAAGCCCCATTCGTTTGGCCAGGTCTTTGCCGACCGTCGTCTTTCCGGCTCCCATATAACCTATCAAAAAAATACGCTTCATCTCGTATATGATTGTTTACCGCAAATGTAAAGTTTTTTTTCTTCATTACTTTTCTTTCAATAGAAAAGTAACAAAATATTACCTTTGCAAATCATATCCGAAGAATACAGAAGATGGCGAAGAACAAATATTATGTCGTGTGGAAAGGACTTAACCCAGGTGTTTACGACAACTGGGCAGAGTGTAAAATGCAGGTGGAAGGACAAGAAGGAGCGAAATACAAATCGTTCGAAACCCGCGAAGAGGCCGTTGAAGCCTTTGAGAAAGGATATACGCATTACCTGAAAACTGCTTCGTCAGCCAAAGCTGCCGCCAATCTGGCACCGAAAGTACCTGTCGGAAAACCGATCAACGAAAGCCTGGCAGTAGACGCCGCCTGTAGCGGTAATCCGGGGGATATGGAATACCGGGGTGTTTACACAGCCACCGGACAAGAGATTTTCCATATCGGGCCTTTGAAAAAAGGGACAAACAACGTCGGCGAGTTTCTGGCACTCGTTCATGGCCTGGCACTGTTAAAGCAGAAAGGAAGCAACCTGCCTATTTATTCGGATAGCCGTAACGCTATCAGCTGGGTCAAAAAGAAGAAATGCAAGACTCTGCTGGAACGTGAACCTGTCAATGAACAGATCTTCGATCTGATCGAACGTGCCGAGAAATGGCTGAACACAAACACCTATTCTACAACGATCCTGAAATGGGAGACTTCGGTATGGGGGGAAATTCCGGCTGATTTCGGACGGAAATAACAGAAAAATCCTCCTTCAAGATCGTTTTCAGAAACAGCGGATATAGGCCAACGAAAAACTATCGTAAAGATAATCTTGTATACCGTGTTTATAACCGAAAGAGATAATGTTCTTTTTTATCTCATAATTGAGTTTTGAGCGGACAATCATCGGTTTGTCCCCGTCTCCTCTGTACCCCTTTATGCCTGTATAGTCACAATTCAATGTAAAACCACGATAAGTAGCCTGTGCCCCTATCGCATATGTCAAAGCATCATTCTGCCGATGTATCAGATCGTTCGTCATCCAACAGTAAAAACCGGCCATTCCCTGTAAACGGACAGACGCATTTTTTTCCGGATTCTGCCACAACGTCCGTCCGATATTACAATCGAACCAATAAGCTGCCGCATCTGTATAACGGGCATCACACAAACGTCCCCCACTGGCTGTTCTCAGAGTTGCATTTACCACGATATCCACCCATTTCTCACTTTTCAGCACCTGATAATGGCAACTCAATATAAAATCCCCATGACAAGGGATCGGAGATTTCACTTCAACAGCATTACGCTCGTCACGCACTTCCGGTGATGTTTCGTACCATTCCTGAATCACCCCGTAAAGTGATACACCGGCACGTCCCTTAGCTATAGGGATATACAAACGGGCAAAAACATCTTTCGTCTTATCCCCCGTCATTTTATGATATTCACCTCTTAATTCGACCTCCCAGCGCGGAGATAACTTCCCGCCCATCAATTCCGGAAAAGGGAAGGCATTCGCTCCAAAATAACGGGGAGAATACTTTAACAAGGGTATTTTATCCCTCCAATCTGCATTGGCAGGAAAGATTGTAAAAAAGCTACAGCAAAAAACAAGGAAGGAAAAAAGTATGTTTGTTTTCATTCTATATGTTGTGGATTTAATTTACAGCCGATCGTCCACCCATTCCGGATTCAGACAACCTTTTACATCATATACTACGTGATTTTCACTGACAAGCGACGGGATGTCTAGTTCCAGAAATTCTTTATGAGCCACAGCCAGTACAATCACATCATACTTCCTGCCTTTGGATAAAGAGCCGGTCAACTCTATTCCGTATTCATCCCGGACTTCTTCCGCACGAGCCCAAGGATCATACACGGAGACATTGATGCCGTAATCTTTCAATACACGGACAACATCCCCTACTTTTGTATTCCTCACATCCGGACAATTTTCCTTGAATGTAAAACCCAACACCAGCACTTCCGCATTCTTAACCGGTACATCCTTTTTAATCATACATTTTACCACACGGTTAGCTATGTATTCGCCCATCGTATCATTGATACGACGCCCATACAGGATCAGACCGGGATGATATCCGTAATCCTGCGCTTTCCGGATCAGGTAATAAGGGTCGACACCAATGCAGTGACCTCCAACCAGCCCCGGTCTGAACGGCAGAAAGTTCCATTTCGTTCCGGCAGCAGCCAACACTTCGTTTGTATCTATATCCAACAGATGAAAAATTTTAGATAACTCGTTTACAAAAGCAATATTAATATCCCGCTGCGTATTTTCAATCACTTTAGATGCTTCCGCCACGCGGATACTGGATACCGGAAATGTTCCGGCAGTAATTACAGAACGGTATAGTGCATCTACCTTCTCCGCCGCATCCGGTGTGGAGCCGGAGGTTACTTTCATAATTTTCTCTACCGTATGTTCCTTATCCCCCGGATTGATACGCTCAGGAGAATAGCCGGCAAAAAAGTCTTCATTATATACCAATCCTGAAGTCTTTGCAAGAATCGGAACACATTCCTCTTCTGTAATACCCGGACAAACAGTTGATTCATAGATAACAATATCACCTTTTGATAATACACGCCCAACTGTTTCACTGGCCTTATATAAAGGTGTCAAATCCGGACTATGATGACTATCTACAGGAGTAGGCACAGCTACTATAAAATAATTACATGACTGAAGATCAGAAGGAGCAGATGTAAAATAGAGTCCTGTTTCATCAAATTCCGGCAAGTGAGACAATAAAACAGATTTCAGTTTTCTGTCAGAGACTTCCATCGTTATATCCTGCCCTTTCTTTAAGGCCTCAACCCGGTCCTGCTTAATGTCGAAACCAACAACCGGATATCTGGTTGCGAACAAATGCGCTAACGGTAACCCGACATATCCCAGGCCAATAATTGCAACCTTTATATTTTCCATTTATTTTATTCTTCTTTTCCGTTCTGAAATGATAGGCAAAGATACAACTTATTTCTGTATATTTATTTATACACCAACACTGTAAACGTCTGTCAATATCCGTACAAATTAGTTTAAACATCAATACAAGTAATTTAATATCATATCTTTGCATCAGATATTTACGTAGAGCATCTGTTTACCTATAGAGTTGATTAAAGAAATAGAAGATGAATTGCAGAGCAGATATTGATCTTATTTTACCTTGCTATAACCCACCTTCCGGCTGGGAGCAAAAGGTTATCAGGAAATTCAAAGAGATACAATCCTTGTTTAATCCTGTAAATTTTCACTTGCTTATTGTCAGTGACGGTTCTAAACGCGGATACGAACCGGAAGTAGTTGCCGCATTAAAAAACGGAATCCCCGGAGTCCAAGTAATTGACTATCGTCCCAACAGAGGAAAAGGATATGCTCTGCGTGAAGCCGTGCGGCAATGTCAATCGGAATATATCATATATACCGACTATGACTTCCCCTACACAGATAGTTCTTTCAGACAGGTAATCAACACATTACTCAACGGAGCAGATATCGTTGTTGCCATAAGGGACAGGAATTACCAAAAAAATTTACCGCCTTTCCGGAGATTTCTTTCCGAATCGTCCCATTTATGCAACGCTGTTTTCCTTCGTTTAAAAATACGTGATACTCAAGGCGGACTCAAAGGATTCAACCGCTCAGGCAAAACGATTTTTTTATCAACAAAAGTTAATAGCTTCTTGTTTGATACTGAGTTCATATACAAGGCTCAACGGAAAAAAATGAACATACAAGCCGTACAGTCACGTATCAGGGATGGCCTGACAGTCTCCGACATGGGATTCAAAGTGCTAAAACGTGAAATGGTAAACTTTTTTTCAATTTTACTCAGCAATGATCTTACTCAGTTTTGATATTGAAGAATTCGATGTTCCCCTGGAACATGGGATAGAAGTGCCATTTGAACAACAAATGGCTGTGTCCATCGAAGGGACCAAAAAGATATTGGCTTGCCTTAAAAGACACCAGGTACATGCCACTTTCTTCTGCACGGCCAATTTCGCTGCTCACGCTCCCGAAATCATCGAGAACATCCTACAAGACGGTCATGAGATCGCCTCACACGGATACTATCATTCTTCATTTGAGATGGAAGATTTGAAACGCTCCCGCGAATTTCTCGAGCAACAAACCGGGCAATCCGTAAAAGGATTCCGTATGGCACGTATGATGCCGATCGATGAAAAAGAAATAAAAAAAGCAGGATATACATATAATTCTTCATTAAACCCGACATGTATTCCGGGAAGATACAACCACCTGGATAAACCCCGCACGTGGTTTTACAAAGATGATGTCCTACAACTTCCTGCATCTGTTTCTCCTGTTTTCCGTTTTCCTCTATTCTGGCTGGCCTACCATAACCTCCCGGCTAAAGTCTATCGGTGGTTATTTCAGAGAACGTTGAAACACGATGGCTACATTGTTACTTATTTTCACCCCTGGGAATTTACCAATCTGAAAAAATGGAATTTACCATTTATCATAACCAATCATTCGGGAGAAGGTATGATAAAACGATTGGACGATTTGATATCCTTCTCTATAAAAAAGGACTATACTTTTATGACCTTTTCTTCATTTCAACAAAACATAATACAAAATGGGAATAGTAAGTAGCAGACCTCAAATAAACAGTAAACTCAAATTTGTAACCTCCTTTCTACATAATCCTAAATTTAAAGAAAACAAAACTATTCTTGCAATATGGCTGGTTACAGCAGCAATTACAGTCATAGCCAAGTTGATTATCGGAAAGTTCAACAATTACAAGATATTTGAAGGTGTTTACAATCACGCGATACACGGACTCACATTATACGGTCCTTATCCTGAAGAATATGGCGACGTCAATCTTTACGGAATCATATTCAGTTTTATCATTTCACCTTTTGCCATTCTCCCCCAGTGGTTGGGAATGGTATTATGGGTAATGGCCAATACAGCCCTGCTATTTTACGCCATACAGCAACTACCCCTGTCAAAAAATCAAAAAGCGATAATATGCTGGACTGCTTATATCGAATTGATAACAGCCCAGTTAGTCCAGCAATTCAATATATCTGTCGCTGCCTTTATCCTGTTGGCCTTTGCTTTTATCGAAAAGAAAAAAGACTTTTGGGCAGCATTTGTCATATTGCTCGGTACATTTGTAAAAATATATTCAATTGTCGGACTGGCTTTCTTCTTTTTCTCAAAACACAAGATAAAATTCTTACTATCTTGTTTATTCTGGACGATCCTTTTATTCATATTCCCGATTCCTTTCTTTGGATTGGAATATACGATGAGCCAGTATCAGGATTGGTTTATAGCCATCACTGAGAAAAACTCACATAATATGTTCGCCATTTCACAGAATGTATCTTTACTGGGATTAGTCAGAAGAGTATCCGGAAATCCTGATTACAGCGACTTATGGCTGATAGTTCCCGGACTCATTCTATTTTTTATTCCATATCTGCGTATCAGGCAATACAAAAGTCTCTCTTTCCGCTTCCTGCTACTAGCCAATGTACTGCTTTTCACAGTCTTGTTCAGCTCCGGAAGCGAGGCTAGTTCTTATGTAACGGCCATGCTCGGAGTAGGTATCTGGTATGTCAACTCACCTGCTTCAAATAAAAAACTGAACTATTGGTTGCTTATACTAACCATTATCGTCGTCGCTATTTCTACAACGGAATTAACACCTCCCTTTTTCCGAAGGGCTATAGTTCATCCATATGTAGTAAAGTCATGGTTCTGTATTCTAGTCTGGTTAAAGATTTGTTATGAAATGATTTTTCTTACATTCGATCAGAAATCACTCAACCATGATTAGATCAAATTATTTAGTTTTAGTTATCTTTGGACGCAATAACAAGTTATAGTAGTAAATTGTGGAGTTAGTAAAAGTAATCATACCCATCTATAAAAATACGTTCACTGCGACGGAAAAACGTTCGTTGATGCAGGCATACGATATTTTAAAGGCTTATCCGCTGGTTGTAATAAAGCCCGAGTCTTTGGACCTTTCAGAACTACAGGCTGAATTTCCCAGATTGACATTTACGTCATTCGATGATGCTTATTTTAAAGGGATCGGTGGTTACAACCGGTTAATGCTTGCTTCCGTTTTTTACGAACGGTTCCTTGACAGCACTTATATACTGATCTACCAACTGGATGCCTTTGTTTTCCGGGATGAGTTAAAGGAATGGTGCAGCAAAGGCTATGATTACATCGGCGCTCCCTGGCTGCAAAAACCGGTATATCGCTTTCCCATTATCTCCACCATTATGCATCTGGCACATATGTATCACCGGCAAAAAGGAGAGCCATCCAAACAAGACCTCTACAACAAAATCGGGAACGGAGGATTATCATTACGCAAAACCGACAGCCACTACCGGGTAACCCGCGAACAGGCAGACCATATCAATTTCTACCTGGCGCAAGACCGGCATCACCTCTATAATGAAGACGTGTTCTGGGCAACAGAAGCAACGGGGTTCATTTATCCGGAAGCTATGGAAGCAATCCGATTCGCCTTCGATAAATATCCGGCTTACTGTTATAAGCTGACCGGCGGACAGTTACCTTTCGGATGCCATTCATGGTATAAACGGAAAATGAAAAAGTTCTGGCAACCGATTATTCATTTTTAGATATCCCAAGCCGATAAGAGTCTTTTCAAACTCTCCGTATCCAATTTTTTTCTACCGTTTGAATAATGCAAAACGAACCACAAGGCATATATGCTTTAAAAATCGCTCAATTTTTCTACCGAAGCGACGTTTTCGCCAACTGCCATACACCTGATGGCAGGCAAAAGCCTCAGGATATCTGATTGTCTTGCAGGGAGAAACGTAGCAACTTGGATAGATAATTATATCATCTCCCAAACGCTGCTCGACATCTTCCCGCTTATATCCTTTTTTCTCAGCAATCATCGTCATAATCTTGGGTGAGATCAACATATCGAAAGATCCGTCAGGCAATAGAAAATGACGTTGGTTGTAATATTCAAAAACCTCCTTACAATAAGCATTTCCCTGTTCTCCAATCAGGAAAGCAGCCTGTAAAAAAAGCGTTCCCCACAGCTCATTAAACGTTGCAAAACCATGCTGAGGTATAAAAGAGTCGAAGCGTTTCTCTACAAGCATATCGCTATCCATGTATATTCCTCCCTCTTTATAAATCGCATAAAAACGTACAGCATCTGCCGCAAAAGCCCATTTCTTAGCATGCAATGCCTCCGCTATAAAATCGCAGCCAATAGCCATCGCATCAGCATACGTCCAGCGCCTTACCGTATAATCCGGCAATATTCGTTTCCAACTTGCTAAACAGATTTTTATTTCAACAGGAAAAGGATCATCACTAAACCAGCACAAATGAATTACTTTCGGAATCATACATATATAGTTTATAATATGAAAAGAATGCCTATCTCTTCTCTCTTTTACCCCACAAAGGTAGAGAATGGATTCTTAGTTGCAAAATATTCAGTAAGAATATGCACGCCTTCCAACCTACCATACAAAAGAAAATCATTATCTTTGTCCGGATATTATGTGCAGACAGAATTCATCTCATTCCAATAATAAATATAATAAACCTATCAAAACAGATCAATCATGTTCGCTTTATCTTCTTTTTACAAATATCGGATTTTACCTCATGGCCTCCGCAGAAAATTATTCAGAAAAGTCATCCTGTCTTATTTCGATTCTCTTCCGCAAAATTCATTATCCAATGAGCAGAAAGAAGCAATCGGATACTTAAGATCACATCCTATAACAACATTTCTTTCATCATTTACGGAACAGTACAAAGCGAAAGACATTCAGGTTTTCACAGATGACGACTCTCAGCTAAAATACGTCCTGCATGAAGAGAAAAGACTTTATTTCAAACGTAAATGGTCCGTAAAGCGGATACAGCGTGCCTACAACGCCCTGCAAGCAGAACAAGACATAGCTTCTCCTCACCGTTATACCGATGGAAATTTCAATGTTAAAGACAATGATATTCTATCAGATATCGGAGCTGCGGAAGGGAACTTTTCGCTCAGTGTAATAGATAAAGTACAACATGTTTATCTTTTTGAAACAGATAACGACTGGATAGAGGCTCTGGAAAAAACATTTGAACCCTGGAAAGAGAAAGTATCCATTATTCACAAATTTGTCGGAAATAAAGATACCGATACCTGCATAACTCTCGATTCGTTTTTCTCTGACGACTCCTCTGTGAATTTTATAAAAGCCGATGTTGAAGGAGCAGAACGAGATCTATTGTACGGAGCAAAACGTCTGATAAATGAAAATAAATCCATGCAAATTGCGTTATGTACTTATCACCGGCATGATGATGAAGTTGTATTAACGGACATATTGCAGGGTAACGGATTCAAAACAAGTTTTTCAAAAGGCTACATGATCTACACACATAATCATGACATGCAGCCCCCTTATTTACGCAGAGGATTAATCAGAGCATCTAAATAAATTATTACTCTATATGCTAAAGAAACTGACTACAGCCATCGCGAATTATTATTATTTCCTTAAAGGAAAGATAATACCATCCCACATATCAAGTGGAAAGGACATCCCTATTATCATCAATAACTTCAACCGGTTGACAACACTCATCCAATTGACGGACAGTCTGACTTCAAGAGGATATACGCGTATTTATATATTGGATAACGCTTCAACCTACCCGCCTCTGCTGGAATATTACCAGACATGCCCCTTTACCGTATTCCGGCTAAAAGAGAACCTCGGATTCAAGGCTTTGTGGAAATCAGAGTTGAAGAAAAAATTTTGTAATGATTTTTATATCTATACGGATTCGGATGTCATCCCCATAGCTGATTGCCCGGACGATTTCATCGATTATTTCCTGAAAGAACTGAAAGCGCATCCTTTTGCCCGCAAAATCGGTTTTTCATTACGGATCGATAATCTGCCGGATCAGTACGAGCATAAGCAAAAAGTAATTGACTGGGAAAAACAATACTATGCCCGTCCGGCCCAAAACGGTTTATTCCGGGCTCCCATCGATACGACTTTCGCCCTTTACCGACCGCATGTCGGACTGAGCAGAAGCCGGTCGGTTGAGGCATACCGCACGGCATACCCCTATCAGGCTGAACATAAGCCATGGTATAACGATTCTAAAAATCTGTCGGAAGAAGAATCATATTATATCAGCCACTGCTCACAGATAACAGGCTGGACCTCCCAATCACAAAAAAAAGAGGATCAATCCTCCTGAGAGCTTTCAGGAAAAACTTTACGGAAATCAAACGGCAATATGCAAGAGGTATAAATCCGGATACGTTTTTTATGGAAACGATCTCGCACAGCCTTCGTGAAAAGAGGACAATGACTGAACAGATTCGCCATTACATACTGGAAATAAGGTTGGGTAAACCAATTTCCACCCTCTTTCCTCCAGGCCTTACATGCCAGATGGGAAGCGTACTTTTTATAAACACGATCACTGTATTGATTGGTCTGCCGTACAAAAGACTCCTCATCCAACCCGCGAATCCGTGCATATTCACGGGTGACACATGACAATGCCTCACGGGAAATGGCTAACCGTGAAAAGTTCCTGATCGCATCCTGTACTGTTATTTTCTTAAATTGCATCCGGTTGATATCCACCAGAGTGAAACGAAAAGTTTCCTGTTCCTTATAATACAGGATATTTCCCGGTGATAAATCTATATGAAAAATTCCAGCCTGATGCAGGCTGGCTATAAAAACACCTAATGCAGTCAACAAGGTTTTATCCTTCAGCTGTCCGTTCATGTATTCCCGGATATCGGAAGCTCCGCTATACGCAGAAACACTATAGCTATGGCTCAACAGGCCATGTTTATATTCTTCTATGTATCCAAGAGGTTCCGGCGTGTTGCTCCCTCGCTTCAATATCTCGAAAGCATATTCATACGAACGCCTGGCCTTTGATTTCCGGAATAACGTATAAATAACCCGATTGACAAAAAACGGGACCTTGAAACTCTTCACCACCAGTTCACATCCTTCGATATTAAACCGCTTCAACACGTTTCGTCCCTCATATATCGTGGTCCCTTCCGTTTCAAAACAGTCGGATAAATGACAAAAAAAATCTGCCAGGAAAGGATATGCCGGATTCGTTACTACTTTCATTTCTGCAAGGTGGAATTTATCTTATCCACAATCATCTCCGGCGTAATCTGTGTCATACAGGCCCAATCCCCCCGGAAACAAGGCTTCTGGCCGAAGACTGAACAGGGACGACAAGGAAGATCGAGTTGAACGGCATTTTTCGGGTCCTGATGATAACCGTAAAATCCGGCATAGGGATGCGTTGCTCCCCAGACCGAAATCACTTTTGTATCGACCAGAGAAGCGAAATGCATATTGGCTGAGTCCATGCAAAGCAATACGTCCAACCGGCTGATCAAGGCAAGTTCGTTATCCAGCGAATAACGGCCGACAACACTTTTTACACGCGGATACTGGAATGCCCATTGCTCCAAAACAGCTTCTTCATAACCACGACCTCCCAACAGAAAGATCGTATAATCTTCATTTTCCGACAAGCGGGCGACAACCTGTTCCATATCGTCCACCGGATAGATTTTTCCGCGATGCTTGGCAAACGGGGCAATTCCGATCCATTTACCGGTCTTTGTTCCGGCCACGGCTTCCATAGCCGACAGATCGGCCGGCTTCGATTCATAAAGGGATGTGAAAGTTTCCGTATAGTTCAGACCAGCAGCACGGAATACATCGGCATAGCGTTCTATCACCGGACGCAAGGGTTTCAGTTCCTTATGATTACGCTCGGTCAGCCGTTTCCGTTCCTTCCTTGCTTTATCAACAACATAAACCTTTTTCCCTTTTATCCGGAACATACCTCGGATAATCATGGTACGGATCACATTATGCAAATCCAATACGACATCATACTCATACTTGACCAACGCAGAAGCAAACCGGAGCAATCCGCCCAATGTCTTTTCTGCCGCCTTCGTATTGATACCGATCACGTCCACATTTGCCGGACGGTTCATAAAAACAGGTATCAGGAAAGCCTGCGTAAGTACAGTAAACGTATGTTGGGGGTTTGCTTTGGCGGCAGAGTAGATCACTGGAACCGTCATAGCAACATCGCCAATAGCAGAAAGTCTTATAACAAGTATTTTTGCCATGTAATGAATTAATACATTTTCATGATTCGTAACTTCTATCAATACTGTTCACAAAGATATAAATTATTTCCGGAATAAGTTATCTGAATTCATTACATGCCGTTGTCATATTGTCACGGCAATCATTGTTACGACAGGATATTATCGTATTTATCAAAATGTCAAATTATCCCTATCACCAATAAGCTGTATGTAGTCCTGACCAGACACAGCACCTTTTATCTCACCCAGGAGAAGATAGCAAATATCCTTATTCAGACTTTCACTGCACAAATACAACTTTTTGATCTATCAATAGTCAATATTCATAAATGATGATATAAAAGACTAAATGAATATATGAATTAGATATTTAAACCCAATACAACTTTTCGCTTCATCTGGAATCTAAATCTGCTGTACAGCATAGTTTTTAAAGGGGAAAAGGCTCATCAAAAAAGTTTCACCGACTGAATTTAACAAATATTTCGTCTTAAATAAACCCTCATCTCATTTAAAATGAAAAAAAATTCGTTTTAAACGAGATGACAATTTATTTAAAACGGTGATTGGAAATTCATATAAACAGGCGCGATGTTAAATATTGTATACTAGACTCTCCTATTTCAATTATCCTGACAAACATCACAGTCACAGCAACTGCCTAAAATAAGACAATAAGATATATTATTCCTAAAAACAACATCAATTTGCCATCAAGACCATTCAGTATAATTCGCTTTAGCGACAGAGAAAATCATCGAAACCAGGCAAAATACCCCATGCAGAGAGTCGCATAATAAGTATTTTGCCATTTCATTCCGTTTTATTTTTTCCCGTACAACACAGGGTTTAATGCCGGGTCATTGTACATTTTCATTTGTTTATACACTTTCATATACTTACGTCCGGCTTTAATATCAGAAAGTAGCTGGTCCAAAGCCGTTGACAAGTCGACCTTCTGTTCCAGCAACACGTTCAGCTTTTCTTCACATTTCGCTTTATGCTCGGGAGTGGCATCGGGACGATTGGCCTCCTCAGTCATGTGATAGATTTTGAGTGTCAGAATAGATAACCGGTCGACCGCCCATGCCGGACTTTCCGTATTGATCGTCGCATCCGGCAAGACTTTCACATCTTTGTATTTATCCAGAAAGAAACTGTCGATCAATTCCACCAAGTCGGTACGGTCCTGATTAGACTTGTCTATACGGCGTTTGATAGCCACTGCCTCCACCGGATCGATTGCCGGATTACGGATGATATCTTCCAGATGCCACTGTACCGCATCAATCCAGTTTTTCAAATAAAGATAAAACTCTATACTTTTTACCTCATACGGATTATGCATGGTTGCATCCACATCATCAGAAACATGATACGCTTTCGTAGCCTGTTCAAATATCCGGTAACACTGTTCGCTGAAATTCATAAATAATCGTTTTGCTTTCTGTAAATACTGTTGACAAAGATAATAAGTTTTTTCAACCTTTCAGCGTTTTTGTCCCTATCAACATAAAGAGTACCTTCCCCCCAAAATAAAAAGATGGTACAATAATGGAAAATGATTCACTTTGAGCATGATTTGTCCAAATCTTTGAAAAAAATTTCTTTAAATGAGTAAAAAGCGATTTCTCATGTGTTTATAGTAAAGAAATTAAAAATACTATATTTAGAGACAGTTTTGGAGAAAGTTGTTTCTTTCTGAAACACATTTATATATTGGGATTTGTATGGATAATATGAAAAAAAGCACTGATGAAATTATTTGGAATCGTTTTCTGGAAGGGGATGAAAAAGCATATGCATTGATATATACAATGTATGCATCTCAGGTATACTCTTATGGTATGCGCTTTACTGATGATACGGAATTAGTTAAGGACTGCATGCATGATGTTTTCGTTAAGATATACCAAAACCGGGAGACTCTTGCCTTCGTCGATAATATAAAACTATATCTCTTTATTGCCATGAAAAGCAGCCTTTTCAATGTATTTCGAAAAGATAAGGATTTATTTAATAACGACACGATAGAACCCGTTTTTTCTCCCAGCTACACGATAGAACAGGAAATGATCCTCATTGAAGAACAAAAATATTGCCGGGAAAAGATAGAACAGATGTTGGATTCATTAACACCCAGACAGAAGGAGGTGATCTATTATCGTTACATTGAGAATTTATCTTATCAGGAAATTGAAGAAATCATGAAAATGAACTATCAATCGATTCATAACCTCATTCAACGTTCTATAAAAAAGTTGCGGACTAATTTCGCTCATTCTTTTACCTATTTATGTTGACTGTTGTTGTTATCCTTGCTTTGATAAAAAAGGATTCAAGTAAATGGACAAAAAAAGTTTGATGTATTAATAAGAAAAAAGCAAAAGCAATAGATAATATATGAAGAAGGATTATACCAATTTAAAAATGGAGGATTTACTTCACGATGCCTTTTTTACAGAGACTATTCAGCATCCTACTGAAGAGACAGACCTGTTCTGGAAAATGCAGGTGGAAGACGGAGTGATCGATAAAAGAGAATATCATTTAGCTGTGTTATACTTAAAATCTATTCAGGTAGAGCATGCACGCATTTCAAAGAAAGATTTAAACTCTTTGTGGAAAAGCATTGAGCAAACAAATAAGAAAGTACTAAAGATAAAAATTAAGAGGTTGTACAGGGTTCTCTATGCAGCCTGCCTCGTTTTGCTTATTGGGACCACCGGAATGTTTTATTATATGGCACAAATTACTTCGGACAGCCATATAATGGAAATTGCCGAATTAATAAAACCCAAAACTCCAACCGAAGAAGTCCAATTGCTTATTACGGATAAAAAGCCTATCCTTATTACCGAAACAGAATCTGATATTCGGTATGAACAGACCGGAAAGTTGACCGTAAATGAAAAAATAATCAAAGAGGAAGCAACTGTTTCACAAACCGATGCACCCTTCTCAGAAAAGCCTCTCTATAGTCAATTAATTGTTCCGAAAGGGAAAAGGTCGACACTGACCTTTTCTGACGGCACATCTCTCTGGGTAAATGCCGGAAGCAGAGTCATTTATCCCGAAAAATTTGATGCAAAGAAACGAGAGATTTATGTAGATGGAGAAGTATTCCTACAGGTTAGTCCAAATAAGGATTGCCCCTTCATTGTTAAAACAAAGAAAATGGACATTCAGGTATTGGGAACATCTTTCAATGTCATGGCTTATGAAGAAGATAAACAACAATCGGTTGTCCTGGTAGAAGGGGAAGTCAAAATTAAAAGTGACAATAAAGAACAAACATATCTGACTCCCAACGATCAGTTCCTTTATAAAGAAGGCAAAACAGAAATAAAGAAAGTAGATGCAACAGACTATACATCATGGAAAGACGGCTATTACAAAAGTAGAAGCGAGACTCTTCCATGCATACTGGACCGGCTGAGTCGGTACTATGGAAAAGAAATATATTACGAACCGAATATTGAAAACGTACTATGTACCGGAAAATTAGATTTAAAAGATGACCTGGATCTTGTTTTAAGCTGGCTGACCAGCACAGCCCCGGTAAATTATGAATTGAAAAACGGATGTTATTTTGTTTATGCGCGATAAAATAAAGGATGTATCATTTTAAAAATACGATGCCTATGAAGTAAACCTATTTTTTTAAAGAAAGCCGGACAATATTGGCCTATTGCCCGGCATGATTTCAAATTTATTATGTTCAGTAAGTTAAACTTAAAATCAATACAAAAGTATGATAAAAACAATTAGGAATTATTCTCCGCGGGGGAAAAATGCTAAAATTCTACGAATTATGAAATTGACCACCGTATTCATTGCCATAGGAATATATGTCTGTAGTGCAGTAAACAGTTACTCGCAAACAACATTATTCTCTATAGACTTAAAAAATAAGACCGTTCAGGAAGTCTTAGAAGAAATCGAGAAGAATAGTGAATATATATTCTTTTACTATAATGGAGCTTTAGATACTAAAAAGAAAATTAGCATAAAAGTAAAAGATGAGAATATAGAAACTATTCTTCAAACCCTGCTAAAAAACACACAGAACAAATATCTTATCAACGATCGGCAAATAATTATAACCAAAGAGGAGGAAACTAAAGAATCTCCTGTTTCTCTTTTGTCCTCTTCCCCTACACAACAACAGAGGAAAACGATCCGCGGAAAAGTAATGGACTCTTTAGGTGAAACTCTGCCGGGGGCAGCGATCACTGTAGAAGGCAGTACACGGGGGGTTACCACAGATATTGACGGTACATTCTCCATAGATGCTGAAAGTCGCGAAAAACTCATTATTTCCTATTTAGGGATGGAAAGCCAGACTATAGAAGTCGGAAACAAAACAGAAATCATAATAACGCTTCAGGAAAAAACGGATATGTTGGAAGAAGTAACGGTTGTTGCTTTTGCTAAACAGAAAAAAGAAAGCGTATTAGCTTCCATTGTTACCGTAAAACCCAGTGAATTGAAGGTACCCAGTAGCAATCTGACCACGGCGCTTGCCGGTAGAATGGCTGGTATTATTTCTTATCAACGCAGCGGTGAGCCAGGAGAAGATAATGCTTCTTTCTTCGTAAGAGGTGTGACTACATTTAACGAGCATTCCAGAGGACCACTAATTCTTATTGATGGCGTAGAGTTCTCTTCCGACGATTTAGCCAGGTTAAATACAGATGATATCTCCAGTTTCTCCATCATGAAAGATGCAAATGCAACAGCACTGTATGGAGCACGAGGAGCAAACGGAGTTATTTTGATCACTACAAAAGAAGGACAGGAAGGAAAAGCAAAGTTCTCATTCCGGTACGAGTCTTCTTTTTCACAACCTGTCAGTGAAGTCGAATTAGCAGATCCGATTACCTATATGAAAATGCACAATGAAGCTGTCAGAACACGCGATCCATTAGGCATACTTCCTTATTCCAATGATAAAATCAATAACACGGGGAAAGGTTTAAATCCTTATATCTATCCGGCTACTGACTGGAAAAAAATGATGTTCAGGAATCTTGCGACTAATCATCGTTTAAACCTGAATATCAGTGGCGGTGGAAAAATTGCCCGATACTATGTGGCCGCTTCGGTTAATCAGGATAATGGTATTTTAAAAGTAGATAAAAGAAACAACTTTAACAACAATATTAATTTAAAGAAGTATCTGCTTCGTTCAAATGTAAACATTAATGTTACACCTACAACAGAAATGGTTGTACGTTTACATGGTACGTTCGACGATTATTCCGGCCCTGTAGACGGAGGAACAGGATTATATAATAAGGTGATGCGTTCAAATCCGGTTCTTTTCCCTGCCTACTTTGAACCGGACGCTTCCAACTCTCACGTACATCACATTTTGTTCGGTAACTTCGATGGAGCTAATTACATTAATCCCTATGCCGATATGGTTAAAGGGTATAAAGATTATAGCAAGACGCTGGTATTAGCACAGGTAGAGTTGCATCAGGATTTGGATTTTCTGGTTAAAGGGCTTTCTTTGCGTGGAATGTTTAATACTTCCCGTTATTCCTTTTTTGATGTATCACGTAGTTATAACCCTTTCTATTATAAAGCCGGTTCATACGATAAAAGAGCCGACACATACAAATTACAGCCTTTGAATCCTTTGGGAGGCACGGAGTATCTGGGGTATAGTGAAGGAACAAAACAAGTGACCAGTACCACCTATTTTGAAGCAGCGGCTCAATACAATAGAACTTTTGCAGATGAGCATAACATTAGTGGGTTAATGGTATTAACGACAAGGGAAGAATTGAGGGGAAATGCCGGAGATTTGCAAGCTTCTTTACCTTACAGGAATACCGGATTGGCTGGCCGTGCTACTTATTCGTATGACAGCCGCTACTTTATAGAGGTCAATTTTGGTTATAATGGTTCGGAACGTTTTGAAAAGAAAGAACGTTGGGGATTCTTCCCTTCTATAGGTGTAGGTTATTTAATATCTAACGAAAAATTCTGGGAACCATATAAGCACGTTATCTCTAAATTAAAACTCAAAGGGACCTATGGCCTGGTAGGTAATGATGCTATCGGAAGTGATAACGATCGTTTCTTTTATCTTTCCAATGTGAATTTAAATAACGGCGATAGAGGGTACACTTTTGGAACAGACTTTAATTATAGCTTAAACGGGGTGTCCATATCCCGTTATGAAGATCCTTATATTACTTGGGAAACAGCCTATAAACAAAATTATGGCATCGAACTGGGGTTATTTGACAAATTGGAAATACAAGCTGATTATTTTAGGGAAACACGTAAAAACATTTTACAACCCCGAAGCGACATCCCTACAACCATGGGATTGCAGGCCACACCCCAATCCAATATAGGGGAAGCAACCGGATCCGGACTTGATATATCTGTCGATTATTCCCAGGTATTTAATAAAGACCTGTGGTTATCCGTACGTGGTAATTTTACATATGCCCAAGCTAAATATAAGGTTTACGAAGAACCTAATTATACCGAAACCCCTTGGCGTTCCAGGGTTGGGCAAAAATTGGGTCAGACATGGGGATTAATTGCAGAACGATTATTCTGGGATGAAGAAGATGTCAAGAACTCTCCAACACAGATGTTTGGTGAATACATGGCAGGAGACATAAAATATAAGGATATAAATAAAGACGGGGTGATTGATGCTGAAGATATGGTCCCTATCGGCTATCCGACATCACCCGAAATTATTTACGGTTTAGGTTTTTCTTTGGGATACAAAAACATTGATCTTTCCGCGTTCTTTCAAGGTTCTGCCCGATCAACATTCTGGATTGAACCGAATAATGTAGCTCCATTCATCGATACGGACGGAGATGCCAATATTGTTTCTCAGAATGCATTAATGCAGATTATTGCAGATAGTTATTGGTCGGAAGATAATCGGAATAGTCATGCATTCTGGCCTCGTTTAGCCGATCGGAGTATTGAAAATAATACGCAACGAAGCACCTGGTTTATGCGTGACGGCTCATTTCTACGTTTAAAAACACTCGAGATAGGATATACGCTACCCAAAGAGTTAACTCAGAAAATCAATATAGGCATGGTTCGTCTGTATATGAGCGGCACCAATTTACTTACGTTCAGTAAATTTAAACTTTGGGATCCGGAAATGGCAGGGAACGGTTTAGGCTATCCTGTACAACGTGTGTTTAATGTGGGTATCAATATTAACCTCTAATTTATTTTGAATATTATGAAACATATAAATAAACTGATTTTATGTATTAGTCTGATCGGACTATGTGCCTGCAATGACTTTTTAGATGTAGTACCAGACAATATTCCAACAATCGATCATGCATTCAATAATCGGGCAAGTGCAGAAAAGTATCTTTACACCTGTTACTCTTATCTGCCTGATCCATGCAGTCCTAATTATACGCCTCAGTTGATGTCGGGTAATGAATGCTGGATCAACCCTTTGGATAATAATCGTTATTGGTATGACCTGCATACATTTGATATTGCCCGTGGCTATCAAAATACAAACGAACCTATTTTAAATTTCTGGGACGGAAGGAATGCAGGAACTAATTTGTTCATAGCATTGCGTGATTGTAATATTTTCCTTGAGAATATAGATAAACCGGCAGATCTGGAGTTATATGATAAAGCAAGATGGATAGCAGAAGTAAAGGCGTTAAAAGCATACTATCATTTTTATCTCTTACGAATGTACGGCCCGATTCCTATTGTAAAAGAAAATATTCCAGTATCTTCCGATATCGACGAAGTAAAGGTTTACAGAGATCCGGTAGAAGATGTATTTGCTTATATAGTAGCTCTTTTAGATGAAGCGGCCGCTGATTTACCCGAGTACATCCAAAACAGGACCCAAGAGATAGGACGCCTGACAAAACCTATCGCTTTAGCATTAAAAGCAAAAGCATTAACACTTGCGGCCAGTCCCTTGTTTAATGGTAATCCCTATTATGCTAATATGAAAGACAACAGGGGGATCTCTCTTTTTCCACAAACATATGATCCTGAAAAGTGGACATTGGCTGCGGCTGCAACCTTGGAAGCAATTGAAGCTGCTCATGCAGGGAAACATGAATTATATTATTACAAAGGTTTTAATCCAGTTTCTGAAGATACCCGAAGGAAACTACATATCAGAAATGCGGTGACTGAAAGGTGGAACGATGAAATTGTCTGGGGTTCAACGAAAGATCAAACACATCTACAAAAAGTAACATGTACCCGAACCCGGTCAAATCAAGCCAGTAATGATGAAGCACGTTCTATGATGTCTCCCACATTAGATGTTGTCGAAACATTTTATACCAAAAACGGTGTTCCCATCAATGAAGATAAAACGTGGGATTATGAAAATCGTTATCAGGTGCGTGAAGCTGAAGAGGACCATAAATATTTTATCAAGACAGGTCATATTACAGCAAATCTGAATTTTGACAGAGAAATTCGTTATTATGCATCCCTTTCTTTTGACGGAGGTATTATCTATGGAAATGGCATTCTGAATGACGAAGATGCCAACATAGGTTACGGTCAGATGAAAAAAGGGCAAATAGGTGGTGTGTTGGGAGTTTCCCGTTATACAGTAACAGGGTATCTACCGAAGAAATTAGTGAGTTACGAAACGGTGATAGAAGGAAATACTTTTAGTGCCAAACGTTATTCATTCCCGGTTATTCGTTTAGCAGATCTTTACCTGATGATGGCGGAAGCATTAAATGAGAGTAAAGCGGCTCCTGATACTGAAGTATATAAATGGATTGATCTAGTAAGAGAACGGGCCTCTTTGGAAGGGGTGGTAGAAAGTTGGAATAAGTATTCTATTAATCCAGAAAAAGTAACTACTCAAGCGGGAATGCGTGATATCATCCATCAGGAACGCATGAATGAGTTAGCATTTGAAGGTGAACGTTACTGGGATCTTTTACGTTGGAAAAAAGCGGAAGATTATATGAACAAGCCGATTAAGGGATGGAATGTGATGGGCGAAACCACGGAAGAGTATTACGAAATAAAAGTAGTAGCTCAACCCGAATTTCTGACTAAAAACTATTTCTTTCCTTTACGAAAAGCCTCTTTGGATGTTAATTCAAATCTGATTCAAAATCCAGGTTGGTAAAGACACCATAACTTATATAACAGTAAATAAATACACAATTAAAGTATGAAAAAGATTATATATATAATAGCTCCATTTCTTCTACTTGTTTGTTTGACAAACTGTAAAGAAGAACCAGTAGGTCTGCCATCTACGGATAGCAATCCTCCGGGGACAATCAAAAATCCTGTAGTGGAAAATCTTCCGGGAGCGGCTATCATCAGCTATGATTTACCTGATGATAATGATTTATTAGGTGTAAAAGCCGTCTACATGATAAATGGAAAAGAGAAGTTCACAAATGCCACGATGTACGGCAATAGTCTAAAGGTGGAAGGATTCGGCTCGACCGAAGAACAAACCGTACTTCTTTATTCTGTGGATCGTAGTTTTAATGAATCGGAACCGGTGCCTGTTAAAGTTCAGCCCAAAACCCCTCCGGTACATTCTGTTTTTGAAACAATTTCCATACAAATTGATTTTGGAGGAATACAAATTCAATGGGAAAATGAAAACAAAGCAGATGTGAGTATTCATATTTTAGCCGCAGATTCGATCGGCGAGCTGTCAGAGGCTGATGTTGTCTATAGTAATTTCAAGGAAGGAGCATTTTCTACACGCGGATTTGATGACACAGAACGTATGTTTGCCGTTTTTGTCCGCGACCGCTGGGATAATTACTCTGATACGCTTCAGGGAATGTTTACTCCTATGTTTGAAATGGAACTGGATAAATCAAAATGGAAACGGCAAATATTTCTGGGAGATAATACTACCGCCCTGGGAGGGTGGGCTTTCGAAAATATTTTTGATGGCATTATGGGTGACCAGGGTTGGCATACTACCGGAGGGAATGGGGAATACCCAATCCGCTTTACTTTGGATTTAGGGATAGTTGCTAAACTTAGTCGCTATAAGATATGGGAACGTCGGGATTATGAATATTTCCACCATAACCCACGGAAGTGGAAAGTATATGGAACCGATAATCCACGTATGGATATACCACAGGATCAGGATTACTGGAAAGAGGGGTATAAAGAAGATTGGGCATTCTTAGGAATAGCAGAATCGATCAAACCGTCGGGTGACGGGCCTATCACAAATGAAGATAGAGAATATTCCCGGGCAGGTTTAGAATTTATTGTTCCGTTAGATGCTCCGCCAGTTCGTTATTTGCGTTTCGAAGTGGATCAGACCTGGGCTGGCTCCGGCGAACTCCATTTCTCAGAAATAAGTTTTTGGGGACAACTTGCAGAATAAGTTAAACTTTTAATAAATGAGAAATATGAATAAACATAGTATATTTTATTTTTTGATCTCCTTTGTACTGTTTTCCTGCGATGGGATGAACGATAATATAAGAGAGTACTTGGATGAAGGAGAGATCAATTATATAGGAAGAGCGGATTCTGCTCTGGCAGCAGGAGGTATCGGGCGGCTTCAGTTAAGCTGGAAAATCAATTCTGATCCCCGGATAGAGGCATGCAAAATATTTTGGAACAACATGACCGACTCAGTCACAGTACCGATTGACAAAGATCAAATTACAGACGGACGTTTTTCTACGATCCTGAATAACATGAAAGAGGGTGTGTATATCTTCAATCTACAGCACATAGGAACCGGTGGTTATCCTTCCATTATGCGGGAAGTAGTTGGGAATGTCTATGGAGAATTATACGAATCCTCGCTTTCTCCCCGTCGCATAAAAGAGGTTATCTCTTTGGAAAATCAGGCAGAAATAGAATGGAGGCCGGCAGAAGAACAAATACAATGGGTGAATTTTTATTATACAAATAATAAAGGAGAAAAAATAACCCGGGAAATACTCAATTCGGAAACAAAAACAATTATAACCGATTATCAACCAGGGGGCGAGTACTCGTATGATACGTATTACTTGCCGGATGAGAATGCGATTGATTCATATACAATAGAATCAGGAAGCAAGAAGTTTCCTCCTTTCTATTATGAGTTCGATCGGAAAGACTGGAAAGTGATCTATTGTTCAAGTGAAGTACCAGGTACATTCCCTGTTTCAAATATTTTAGATGGTACTACATCTACATTCTGGCATAGCGACTGGGATCCGGCAGATCCGCTTCCACATATTATTACAATTGATATGCAAACGGAGAAGAATATCGGAAAAGTGAATGTTATCCGGGATCCTACACGTAAATATACTCGATTGGTTCTTCTGGATGTAAGTCTTGACAATAATAATTGGATTCCTATAGGAAACATAAGATATCCGGACCAGAACGAAGCAGGAGCGATTCTTGAATTGACCGAATCGGTAAAGGGCAGATATGTCAGACTTACGATTACCGAAAGCTTTAAAACACCTGAATGCGAGGTATCGGAAGTCTATGTATATGGAAATGAATAATCCATGTTGATTTATTAATAAATTCCAGTTGGCTAAATATATGTTTATGTATTTAGCCAACGTAAAATATAGTTACATTCTGATAGCCGCTGGACGGGAAATCTAAATTATGGAATCTTTTTTCATTAATACAAATGAACAAAGATTAGCATCACAGGATTAAGGTAACCATACCAAGTTTTATCGTGTTCCGGATCATTCTCGATTTTTTAATCGTACCTTTGTAGCACATAAACTGGCAACGATGAAAATAGTAGCAGATAACACGGTTCCCTACCTGAAAGGTATTGCTGAACCAGTAGCAGAAGTAAAATACCTCAACTCAAACGAGTTTACTCCTTCAACCATCCACGACGCAGATGCTCTCATTGTACGAAGCATCGACAAATGTACACGCGAATTGCTCCAAGGTAGTCGTGTCACACTGATCACCACAGCGACCATCGGCTTCGATCATATCGACATAAAATATTGTGATGAAGCAGGTATCACCTGGAAAAATGCTCCTGGCTGCAATGCTGTCTCGGTTGCACAATACGTATTGGCTTCACTTATCACGATAGCCCTTCGCAGAGGAGAAACGCTTCAAGGAAAAACGATCGGGATAGTCGGTGTAGGGCATGTCGGGAAAGAACTGGAAAAACTGTGTACGGCTTACGGTTTACATATCTTGCGTAATGACCCGCCACGAGCAGAAGAAGAGGGAGCAGCAGGATTCGTTTCGCTGGATACGATCGCAGAAGAAGCTGATATCATCACCTTCCATACACCGTTGACAAAAGAAGGACCTTTTGCAACCCGTCACCTTGCCAACGAAGTTTTTTTCAACAAAACACGGAAAAAGCCTTGGTTTGTAAATGCTTCAAGAGGAGCTGTACACGATACGACGGCATTGATAAAAGCACTGAAATCAGGAAAAATCAGCGAAGCAGTGATAGATTGCTGGGAAAACGAACCGGCGATCGACCGGGAACTGTTAAGTCTTACAGCCGTTGCCACCCCCCATATTGCCGGATTCTCCGCTGATGGCAAAGCCAACGGGACTCGTACCTGCCTGGAAAATATCGAACGTTTCTTCGGTGTGAAAATAGAGAAATTAAGAGAAGTTATGCCGCCAGAGCCTGCCGACCCTGTTATCGATCTGACCGGAGTGACGGAACATCGTATCGAACACGCAATACTTAAAAGTTTTAGTCCGCTTGCTGTAGACAGAGCACTGAGGGAAACGCCGGAAAAGTTCGAATGGTTCCGGGCAAATTATCATCACCCCCGGGAGTTTGCCGCTTATACGGTAAAGAATGCGACAACAGAAGAGCGGGCACTTTTTGATAAGTTAGGTTTCAAATAATACCATTCTACTATTCACTGCAATGGCTAAAGACAAGTTATTATCACCCGGTTTTTGCTACATATTAATGGCTAATTTTCTGCTGTTTTTTGCATTTTACCTGATACTGCCAATCCTGCCCTTCTATTTACAGGAACGGTTTATGACGGATAAGTCGATGATCGGGTTTATCTTGTCCTGTTATACGATAGCCTGTCTTTGTATCCGTCCGTTTTCCGGATATCTGCTGGATACCTTTGCCCGTCGCCCGTTATATCTGTTGGCATATGCCATATTCATGGTTATCTTCGCCGGATATATGATTGCCAGCGTGTTGAGTATTTTCATTGTGCTGCGTATTCTTCACGGATTCGCATTCGGGATGGTCACGGTATCGGGTAATACGATCGTGATTGACATTCTTCCTTCTTCACGCCGTGGTGAAGGGATCGGATATTATGGGATGGCGAATAATCTGGCGATGAGTTTCGGCCCGATGATCGGATTGTTCATGCATAATAGTTTCAGTTATGAAGTGATTTTCAGTTGCTCGCTGGTTTCCTGCTTCTTGGGATTTATCATGGCCTATCTGGTTAAAACGCCTTACAAGCAACCGATAAAGAAAGAACCGATTTCGTTCGACCGCTTTTTCCTGGTAAAAGGTCTTTGGGCAGGAATATCACTACTGATGCTTTCCATTCCCTACGGGATGACAACCACCTATGTGGCAATGTATGCCGAGGAAATCGGTATATCTGTCAATTCGGGACTTTATTTCACCTTTATGGCGATCGGACTCGCAACTTCCAGGCTGTTTTCCGGCCGGCAGGTAGATAAAGGGCGTATCACACTGGTTATTACATTGGGGATGTATCTGGCATGCGCCAGTTTCTTTGCGCTCGCTTCCCTCGATGCATTGATGAAATGGAATCCGGCATTCACATCCTATTTATATATAGGTATCGCTTTGTCACAAGGTGTTGCTTTCGGAACCATGTTTCCGGCATTCAACACCCTGTTTGTCAATCTGGCACCCAACAGCCAACGCGGAACGGCAACTTCCACTTACCTCACTAGCTGGGATGTCGGTATCGGAATCGGATTAATGATCGGCGGAAGCATCGCACAGAAATTCGGCGGATTCAACCACGCATATCTGTTTGGGGCCTGCCTGACGGTTTTATCCACTTTCTTTTTTATCTTCAAGGCTGGACCGCATTTCAACAGGAACAAACTGCGGTAAAAAACGGGTTATCGTGCCAAAGATTCTATATAATTACAGATGTTTTCGATTCCTTTTTCACTTTCAATTTGCTCACTGAGCATTGCCGCATTCTTTTTATATTCGGGATTGCTGATCAAATCACCCATTTTTTGCTCCAGTTCACTTTCCGATACCTTTGCGATCTTCACTCTTTCCGGACCGACTCCGAGTACCTGGACCCGATACCCCCAATAAGGCTGATCCAGAAGTAAAGGAGTGATCAGCTGAGGTTTCCCGGCACGTGCCACACTATGCGTCGTTCCGCTTCCTCCATGATGAATCACAGCGTCACAATGAGGGAAAATCAGATGATGCGGAATCGGCTTTTGCATCAGGAACAGTTGTTCATTCCCCTGCAACGTCTCTCCGGTCTTTGCCCAACCTGAACCAACCACCAGCCGGTATTGCTTCCGTTTGCAGATACGGGCCAGCATACCGCAAAAGCGCTCCCGGTCGTTCGATGTACAACTACCTAACGTAAAAAAGAGAACCGGTGTCTGTTCCTTTTTGATAAATGCCATCAATTCCTGATAAGCCTCTTCATCATATTCAAAGGTATCATTGAAACAATACCCGCCTATATTCCAGCGAAAACGTTTGTCCCAGACGGGATCGGTATGTCCCAGGTAACGGCTGTATAATAAGAAGTTATCGCTGTTCTTTCCGGCATCCTCCCCAAAGTTACTGATTGGAGCCAACCCGTATTTCCGACGGTTCTTATTTATCGTATCCTTCACCATATAGTTGGATACCCGGTTCATCATCAGCCAAAGCAATTTAGGTGTAATGATCGGATTGGGTTTCGGATAAGGAAAAGCAGGAGGAGGCATTTTCTCGCCCGGAAGAAAAGGCGCAAAAGAAGTGCGGACGAACGGCTTTTTACAATACGCGGCAATCCCCGTAGCGGCAAATTCAGTATTAGCAGCTACAAGAACATCGTTCTGTTCCAAAAGCGGAATTACCTGCACAAACTGTTTGTCTATCGCATCGCGCGTCCACTCGACAATCCTTTTGAAACTCTGTTTATTCTCGGCTGCGTCGGCCATCATCCCGCCAATATTATCAAAATCCTGCAAAACGACTTTTACTGGATATTTCTTTGCCATTTCCTCAAAAACATGGGGAATATTTACCGTCACCTCATGACCCCGTTTAACCAACTCGCGGGCTACAGCCAGATAAGGCAGTACATCGCCTTGCGATCCTCTTGTTACAAGCAGTATTTTCATTCTTCAATATTTTACACGTAGTTTTTTCATCACAAATCAGACTTCTTTGCCTTCTTTGCCATCCGGGAGACATTGTTCTTTTACCTCACAAGCCTCACTTACCTTTTTATCTGCTATCTTCCTTTTAAAAAGCATCCGGACCAAAAAGGCTAAAAATCCTAACAATATACTCATTAACATAATGAGAACAAAGAAAGGAGATATAAACATATCCGTCAATGTCTATTTTTCACATTCGATATTCTATTATTAATAATGTCATTTTACCATACACTAATATACAGATAGTTATTATACCATCAAAAGGTCAATTCTTAATAATGGAATATTGATTCTGAAATATAGCTATTGTTTGGTACAAAGTTATATCAGTACTTTGTATCATCAAAATTAAACAATAAAAAGAAAAGTAAATGAACAAGTATTTATTGCGCAACTTTCTTTATGTTATCTGCATGGTCCCTTTCCTGTTTGCCTGCGATGACAATGATGATGATGGCGGTTCCGAATTAAACGGAATCTATTCCAATAAGTTGAGCACACCGGAAGGTGGCAATACACTGAACCTGACTTACAGTGGACGTGAGTTCATCGGTAAGGATGTATCTTTCAAACTAACCGATAACAATGCGGCAACCATTACACTGCATTACGTCCTCCCCGGGGAAGCCACAACATTGCTGGAGAACGTAGCAGTTACTTCCGGAAGCAACAGTTACTCTTTTTCAGGAAACGGAACCGGAAACAACGGCACTACTTTTGCTTATAAAGGAAATGTTGAAAAAGGCAAGATGACACTCGATCTGACCGATGTAAAAATAGCATCGAACCAACTGACTTCAAATGGAACATGGTATCCGGTGCAAGGTGGGGAATCTACTGAAACAGACCCTGTTTTGGGAGAATATACTTTGATGCGCCATGCCTTTCATATGGTAACTGATAATGCTCTTCTGGGACAGGTAGTTCCCATACTGGAGCCTATTGCAGGAAACCTGATCTGCTGGTTTATCAATGAAGTCTCTTTCAATCCGGATGGCAATATCACAGCCCGCTACGCCACCATGCCGGAAGGCAAAGCTATCGGAGACTTGATAAATACTCCCCCGAACAGAAAAGAGAGCGAATGGCTCACTTCGCCGATCAATCTGGCTTCTTATTATGTAAAAGACGACTCGGAACTTTATATAGTCCCCAACATCGATATGATTCTTTACCAGATTCAACAGAATAAGACTAAGGCAGACGGCGGCCTCGATGCTTCCGTTATCGCGGCCATTTACCAGCAGCTTAATAAATGGAGTACTACCGGTATCCGGATGAATATCCGCAAAAATTCGGAAGCCCCTTACAGCAGCATGGGCGGACAAATCGCTTATAAGGGAGATATATTCCTGTATCTGGATAAAGATGAAATTGCAGCTTTCCTTCCGCTGTTACCCTTAATAAAAGATCTTCTTCCGGAAGAAATACTTGGCGGACCGATGGGACCGATGATAACATCTTTGCTTGAAATGCTTTCCGGCATCCTGCAACAAACAGAAACACTGGAACTAGGCATGATGTTGAGCAAACAAAAGGAGATACAATAATAAATAAAGAGTACAGACATGAAAAAATATACAATACTATTTTTACTAGCCTTCCTGACGGCTCCCGCTTTCGGACAGATCATGAAAGGGTTCGTATATGACAAAGAGACCAATGAACCATTGGCCGGAGTCAACATTACTTATAAAAGGATCACGGGAGAAACAAACGGTACAATTTCCGAGGCAGACGGTTCTTATCAGATCAACCTTCCGGAAGGGGGTGTCGACCTGCTGTTCAGTTACATCGGTTATGAGAACGAACAGGTGCCGGTAGTAATCAACCGGAATGAAACGAAGACAAGAAATATATTCATGCAGGTAAAAGCCAACCTGTTGGGAGATGTGGTAGTCAGTGCCGGACGTTTTGAACAAAAACTAAGTAATGTCACCGTCTCCATGGATTTGCTGAAGGCCGAAGACATTACCAAGCAAGCACCAACCGACCTGAGTGCCACACTAAATACAATGCCGGGAGTCGATATCAACGACAAACAGCCTTCTATCCGTGGCGGTAACGGCTGGACCTACGGCGTCGGTTCACGAAGTCTTGTGCTGATCGACGGAATGAGTGCGCTTACTTCGGGTACAGGAATCATTAACTGGAATATCGTTCCGCTAGAAAATATCGAACAAGTGGAAGTTATGAAAGGGGCCTCTTCCGTGCTGTACGGTTCGTCTGCCCTGAATGGTGTAATCAACATCCGGACCAAACGGCCAAGCCTGACACCGGTAACGACCTTGCGTGCTTATTTAGGTATTTACGGCGATCCCGACAACGAGGAATACCGGTGGAGCGACAAATCTTTCTGGAAAGAAGGTAAATATGAGGTAGAGCCATTCTTGCGTAAAAACGTATTCTCGGGTATCCGCAACCCGATTTATGAAGGGATAGACTTCTCACATGCCCGCCGCATCGGAAACTTCGACGTATCGGCCGGACTGAATATGTTTACCGACGAAGGATATAAAAAACAAGGTTACAACAAACGGTTTCGTGCCGGCGGTAACCTGACTTACCATCAACCGATGAAAGACGGTAATTTGCTGAACTATGGTTTCAACGTAAACTTCATGAGCGACAAATATGCCGATTTCTTCCTCTGGCGTTCGCCGAAAGATGTTTATGAACCGTCTCCCATTGCCAATATGGGACGCGAAGCAAATACCTTCTACATCGACCCGTTCTTTAATTTCACAAACCCGAATAATAATACCTCCCACAAGGTAAAGGCCCGCTTCTATTACCGCGGTGACAATATAGCAGACGGCTCGAACAGCGGGAAGTCGATCACGGACATTTTGGGAAATATGGGTACTGATGTCAATGTCATTACCGGTATTGTGCAAAACGTACAAAACGGCGATTACAGCATGCTCTATCCAATCATCCAGCCGGCTTTGCAAGGCGACCTGAACGGACTGGTAAACGGAACAACCAATCTGTTGGGAAGCATTTTCCCGACAGCGACTACAGCCGATTACTGCGACTTGCTTTCATGGGTGATGAAACGCGGTATTCCTAGCAACACCTCCGACCTAATCCCTTGGTTGTCCAATGCGATCAACCCGAAAGCTGACCCGGTAACCATCGACAAGAATTATACGTATTATCTGGATTACCAGTTCAACAAAAAATGGGACAACGGTACACAGATCACAGCTGGAGCCACTTATGAGCACATGCGAAGTACCTCTGTAACGACAGGCAATCACGATAGCGACAATGCAGCCCTGTTCTTCCAGTATGACCAACGCTTTTTCGACCGTCTGAGCGTGTCTGCCGGTATGCGTGCCGAATATTATCGTGTGGACGATTTCCTTCGTGAAGCCGACACAAAGATATTCGGAGCTAAAGTACCTGTCAAACCGATCTTCCGTGCAGGCTTAAACTACCAACTGGCTGATTACAGCTTCATCCGGGCCAGCTTCGGACAAGGCTATCGTTATCCTTCTCTGACCGAGAAATATGCCCGCAAGGATATCGGTGGAGTCGGTGTATTCCCGAACAATGAAGTAAAGGCAGAAAAAGGGGTAAATGCAGAACTGGGTTTCAAACAAGGATATAAATTCGGTAATCTGATGGGATTCTTCGATGTGGCCGGTTTCTATACGCAATATACGGACATGATCGAATTCCGTTTCGGCTTCTTCGACCCCAACTCTTATGCCTATGCCAACAGCACACAGGAAATCCTGGGTATCATTGCCAAAGGTCAGATGCCGGGTATCGGTGCACAATTCTACAATGTATCCAAAGCACGCATCTATGGGGCAGAGATAAGTACAAACGGTTTCTACAACTTCAATCCCGACACCAAGTTATCTTATAACCTGGGATATGTTTTCATCGAACCCGAGGATATCGATTACAAGGAAAAGAATGAAATCGAAGCACAATACAATGACCCTCTCCGTGCCAAGGAAAAATCCAACGATTCCAAATATCTGAAATATCGTCAGAAACACACGGTGAAAGGTGTGCTTGATCTCCAGTGGAAACGCCTGAATCTGGGTATGAATATGACTTGGAAGAGTAAGATGCTGGCAGTCGATTATCTGATGGTAGACGAGCGCGAAAAAGAACAGCCGGATGCCATGGAGTATATCCGTCAGCTGCTGTATGGAAATATCGGCGGAGAAACGCTTAATACATACTGGAAAGAAAAGAATACGGACTATTGTGTAGTCGACCTACGTGCCGGCGTAAAGATAACGAAAGACGTGTCATTCCAGTTTATGATCAACAATCTCTTTAATAAAGAATATTGCACACGCCCGATGCTGGTATCGGCACCACGCACTTATGTGATGCAATTGAACATGACATTCTGATTAAACCACTAATAGATGAAAAGCCCTGCCGGTAATTTCTTGATCCGGCAGGGCTTAATTTTTTATACCTTTTTCTTACTATTTCAATAAGTCATCAATCACATGCGGATAATGAGCATATTCCAATGCATGCACTTTAGTAGCCACTTCTTCAGGGGTATCGGCAGGCAATACCTCACATTTAGCCTGGAAAATGATATCACCTTCATCGTAATTCTCATTTATATAATGTATGGTTATGCCTGACTCTTTCTCGCCGGCAGCAACGACAGCCTCATGCACATGCATCCCATACATACCCTTTCCGCCATGTTTCGGTAACAGAGCCGGATGGATATTGATGATTTTACCCGGATAAGCAGTCAGCAATGCATCTGAAATCTTATTCATAAAACCAGCCAGAACAATCAAATCGATCTGATATTCCGCCAGTTTCGCCAAGATAGGGGTTCCTTCCACAAATTCGTCGCGGGAAAACACAAAAGACGGAATTCCCAGATTATTGACGCGTGCATGAACGCCCACATTCTTATTATTGGACAAAACAACCGCGACTTTAACGGTTTCACTTTTAGAGAAGTACCGGGCGATATTTTCCGCGTTTGTACCCGAACCGGAGGCAAAAATTGCTACGTTTTTCATATTTTCCTATGTTTTAGTGCACACGAAAAGAAAAAATGTGCAGTTTTCCGCATTTTTAGTGCATTAAATTTGTTTTGTAACATAAAAAATTCTTTTCTTTGCACTGCAAATTTAAAAAGTATATTCGTATTTATTAATCTAAATTGAAAAAGTTATGTCTGAAGTTGCATCTAGAGTAAAGGCTATCATCGTTGACAAATTAAGTGTTGAAGAAACAGAAGTTACAAACGAAGCGAGCTTTACTAATGATTTAGGAGCAGACTCTCTTGACACTGTAGAGTTGATTATGGAATTCGAAAAAGAATTCGGTATTTCAATTCCTGATGATCAGGCAGAAAAGATTACAACAGTAGGCGATGCAGTCGCTTATATCGAAGCTAACGCGAAGTAATCAATCCTTTTAATTAAAGGTATGGAATTAAAAAGAGTTGTAGTAACAGGTCTTGGAGCCATTACTCCTCTTGGTAATACCCTCGCAGAAACCTGGGAGGGCCTTATCAACGGGAAGAGTGGAGCGGGACCTATTACTCATTTTGATGCATCAAAATTTAAAACGCACTTTGCCTGCGAAGTTAAAGGTTTTGATCCGTTAGAGGTGATGGACCGTAAGGAAGCTCGCAAATGCGACCGCTATAGTTTATTGGCTATCAGCGCAGCCAAACAGGCTGTTGCAGATGCAGCTATGGACTTGGAGAATGAGAATAAAGATCGTATCGGTGTTATTTTCGCTGCCGGAATCGGTGGTATCAGGACTTTTGAAGAAGAAGTTGCCAGTTATGAAAAAACAAAAGACACGATCGGTCCGAAATTCAACCCGTTCTTCATTCCTAAAATGATTGCAGATATTGCAGCAGGACATATTTCAATGATGTACGGTTTCCGTGGTCCGAACTTTGCGACTGTTTCAGCATGTGCATCTTCAACCAATGCTATTGCCGATGCTTTCAACTACATTCGCTTAGGAAAAGCAAATGCAATTGTTACAGGTGGTGCAGAAGCTGCTATTGCGGCTCCCGGTCTTGGCGGTTTTAATGCGATGAACGCTCTTTCAACCCGAAACGAATCACCGGAAACAGCTTCGCGCCCATTCAGCGCAAGTCGCGACGGATTTGTAATGGGTGAAGGTGCAGCCTGTCTGATTCTTGAAGAGATGGAACATGCATTGGCCAGAGGCGCTAAGATCTATGGTGAAATTGTCGGTGCAGGTATGTCGGCAGACGCTTACCACCTGACAGCTTCTCATCCGGAAGGTCTGGGTGCAAAACTGGTGATGAAGAATGCTCTTGAAGACGCAGAGATGAAACCGGAAGAGATAGACTATATCAATGTTCACGGTACTTCTACTCCGGTAGGAGACATCTCGGAAGCGAAAGCTATTCTGGATGTATTCGGCGAACATGCCTATAAGCTGAACATCAGCTCAACGAAGTCTATGACTGGACACTTACTGGGTGCAGCCGGAGCATTGGAAGCAATTGCTTGTATTATGGCTGTTAATGAAGATATTGTTCCTCCGACTATCAATCATGAAGAAGGAGACAATGATCCTGAAATCGATTACAATCTGAACTTCACGTTCAATAAAGCACAAAAAAGAACGGTTAACGCAGCACTGTCCAATACCTTCGGGTTCGGTGGTCACAATGCCAGCATGATTGTAAAAAAATTTGTGAAGTAAAGTGTTTACACAATTATACAAAAAGATAAGGCTCCTCAAACATAAGAATAAGGAGCCTTATTCTTCTTTATATAAAATACTGGGATTTTACCCCGATAACATCCACGTTTACGAACAGGCCTTCCTGCACAAATCTTCCTCTGTGGAAGCCAGCGATGGAAAATGGCTGAACAACGAACGACTGGAGTTCTTGGGTGATGCCGTATTGGATGCCGTCGTGGCAGACATTGTATACAAACATTTTCAAAATAAACGGGAAGGTTTCCTGACCAACACCCGTTCCAAAATCGTTCAACGCGAAACACTCAATCGCGTAGCCGTTGAACTGGGACTCGACAAGATGGTTGTCTACTCAGCCAAACTGAGTTCTCACAATAATCATATGTATGGCAATGCACTGGAAGCACTGATCGGAGCAATCTATCTGGATCAGGGATACCGCATGTGTTATCATTTTGTAGAAGATGTAATCATCAATAAATACATCGACCTGGATAATATCGCCCGTAAAGAAGTAAACTTCAAATCCAGTCTGATAGAATGGAGCCAGAAAAATAAACTGGAAATTACATTCGAATTGATAGAATCGTTCACCGACAATGACGGCAATCCGGTCTTCCAAACGGGCGTCACACTGGCCGACACACAAATAGGCGTCGGTATCGGTTATTCCAAAAAGGAGTCACAGCAGAACGCTGCTAAGATGGCAATCAAGAAATTGCGTACGGATAAAGTATTCCAGCAATTCATTTCCGAACTGAAAAAGAAACAGACCGGCGAAACAACTGCCGAGCATGAGTTTGAAGATCTTCCGGAGGAAGATTCGACAACGGAGCAGGAACAGGCTCCGGTCAAGCAAACAATAAGTAATAGTACGCAGTGTATCGATGCCACAATCAATGAAGAAGTTCGGTAATTAATTATTTACCGAACGAAATCCCCATTCTTTCTCCCTGAACGATCAGATCATGTTCCGGAGTGACCAGTTTTAATTTGCCGGCCACTTCCGACAAGGCTATCGATTCCACATTATTTCCTTTCATGCAGACCATACGCCCGAACTGACGGTTGGCAATCAACTCCGTCGCATGTCCTCCCAGGCGGGTAGCCAGATTACGGTCAAAAGGTGAAGGATTACCGCCACGCTGGATATATCCCAGCACCGTATCACGGGATTCTATTCCGGTTGCCGCCTCAATCGTACGGGTGATATAATCGGAAGGACGCTTCTTATCGGGCGTTTCCACTCCTTCGGCAACGACTACAATCGAATAGGGTTTGCCACGATGGGCACGGTCGAGAATCGTCTGGTTTACTTTGTCCATATCATATCCCAGTTCGGGAAGCAGTATCACATCCGCACCTCCCGCCATTCCGGCATAAAGAGCGATCCAGCCGGCATGATGTCCCATTACCTCCACTACCATGACCCGTTTATGCGAACTGGCAGTAGAATGCAAACGGTCGATCGCATCCGTCGCAATATTGACAGCCGTATCGAAACCGAACGTTATATCCGTTCCCCACACATCATTATCGATTGTTTTAGGAACACCAATAATATTCAAACCAAGGGCAGAAAGCATTCCGGCTGTCTTCTGTGTACCGTTTCCACCAATACAGACCAGACAGTCTAATCCTAATTCTTCATAATTCTGTATAATAACCTGAGGTTTTTCACTTTCACCGGAGGCGAGTAGTTTACGGAACGGTTTTTCGCGGGAAGTACCCAGGATCGTTCCGCCCAGGTTCAGTATACCGGAAAGACTACGCTCGTCGAACGATTGAATATCTTTGTTCAACAAGCCAACAAAACCACTATGAATTCCGACCACTTCCATACCATAATGCATTATGGCAGTTTTACCGACACCACGAATCGTTGCGTTTATACCGGGACAATCACCTCCCGAAGAAAGGATACCTATTTTCATTGTTTTGTTAATTATGTATACGACAAAGATATAAATAAAAAGAGAATGCCTACATTTGCAACCTATACAAATAAAAAGAGCATGGATATTTTAACAAATACAATATCACTACTCTTCCGCCCCCGTCAAAAGGAGATAGAAAAATATGGGCAGGAGACCGACCGGCTGCAACGCAAGCAGCTACGGTCGTTATTATCGGCAGCCCGCAACACGGAATGGGGGTTGAAATATGATTATAAAAGTATCAAAAGATATGAAGATTTCTGCCAGCGTGTCCCGTTGCAGATATATGACGACATAAAGCCTTACGTTACACGGATGATTAACGGAGAAAGGAACATACTCTGGCCTTCGGTAGTAAAGTGGTACGCCAAAAGCAGCGGCACCACGAACGACAAAAGTAAATTCCTTCCCGTCACTCCGGAAATATTGCAGGGCTGTCACTACAAAGGTGGTTTCGACACGGTTGCCCTCTATCTGAGAAATAATCCGGAAAGTCATTTTTTCTCCAAAAAAGGATTGATTCTGGGCGGTAGCCACAGTCCTTCTCCTTTAAATCAAAAATCCCATTGCGGCGATCTGTCCGCAGTTCTGCTACAGAACCTTAATCCGCTGGTCAACCTGATGCGTGTTCCGGCTAAACGGATTATTCTGATGGATGAATGGGAAAGCAAAATAAAAGCGATCGTAGACAGTACATGGAATAAGGACGTAAACAGTCTTTCCGGTGTTCCTTCATGGATGCTGGTATTAATCAAGTCTGTTCTGAAAAAGACCGGACGGGACTATCTGACCGAAGTCTGGCCCAATTTGGAAGTATTCTTCCACGGAGGTATCAGCTTCGAACCTTATCGGGAACAATATAAAGCCCTCATTCCTTCGGACAAGATGCATTATATGGAAACGTACAATGCTTCGGAAGGATTTTTCGGCATACAGGATGATCCGGCGGATCAGAGTTTGCTGTTGATGCAAGATTACGGTGTATTCTACGAGTTTATCCCTATGTCGGAAGTCGGTATGCCCAATCCAACCATTCTGCCGTTGGAAGCAGTGGAGACAGGAAAAAACTACGCGATGGTCATCACGACCTCCGGCGGACTATGGCGTTACCAGATTGGAGATACGGTACGTTTTACCTCTCTTTTCCCGCATAAATTCGTTATTTCGGGAAGAACCAAGCATTATATCAATGCTTTCGGAGAGGAATTGATGGTCGATAATGCCGACAAAGCAATCAGTAAGGTCAGCCGGCAGACCGGAGCTATCGTCAAAGAATATACAGCAGCCCCTCTTTTTATGCTCGACAAGGCGAAAGGCCGTCATCAATGGTTTATCGAATTTGAAAAGATGCCTCCTTCCATGGAAGAGTTCGCTTCATTACTGGATAAAACATTACAGGAATTAAACTCGGACTATGAGGCCAAACGTTACAAGGAAATATCTCTTCAACCGCTGGAAATCACAATCGCCCATGAAGGAGCTTTCTACGAATGGCTCAAAGAAAAAGGTAAATTAGGTGGCCAGCACAAAATTCCACGTCTCAGCAACGACCGGACACATATCGAACAATTACTGGCTATCAATAAGCAGTTATCCTGATTATCAAAACGAATAAGAGAAATAAACTCCTCCTCCCTGTTCATTAAAGGTCGGAGCAATAACCATATTTTGAGCCGCTTTACGGTTTATCTTACGGGCAATAGCGTTACGAATAGGGAAATAGGTGAGATAAGCCAGTTCGACGGACAAAATACCGAATCCGGCTCCGGCGACGACATCGGCTACCCAATGCCGGTTATTATATAATCTGGAACCCGCAACAAAAAGGGCCAGGGCATATCCTGAATAAGCCAATATAGGGCTGCTGTCCTTAAACTCTTTATAGGCCATATGTGCCCCTAAAAAAGCATTCGCCGTATGTCCGGAAGGAAAAGAATACGGGCCTCCGTCCGGACGTATTTTTTTAACCGTATATTTCAGGGTACGTGTCATAACGGCATTCATCCCTTCCGCCAGAGTGACAAGGAAAAGCTGGTCCACCCAGTTATGCTTCTCCTTCCCCATCAGGTCGCAGACAAATACCCAGCCCAGCATCCCCCACTCCATATAATCATCGAGATGAATTTTCTTAACATCGCTTTTCCGCGAGAAAAGATGAAAATCATTCATACCGTCAATAGCTGTACCGACTGCCCCGACTGTAATCAGCGAAGCCGGAAGTATCAGATGTTTCGCATTGAATTTATACTCGATAACAGGCATCTTCTGTTTTAAACTGTCAGGCAACACAGTCTCATTTTGTGCACAGAGAGGCGACAGACATGCTATTATCAGAAAAATTACAGTAAAAAGAGCTGTTCTCATTCCTTGCAGGCTTTATTTTATTCAAGCCACAAAGGAACAAAAAATAACTTATCTTTGTTTCTATATAGTATAATGATATCCGTTTATAAACAAATTAAAAACATTCATTCTGATGAAAAGAACAAACAACGGGCCTATCCTATCTGCCCTTATCCTTTGCACAGGCCTTCTTTTTTCCTGTGGACAACAGAAAGCGAAACAAGAATCCCAGGCTGAAAACGAATCTGCCGAAATGGTTGGAAATGATAAAGACGAACATGGCTGTATTGCTTCTGCCGGTTATACCTGGTCGGAAGTGCAACAAAATTGTATCCGCCTTTTTGAATCGGGAATACGACTGGAAGCCACCGATGGTAAATCATCCGCTTATATCGTTTTCAGCCCGGACTCATTAAAGGCTGAGTTATTTTTCTCAAACGGTACACCGAATGAAATACTCGACCGCCGCTCGCTTCCCGCCGGAGGTTATGCCTGGAATATAGAAGACGATGACACTAAGAATATACGTCTCGAAGATGGTATATGGACAATTAGCCAGCGCCAAAAAGAAATATACCGGCAAGACAAGGCGGAAAGCGATGACTCCCTGGGTAAAATGCAAACGCTCACTTATGAAGGTGAGTTGCCTTGCGCCGATTGCCCGGGCATCCGTTACGACCTGACAATCCGTAGCCGTGAACATAGCGGTGATGGTACGTTCTCTCTTTCACAGACTTACCTGGAAGCCGAAGACGGTAAAGATGTTACTTTCGTCACTACCGGCAAACGAATGACATTGCGTGGAATACCCGGAGATGAGAATGCCACCGTCTGGCAGTTGATTTCCGATAATGGCGATGAAACAACGAATTTCCTTTGCGAGAATGATTCTACAATCACTTTGATTGGAGATGATTTCAAAAAAGCAGAATCCGGACTGAACTATAGTTTAAAACGAATAAAGCAGTAATCCTCCTGCGCTCACTAAAAGTTGTGAATTTCATCGGGTTTTAATATATTCTATTCTGTTTTTTTAATCAGAGAGAAATATATTCAGTAACTTTGTCGACTAGTCAACCTCCGAAATTTATAGGCTATGGCGAATGATGAAAGTTCACTGACAGGCATGAAGCAGTTCCTGGAACTCCTTCCTGATACCGTTTTAATAGTTAATAAAGAAGGTTTTATTGAAGACCTACTTAATTATCAGCCCGAAATATCTTTGTTCCTTACGCCTCAACAGCAAAAAGGGCAAACTATCCGGGAGCTGTTTAGCTATAAGAATTTAAGAGGTAATTCCGGAAATGAACTCCTGAATGCATTTCTGGATACGATGAAAACCCGTAAATCGAATATAATTCATTACGAAGTAGAGAATGAAAGCCATATTGGTTATGCCGAAGGATATATAATTCCTTTCCAAGATTATACTTTCGGCATATTCCGAAATATGACCAAACGGGTAGAAGCCCAGTTAGAGACTATCAATGAAAAGAACAAACTGGCAATGGCTTTAAAAGCCGGAAACTTGTCGGTGTGGTCTTATCTTCCCGAAAGCGACTCTTTCGATTTATCTGATGAAAATACCGTGCCACAGCCGGGAATGAAACTATGGGATGTCACCAAACAACTGGTTCCCGAGGACAGAGAACGTCATGTCAAACTGGTCACCGACATTGTTGAAGAGAAACACGAACAAAGCATCGAACAATTCCGCCTGTTAACACCGGAAGGAGAAATACGCTGGTATGAGATTTATTCAATGGGCATACGTGGAGAGGACGGGAAGATAGACCGTCTAATCGGTACCCAAAAAGATATCACAGACCAGAAAAATAAGGTGCAGGAACTGATAGAGAATCGTCAGCAACGTGATTTACTCCTACAAATCACAAATATGATTATCTGGGAATATGACAATCAGACCGGCATATTTTCTTCTGCCGGAGAATCCGTATTTTTCAATCAGGATACGACAATAAAGGATATTTATAAAGCAATTGCCCCCGAACATCAGGAAACCTATTTAAAGGCATTCGACGATATTCTGAATAAACGTTCCGAACTTTTGAATATTCAATTCTGCATAAAAGGTCTTGACTGTTCATACCGATGGGTCAGACTAATTGCCAAAGTTTCTAAATATGATAAAAACGGAAATGTCCTCAAACTAATCGGGACACGCGAAGAGATTACAGAAGAGATAGAACGCGAACAAAGATTCCGCAATTACATACAACGCAGCGACCTGGCTATTCAGGCTGCCAATATTATCCAATGGGATTTGGATATCAAGACACAAGAATATACGCGAATATATCCCGATCCGGTCGATCCCGGTAATTTCATCCGCGGATCGTTCAGCTTCACTGTTCACCCGGATGATCGTCTTATTTTGCAAAAGGAACAAGAAAGACGTGCCCGTGAATGCAAAGGATACAGTAACCTGCATTTACGCGTCATGCTGGACGGAGATACGGATTATCGTTGGATGAATACTTTCTCCGTTCCGTTGGAATATACTCCCGACGGAAATCTTAAAAGCGTAACAGGCCTTCTGATCGATATCACACATATTGAAAAAGTAGAAGAAGGCAACCGGATGAAAATGGCTTTCCTTGCTAATATGAGCCATGAAATACGGACACCGCTGAATGCCATTGTCGGCTTCTCCCAGCTTCTCGCCCAGACAGATGATCATGAGGATAAAGATGAATTTATCCGGATTATCGAAGAAAACAACGATTTGCTACTACAGATTATCAACGACATACTCGACATATCCAAAATCGATGCGGGAAAAATGACCTTCAACTACAGTGATTTTGATATTACAGAAGTCATTGCTGATTTGAAGCAGGTCTATGATTCGCACTTACCATCGCAGGTAAAACTTATCTGTAACCTGCCTTATAAAAAGTACATTATCCATTCCGAAAAGAACAGGCTGATACAGGTAATCACCAACTTACTGAACAATGCAGCCAAATTCACCTCGGAAGGCTCTATTACAATCGGCTATGAAGTCATTCCAAACGGATTATCTTTCTATGTTTCCGATACAGGAAAAGGGATAGATAAGGAGAATTTAAACCATGTATTTGAACGATTCACCAAATTCGACAAGTTCGTTCCCGGAACCGGACTCGGCTTATCTATCTGCCAAATGATTGTCAACAAGCTGGGTGGCGAGATGTCCGTTGAATCGGAATTTGGGAAAGGGAGTACTTTCCGGTTTACAATAGCATGTGATATAAAATCATCAGACCTTCTCAAAAAATAGATTTTGAAAAGGTCTGACAATGCTATTCAAAAGGCAGATTAATTCTCTACCTTCACATCGCGCTTCTCGTCGAAGCCGCCGTCAAACTGATTATCCTTGATCTCTGAATGAATCACACGCTGGAAGAAAAAACGGTGCTTGTTCCAGTGGAAAGCCGGATATTGATTATTCTGTTTGATTGTGTTGTTGCGGAAAATCAGGCCATCTACCGATTTAGCATACAGGATCGGGGCATCGAATGTTTCAAACTCGTTATTTTCAATGACGATATTACTATGGAAATATTTTTTCTGGTCTTTCAGGTCGGGTATTTCCGGATAGATTGAAATAACGGCATTTGTGAACTGGAACATATTCGTCAATGAATTGATGAATTTATTGTTACGAATCTCCACATCATGGCAGGCACCGGTCTCAAACCAACCATTACAGTCACCACAGAGCAGAATGGCCGTACCGGATGTATGGTCGAATACATTCTTTTCAACAATCGTTTTCTTCGGTGTGCTGAACAGGGAACCACGGGCACGGTTATTACGGATTACGTTGTCTGCAAAATAAACTTCAGGAGTCCACTCCAAATTCTCGACACCGAATGTTCCTTTCTCACTGATAGCCGGATCAATCGGTTTCTCAAAAACAATCTCAAACACTTTAGCTCCGTGAGCACTTGGCTTATCCAACGCTTTGATGGCTGTAACCTTATTCGGGTCGCCGATTATCTCCATTGTTTTCGAGTCGATAAACTGTACGGCATTACCAGGAAATCCCCATTCAAAACCATAGCTTTGCGGATGCATGTATTCACCTACCAGCGTTTTATCATCTACACGTTTCTGGATTTTCAGATAAGTTCCGTGTACATTGATGGCATCGTCCATCATACCTTCGTACAAGCCGCCTACAGAAACGATTTTTCCTTTACAACCGGAGAAATGAGTAGCATCTGCCTGCGTCGTGAAGTAACGGGGATCGTTATCACCACGAAGACATACGGAGAATTTATCCAGTGTGATATTCTCACTCATCTGCGCCAGTAATCCCATACCTTCCGCATAATGAACCTGGATGTTTTCAAGTGTTGTATTCGTATCATAAGAAACAAAGATACCCGGTGTCGGACGTCCCCAGCCGCGCATGGCAACAACTGTCCCCGGAATCAGTTTCTTATTATTCCATTTGGTTGATTTAAGCACGCGGGGAGAAACTTCCGATACGCCTTTAGAACCGACAGCAATATCGCTGGTTGTATAAACAAGGCGTTTGGTATCTCCTTCAAAGGCGATACCCCAAGCCGGAGCATGCTCCCAACCTTCACCTTTGGCATAAAATACACTGTCACGGATTTCATATTCCACCCAGGGAGCCACCTCATAAGTAATGGCACCGGCAACCGTATCGTTCTCCAATATCTTCACCTGGCTGATATGCGGATTATCAAAGTCGATACTAAAATTCTTCAAGGTGCAGTTTTCCGAATTAATCAGTGAAACAGGTAACATACGGCCATGAAAAATCAATTCCGAACCTTGTGCATCGAAAATGACATTCTTCATGTTCTCAAAAGGCAGTCCCACCAGCTTCGGATTATCCTGGTCGTGGTTAGAGATAAAATATTCCTTTTGCGCTGCACCTTCGGGATAGAAATCATAGCGGCCTTTAGGGAGTACGATTGTTATCGTATCATCGCCTGTATGGGAGGCGGCTATCTGTTCCAAAGCCTTCGCCATCAAAGGGGAAGCATTATCTTTCTTGTCGGGAGTCAGACCAAAGTTCGACAAGTCATACTGATTCTTTGTCTGGGAACAGGAACAGAGCATGGCCAGACAGCATAAAATACCAATAAGAGTACGAGAGTTTTTCATATTATTCATTTTCTAAACATTAACCCGACAAATATACGGATTCTTTGCAACTTTGTTGCACCTCATAACCCCTACCTTTGTATCAGGAAAAACAAATAAAACATGACAGATATGGGACATTGCAGTTGTAATCATTGCCATACGGAACGTAAAAGAAAAGTTTCGCCTTATCTTCTTCCGGCAATTTCTTTCGGGATGCTACTGGGAGGAATTGCGATGCAGGTAGCGGAGGCCGGATTCTTCGACCCAATCGTCAGATTTATATGGTATGCACTCGCTTATCTGCCGGTCGGGCTTCCAGTGATGAAAGAGGCGGTTGAAAGTATTCGCGAAAAAGAAATATTCAGTGAATTCACGCTTATGTGTATCGCTACACTCGGCGCATTCTATATCGGGGAATATCCGGAAGGCGTGGCTGTTATGTTATTCTATTCCGTCGGCGAACTGTTTCAGGAAAATGCATTGTCGAAGGCCCGTAAAAATATCAGTGCACTGCTCGACGTCCGGCCCGAAACAGCAGTTGTTATTCGTGATAACGAACGTGTTCCGTTAGCTCCGGCCGATGTAATTCCGGGAGAAATCATAGAGGTGAAAGCCGGAGAAAGAGTTCCTCTCGATGGTAAATTACTCAGCGGGACCGCTTCCTTCAACACCGCAGCACTTACGGGAGAAAGCGTTCCACGAACGATTAGTCCGAATGAAAATGTCTTGGCCGGAATGATTGTGACCGATAAGGTAATCCGGCTGGAAGTAACCAAACCATATAACCAAAGTGCCTTGGCACGTATTCTCGAACTGGTGCAGAATGCATCCGAACGGAAAGCGCCGGCCGAACTGTTTATCCGTAAATTTGCCCGCATTTATACACCAATCGTAACCGGACTGGCTTTTCTGATTGTCCTTATACCTTATCTTTATTCACTGGTACAGCCGGACTTCCTGTTCATCTTTAACGACTGGTTATACCGTGCGCTGGTATTTCTTGTTATCTCTTGTCCCTGTGCATTGGTTATCAGCATTCCACTGGGATATTTCGGAGGGATCGGGGCGGCTTCGCGGCAAGGCATCCTTTTTAAAGGAGGGAATTACCTGGATGCCATCACCAAAATAAACACCGTAGTATTCGATAAAACAGGTACGCTCACCAAAGGAGTCTTTGAAGTACGAAGCCTGTCTACTGAAAATAACGTTCCTGAAAAAGAACTGCTCCGTATCATTGCTTCTGTCGAAAGCCGGAGCAACCACCCTATTGCCAAAGCGATCCTGGCATACGCCCAAGAGCAGCAGGTAACAATCGACACAACCATCGATACGACCGAACTGGCTGGTTACGGATTAAAAGCAATAGTCGACGGGAAAGAAGTATTAGTAGGTAACCCCCGTCTGTTAGACTCGGAAGGAATTTTGTTTCCTCCTAATGAAACAAGTGTTTCACCATATAGAAACAACTGTTTCATTAGTATGAAACAGAATCCGGATACCGTGGTTGTCTGTGCAATCGACCGGCAATACGCTGGTTATATCCAGCTTGCCGATACGCCCAAAGAAGATGCTGCGGAAGCTATCAAACAATTAAAAGACTTAAATATTAATAACCTGGAAATATTATCAGGCGATAAACAAATTATTGTTTCTAAATTAGCTACACAATTGGGGATTCCCCGGGCCTACGGTGACCTGCTGCCGGAAGGAAAGGTCGCCCACCTGGAAGTATTGAAGCAGGACAAAGCAAACAAAATCGCTTTCGTCGGCGACGGGATAAACGATGCGCCAGTCCTTGCATTAAGCGATATAGGCATTGCCATGGGAGGCCTCGGTAGTGATGCCGCCATCGAAACGGCCGACGTCGTAATACAGACCGACCAACCCAGCAAAGTGGCAACGGCAATTCGCATCGGAAAGTTTACACGTACTATCGTGTGGCAAAACATAACATTGGCCTTCGGTGTCAAACTGATTGTTCTGATGCTGGGAGCCGGAGGGATTGCTACCATGTGGGAAGCGGTTTTTGCCGATGTCGGTGTTGCTTTGCTGGCAATCCTCAATGCCGTACGAATATTAAAGACGACTAAAACAGATTGATATGGATGCTTATTTAGATATATTGAAACAAAGAGAAATCAGACCGACAGCCATCCGCCTGCTTATCCTGAAAGCGATGATGCAGTTTGAAAGGGCTTTCAGCCTGCTCGATCTGGAGAATGAGTTGGACACGGTAGACAAATCGACCGTATCAAGGACTATCAACCTTTTCCTGGACCATCACCTTATCCATTGTATCGACGACGGTTCGGGTTCTTTGAAATATTCGGTTTGCGGTAACGATTGCAATTGTTCCGTCAGTGAACTTCATGCGCATTTTTATTGTTTGAAATGCCACAGGACATTCTGCCTGCGGAATATTCCGGTACCGATGGTCGAATTACCCCGTAATTTTACGCTGGAAAGTATCAACTATGTATTAAAAGGTTGCTGCGAAGATTGCTCAAAATAGACAAAGGCATTATCTTTGCATTCTGTCTTCCTCAGTATTACGATGATACAGGTAAAGACAAAGCAACTTTTAAAGTATGAACAGATATGGAACATCCATTAAGTATTTACAACACGCTCACAAGAAAGAAGGAACAATTTATCCCGTTGCATGAACCCCACGTAGGCATGTATGTCTGTGGTCCGACGGTCTATGGCGATGCGCATCTGGGACACGCCCGCCCGGCTATCACATTCGACCTGTTGTTCCGTTATCTTACACATATAGGATACAAAGTACGTTATGTACGCAACATTACCGACGTAGGTCATCTGGAACATGATGCCGATGAAGGTGAAGACAAAATTGCCAAGAAAGCCCGTCTGGAACAGTTGGAGCCGATGGAAGTGGTGCAGTTCTACCTGAACCGTTACCACAAGGCGATGGAGGCCCTCAACGTGCTTCCTCCCAGCATCGAACCGCATGCTTCGGGCCATATCATCGAGCAAATCGAACTGGTAAAGAAGATTCTTGACAACGGATATGCTTACGAAAGCGAAGGCTCCGTTTATTTTGACGTAGAGAAATACAACAAAGACCATAATTACGGTATCCTTTCGGGCCGTAATATCGAAGATATGCTGAACACGACCCGTGCGCTGGACGGCCAGGACGAGAAGCATAACCCCATCGACTTCGCCCTCTGGAAATGTGCACAGCCGGAACATATCATGCGCTGGCCTTCTCCGTGGAGCGACGGTTTCCCCGGATGGCATTGCGAATGTACGGCGATGGGTAAGAAATACCTGGGACAGCATTTCGATATTCATGGGGGTGGCATGGACCTGATCTTCCCGCACCATGAATGCGAGATTGCACAGGCTGTCGCTTCACAAGGAGATGATATGGTTCACTACTGGATGCATAACAATATGATTACCATCAACGGACAGAAGATGGGTAAATCGCTCGGTAACTTTATCACGCTGGATGAGTTCTTCACCGGCGACCACAAAGTGTTGAGCCAGGCTTATTCGGCCATGACAATCCGCTTCTTCATCCTCCAGGCACATTACCGCAGTACGGTAGATTTCAGCAACGAAGCCCTGCAAGCCGCAGAAAAAGGATTGAGCCGTCTGATGGATGCTTACAACCATCTGCAAAAGCTAACAGCTTCGGATGCCTCGACAGTAGATGTGAAAGACCTTCGCAAGAAATGTTATGACGCTTTAAATGATGACCTGAACTCTCCGATTGTCATCTCTCATCTGTTCGATGCCGCCCGCGCCATCAATTCCGTAAAGGATGGCAAAGCGACTATCTCGGCTGAAGACCTGAAAGAGTTGAAAGAAGTATTCCACACTTTCGTATTCGACATCCTGGGAATGAAAGACGAAGCATCTGCCGGAGGCGACAATTATGAGACATTCGGTAAAGCTGTAGACCTCTTGCTGACTATCCGCCAACAGGCAAAAGCCAATAAGGATTGGGCTACTTCCGACAAGATACGTAACGAACTGACTACCATGGGATTCGAGATTAAGGATACCAAAGACGGAGCAGAATGGAAGCTAAGTAAATAATCAATCAGTCAATGTGCCAATATGCCAATCGGAGTATCTTTCATTGGTACATTGGCATATTTTCAAATTAGCATATTATCGTAATGACAATAAACGAATTTCTTCAAGGCGACAAATTTGCCTTATTTGCCGGGGTAGAATTATTGGAAACGGGCAATGGTTATGCCAAAGCCCGTATGGAGATAAAACCTATGCACCTGAACGGTGGCGGTGTCTGCCAGGGAGGTGCCATCTTTACGCTGGCCGACCTGGCGTTTGCGGCAGCTACCAACAGCCATGCCCGGCTGACATTGTCCATCACTTCCAATATCAACTTCTTCAAGGCCGAAAGCAAAGGATTCCTTTATGCCGAAGCACGGGAAGTATTCAGCCATAAACGGCTTGCCAACTGCGAAGTGAATATCACGAATGAAGCCGGAGAACTGATTGCTACGTTCAGCGGCTCCGGATACAGGAAAGACACGGAACTTCCGTTTACACCGATAGAATAAAATGAAATGTCAATCGACAAACAGATATAAAATACATTATCTGTCTGAATAATAAACGTATAACAGAATAAGAAGAGATGAATATGTCAACTCCTTATTTTGTTATACGTTTTTGTTTTCCCTACATTTGCTCTTCCTGAAACAATAAATACACGAATTATGAAACACATGAAAGTCGGAACAAGTACTGCTATTTTATGTATCGGAATCGCCTTATGTGCCTGCGGCGGAAAACAGGGAAACACACAAACGGAAGAAACAGCCGAGACAACTCCGGCAAAGCCCGTCATCATCGAAACGAGCCAGTTGAATCCGGGCATACAAAACACAGAAATACGTACAGCCGATCCCGCCAATCCTCCTGTCGTACTGGACTTCACAACCAAGCTGCCTGTCCGGCCTTTCTCACTGAAAGAGCATTTCAACAAGGCAACCTGCGTCACTCTAAAAAATCCACTTTCCCCCGACCAAGGAAGTTTCCTGTATGATGCCAGTATCATCGTCTCTTACGACCGCGGTATGAGCAGTGCCGGAGGAGTAAATACAAACGTACAACTTCTGGAAAACCGGATTCTGACAAGTGACCTTTTCGGTACTTTCTGTTTCGATTTAAACGGACAGCTCACAGATACGCTGCTTATCTCCCGCATTGACGAACTGAAATACGATCCTACCACCCAGAAACTGGAATTTCATGCCAACAATAGGAAAAGCACAATCAACGGAATTACACTGGAACCCGGAAACCAATACCGTTATATGGAAAGGGACACCGTCAACAAATACAATAAAATGGTCTGGAAGTCAATTGAAGACGGCCGCCTGATCGAAGAAATCCGCTTCATTGACCCCAAGCAGACAGCCTTCCTGACCAGCCTGGACGATTCAACCTTATTTAATATCTCCGGCGATTTCATGTCACCGGTCATGTTTACGACATTCAACAAGAACTCATACGACACGTTATGCGTATTCGGTAATTATAATCTCCCGACCGTCAAGTTAAGTGGTCCGTATGCTTTTCCCGAAAGCTCCTGGAGTTACCGGAACAAAGACAAAGCCTATTTCAGACAAGCATTCAACGATACAATCTTCAGCGTCTCCTCACCCAACCGTTTATACCCGGAATATATCTTGCAATTCGGAGATAAGAAATTAAATATCGACAACGGACTATACGGGGATAAGTCTCAGAAATACGTAGCCAAAAGCTGGGTCGATACGGATCATTTCATACTCTTCACGTATTCGAAAAACTACGATTGTCCGAATACACGCAATGAGAAAAGCGTCTTCTATTCGTATGCATTATATAATAAAGATAATAAACAGCTATCGCTTATTCAGGATGAAAACAATTACCCGGAAGAATTTCTTTTGCCGGCAGAAATGCCGAACGGTATCCCTGTTATCTTAGGCGAAATCAGTTGGCAGGATAATAAACTGTTTACCAGCTATACCAAGAGGAAACTGGAAGCCCTGCAAAAGATGAAAAACTTCTCCAAATTACCGGCGGAACAACAGGAACGCGTCCGCCAGCTGGCCGATTCATTGGCTGATAATGAAATGATAGTGATGATACTTGAATAAAAATCAGAAAAAGGCTTGTACTCTGCAAATAAAAGTACAAGCCTTTTTTATTTCAGTTTATCCAATAAACGCAAGGGATTTTGACGACAGTCCCAAATAAGAGCTATATTAACAATGTTATTCTCCTCATAATAGATTATTTTATAATTACCTTCTATTAATGATCTGTAACATTTCATGCGCCCAGACAATAAATCTACCACTTCTCCCATTTGAGGGAACAATGCTAAACGATCTGCTGCATCCACTATCGCATTAAACACATTAACAGCCACAGATTCGCTTTTTTGCTCACTATAATAAGTATAAATTTCGTTCAACTCATCAAGAGCCGGTTCAGTCCAGACTACTTCTGTTGCCATAACTTCAATCGTTCACGAACCTGTTCAGTTGTAAAAACACGACCTTCCCTTACAGCCTTTTCTGCCTGGTCCAAACGCTTATTTACTTCTTCAAGCGTATAGGCACAAGGTCTTTGGTCTTCTGTCGAAGCCAGTTTCTTGACCTTTTTGTAGGCGGCTTCCAGGCGGCTCATCAATTCTTCATTGTCGATCGTATTGATTATATCCTGTATCAGGTTCAACTTACGTGCCTGTAATTCCAAGTGTGTCATATTCATACCCTTTCTTTAAATGATCGACAACAAATGTACGCTATTGCCGTCAGATTAGCAAATAGCGTACATTTTATTTCACTCGTACCGCAACGACCGGGCAGGTTTGCTAAGGATTGTTTTAGCAGTCTGCCAGCCTATGGTCAACAGGGAAATCACACACAACAAAATCACCGGAACCAGGAAGAACCAGGCTTTCCAGTCGGTGCGGAACGAATAATTGCTCAGCCAGCCGTCCATGACCCACCAGGAGAGAGGAAGAGCTATCACTATCGCAATGCCGATCAGGATAAAGAACTCACGTCCCAGTTCATAGAACAACTGTATTTTGGAGGCACCTAAGACTTTACGTATACCCATTTCACGAACACGGGTCGAACAGGAGAACATCACCAGCACCCAAAGTCCCATGCAGGAGATGAAAATCGCCAGTATCGCAAAGAGAGCTACAATCAACCCGAACACCTCATCCTGCCGGTATTGCTGGTCGAAGAACTGGTCGAGGAAGAAGTAATCGTAGCTGGAATCCGGGAAATAACGGTTCCAGACCGTCTCCGCCTGCTTCACCAACTCACGGGGATTGGCATTCTCCATCACCACGGAGATATAACGCTGCTTCATCCAGCTCAGTTTGTCGTGAAGGGCAAACAGGATAGGCGTATAGCCTTTATTCAAAGACTGTTGATGATAATCTTTCACCACACCGATAATCTTCATCGGCTGGTCCACCGTCTCCACGGAAAGGCGTTCGCCAATCGCGGCATCAGCCGAGGCAAAGCCCAATGTACGGACGGCCGCCTCATTCAGGACGATATTATATACATCTCCCCCAAAGTCTTCGCCGAAACCACGGCCAGCAACAAACTTCAAGTCATAGGCATCCAGATAATAGTAATCGCAATTGAGCATTTCCAACAGGCGGGTTTGCTTTGTGGCGTCGCTCAGGCGGACGATAGACAAGAAATCCGTCACCTCCGTACCCGGAACAGCACCGGAAACCGTCACATTCTTTACGGAAGGCAACGCCTTCAACTCCCTTTTCATCGCCGTCAGCTTCGTGGACAGGTCCTCGCAATGCGCCGGAAATTTCAACACCAACGTCTGGTCCACACGGACACCCAGCGATGCCTGACGCATAAACTGCAACTGTGCATACACGATCAGCGTTCCGCAGAGCAAAGCCATCGACGCCGTATATTGCAAAACGACCAGCACCTTACGGGTCGTTGCCGCATTCTTCGTATGCGTGAATTTCCCTTTCAGCATCCGGATTGGCTTAATGCCGGACAAAATCGTCGCCGGATAGAAACCGGACAGGAACACGCCCAGAGCGAAAATCAACAACAGCATCCACCCCAACGAGGTCGTCACCCACACGGAGAATCCCAGGTCACGCCCGGTCAGGTTGTTAAAAGCAGGCATCAACGCCTCCATCAACCCGATAGCCAGGATAAAGGCAACCCCGTTCGTTATCAGCGATTCGAACAGGAACTGTGCCACGATTTGCCGGCGGCTCGCCCCAGAAGCCCGGCGTATGCCGATTTCTTTAGCCCGTTCCATCGAGCGGGCAACCGTCATATTGATATAGTTAATCCAGGCAATACACAGAATAGCCAACGCCGTACATATCAGTACCAGCATGGAAGAACTGTTACCCTTCGTCTCCGGTTCATACGCCTTCTGCGGATTCAGATGGATATCGCGCAGGTTGGTCAATTCGATTGCCCAGGTCTTATTTTTCAGTGCCTCATCCGTCTTGTATTTCTCCGCCATTGCGGGGAAGGCCTCTTCCACCTGTTTCTTCAGGGCGGGCGACTTCAGGAGGACGTATGAGTACACTTCATGGCGGTACCAGTATTCGTCCATCCATTTCGGAAGAGTTTCGTAGGAGATCATCATGCTGTAACGCACGTGCGAGTTGACAGGCATATCTTTCATGATACCGGTTACTTCGCACGCCTCTTCGCCGATATTGCTGCGGAAAATCAGTATCTTCCCAATCGGGTCGGCCCCTTTGAAATATTTATTGGCGATGCGCTCGGTTATCACCACCTTGTTCGGCCCGTCGAGGCAGGTATTCTTATCGCCTTTCAGTAATTCATAATCGAAGAAGTTGAAATAATTCTTCTCGGCATACCCGATGCCAGTCTCACGGTAGAGCAGTTCGTTGTATTTCACGACCTGCTCCGGATAGTACTGGCTGCCGACGCGGGTATAATCCTCCACGCCTGCCAGGTTACGCTTCATAGCGGTGGCGTAGCCGGCCGAACTGCTTGCCCAGTTATCCGTCAGTTCGCCGTTTTCGTAGAAACGTGCTTCCACGCGGAAGATGCGGTCGGCACGGCTGTGCATATTGTCGTAGCTGTACTCGAAAGCCACGTAGGTCAGAATCAGCAGGGCGGCCGCCATACCGATTGCCAGGCCGATTATATTGATTGCACTGAAGCCTTTCTTTTTCGTCAGGCTGCGCAGGGCACTGTTCCAATAGTTTGATAGAATCATGTTTATATTGTTTGAGTGTTCAGGGTAATAGAACCTTATTTTATACGGGTGTCGTATATTACCGTATCCGGTCCTCCGATACAATCCGCCCGTCCAGCAAATGAATAACCCGGTGGGCATACTTCGCATCCCGCTGGGAATGGGTGACGATAACGACCGTCGTCCCCTGCCGATTCAGTTCGCTGAGCAATTCCATTACTTCGAGGCCGTTTGTCGAATCCAGATTACCCGTCGGCTCATCCGCCAGAATCAGGGGGCAGTCCGTTACCACTGCACGGGCAATAGCCACACGTTGCTGCTGGCCGCCGGATAACTGCTGCGGGAAATGGCCGGCACGATGGGCGATATTCATACGTTCAAGCACCTCCATCACCTTCTTTTTACGTTCGGACTTCTTGCCGTTCAGATAGACAAGGGGCAGTTCTACGTTTTCATAGACCGTCAGTTCGTCAATCAGGTTGAAGTTCTGGAATACAAAGCCGATATTCCCCTTACGGAAAGAAGTCAGCTGGCTCTCGCTCATCTTATCAATCTCCTTTCCGTCGAAGAAGTATTTGCCCGAAGTCGACGAATCAAGCGTTCCCAGGATATTCAGCAAGGTGGACTTGCCGCAACCCGAAGGGCCCATGATAGCCACAAACTCGCCTTTCTTTATCTCCAGGCTTACTTCATTCAATGCTTTGGTCTGTACGTCTTCTGTGGTGAAGAGCATAGACAGGTTCTCTGTTTTAATCATATGTTCCTATTTATAAATTATTCACTCCTTAAAATATACATCGGTTTCAGGCGGATGATGCGCCATACCTGCCGGGCAATCGTCCCGAAAGCGATGCACATCAGCAGCACGAACGCCACCACATAACTCCACCAGGGCAACGGGATATGAAACGCATAACTTTCAAGCCAGTTATTCATCAGGAAAGCGGACACGGGAACGCCTATCACGGACGCTAGTACCGTAAGGAGCAATAATTCACGCGTCAAAACTACAAAAAGATTCCTTTTCCCTGCTCCCAGCACCTTACGTATTCCCACTTCCTTTACCCGTGAGAAGGTCGAGAAAAGCGTGATTACCCACAATCCCAGACAGGCGACAAAGACGGCCAACAAAGACGATGCGGCAAATATCCATCCGAAATTCCGGTCTTCCTTATACTGGTTCCTATTGAAATCGTCGAGGAAGAAATAGGAGAACAACGAAGTCGGGAAGAAATCGCGATAGATTTGTTCTATCTCCGCCAGACGGGCCGGACCGGCCACACCGTCCATGCGGATGGAAATATAGGGTGTCCCGATAATCGGAACGCGGTCTTTCAGGAAGAAGATGATTGGCTTATAAGGGACAGCCAGCGACTGTTGGTGATAGTTCCTCGCCACCCCTATCACCTGGAGAGGGTCTTGCAGCACTTCCATCGTCAGTTGTTTGCCTAAAGCCGCTTCCGCAGAAGGGAAACCCAGGAGGCGGACGGCCTCTTCGTTCAGCACGACCTTATTCAGTTCATCTCCATACTCTTCCGAGAATCCCCTGCCGCAGACCATCTCCGGCGAATAGGTAGCCAGGTAATCGTAATCGACAGCGAACATCTGAACCAGCTTCACCTCGGACGGGTCGCTGCCGAACGGACGGTTGGCAAAATAATTGGCAACCTCCACCCCCGGCACAGCACCGGAAACAGTCACCTGGCGGACATACGTCTTCCGCTTCAGTTCTTTCTTGAAACTTTCCATCCTGACGGACAGTTCATCTGTAAAGGAGGGATATTTCAATACGACTATCCGGTCCGTCCCGGAAGAAGCGGCCTCATTCTGCATGTAGCGAACCTGTGAGATAACGACAAACGTGCCCGTTATCAGGATAAAGGAGGCGACAAACTGCACGACAATCAATGTTTTCCGCATCTTATTGCCTTTCCGGCTATGCAATAACTTCCCGCGTATAATATCCGACGGACGGATGCGTGTCAGCAGATAGGAAGGATATAAGCCGGTGAAGAGCGTCCCGAGCCCGGCAATAACCGCTACGGCCAGCCAGAACTGCGGTTGTACTAATATATCGGCACCAAAATCATGTTCCGCCCAGGTATAGACAAGCGGCAGCAATACCTCCAGCCAACCGAGCGCAATCAAGGTTGCCAGCAGATTGACGATGCCGGCTTCCGTCAGTCCCTGCAACAGCATCTGCCGGCGGGAGGCACCGAAGGCTTTACGGACCCCGAACTCTTTTCCTCGTTCCAGGAAACGCGCCACCATCAGGTTCAGCGCATTGACCCAGCCTGTCAGCAACAGGGCAATCGCCATCACCGAAAGGATATACACAGCGGTACGGCTGCCTTTCGTCTCCTTCTCATACGACTTCTGCGGAGTCAGATGAATATCTTTCAACGGGATTAATTCCACCTTCCAATTCTTATGCTTCAAGGCTGCGGTTTTGTATTTATCTGAAATAGCAGCAAAGGCATTTTCTATATCTTCCGGTTTTTTCCCCGGTTCCAGGCGGACATACGTATAGACGCCGTGAATATACCAAATATCCTGCCGCTCCTTCGGTATCGTGGAATAAGACAGCAGGAAATCATAATGCAAATGCGAATTGGCCGGCATGTCGGCAATAATGCCTGTCACTTCAAAATGTTGTTCGGCTGTCGACGTGCGGAAGGTCAGGATTTTGCCCAACGGCTCCGCCTCGCCGAAATAACGGTGGGCGGCACTTTCCGTCAGCACGGCGGTATTGGGGCGGGTCAGCTGGCCGTCTCTCTCCCCTTTCAGAATGGGGAAACGGAAGAGGTCGAAAAAGGTAGGTTCGGCAAAACAATAGCGGCTTTCGGCGAACTGCTTATCCTGGTAGGTAACCACCTGCTCCCGGTCCTGGGCGGTCAGCCGGACGAACTTTTCGATGCCCGGTATCTCCCGGCTCATCACCGGACCGTGGCCGAATGCAGTCGTCGCCCAGTTATCCGTCAGCGTTGCTCCCTCATACAAACGGCTTTCGACACGGTACACGCGGTCGCCGTCATGGAAAGAGTCGTAGCTCAGTTCGAAACGGACATAGAGCAGAATCAGCAGGGCGGCCGAGATACACACGGACAGGCCAAAGATATTAATCACCGAAAGTGACTTGCGGGCCCGCTGGCTTTTTATGACTTGGGAAAGATAATCCATATTTATCCTTTCTGTTATCTGATAATCAATCGTTCGTTTTCCCCGAAGAGTTCATAGCCGGAGATAATCACTTTCTCTCCCGGTTTCACTCCTTCGGTCACTTCATAATACTGCGGATTCTGGCGGCCTATCTTCACCGGACGGCGGCGGGCGACGGTCTCGTCCTCATCCACGACATATACATACAGGCCGCCGCTTGCCTGGTAGAAGCTGCCGCGGGGAATCAGGATGGCCTGTACGGGGTCACCCAGTTGCAGGTTCAGGTGATAGGTCTGCCCGGCACGGATATTCTCCGGGCGTCCTCCGGTAAAATGAAGGTCGGTACGGAACTGCCCGTCGCGCACTTCGGGGTAGACTTTCGTCACTTCCATGTCGTAGGTCTTCCCTTCACGCTCGAAGCTGGCGGGGAGGCCGGGCATCACCCGTTCCACATAATGTTCGTCAATCTTGGCCTCCACCTTCAGTTCGGGGGTGATGACCTGCCCGATACGTTCCCCCTGGGCGATGGACTGCCCTATCTGTGCTTCGAGATTGCCCAGCTGGCCGCTGACGGGCGCTTTCACCTTCAGGTTCTCCAACCGTTCGCGGACAAGGGAGAGGCTCCGTTTCATGTTCCGGATATTCTCATCCAGGCTCTCCAGTTGGCTGCTGCGGAAAAGGTCGTCCTGGCGGATACGTTGGTCCAGCACGACAAGCTGATCGCGGGCGCTTTCGTAGTCTTCCTTTGCCAGCAGGAAATCTTCGCGGGCCAGGAGTTGTTTGTTATACAGGCGTTCGTATTGCCGGTAACGGCGGTCCTTCTGTACCAGTTCTTTGTTGAGGCTGATACGGTCCTGTTGCAGGCGCAGATGTTCCTGTTCCATGCTGATGCGGGTGTTACGGAGTTCGTTCTCCTGATAGGCAAGGTCTGCCTCGCTTTGCAGGATACCGATATTCAGCAGCGGGTTACTCAGGCGGAGGATAACATCGCCGGCCTTGATCTGTGCCCCTTCTTCTATCAGGCGTTCTTCCACCCGGCCGCCCTCGATGGCATCAAGGTAGATGATACGGTCCGGGAGCACCTGCCCTATCACACGGATATAATCATTAAACTCACCCTGGACGATGGTGGAGATGGTCAGCCGTTCCTTGTCCACTTTCATGGAGGAAGAGGTATCGCGGAAAATAAAGTAAAGCAGGCAGACCAGGAAGAAAGCGCCTCCTGTCATCGCATACAGATGTTTCTTCTTCAAACGGGATTTCCGTTCGATAGGGGTGTCCATGTTGTTATTCATATCTGTTCTTTGTTGTTATTTTACTAAAAATGAACCGGTACGGTAAAACTCGACCATCCGGTGTTTCAGGTCATATTGCAGCCGGGTACGGGCCAGTTCTGCTTTGGCCTGGATATACAGGTTCCGTTTCTCCATCAGTTCGAAGACGGAAACCATCCCTTCCTCCCACTTCTCCTCGTTTTCTTTGAGGGTGGTTGCAGCTGCCTGCAATTGCAGTTTCGCCTGGTGATGTTCCTCTGCCGAAGCCTGTAAGGAAAGGCAGGCATCTTCTATCTCCTTATATAAGGATATTCGTTGCTGGTCGTTGTTATTCCTTACCTGTTGCAGGCGGAAACGCTCTTTCCTGACTGCCGTAAAGCGGGACAAACCGCTGAATATAGGGAAAGATACCCGCAGACCGATATATTTGTTCCAATTGTTTTTCATCTGCTGCCCGAACGAGGAGATATGTCCGTCCGCATCGCGTTCCGTATCATAGTAACTCGAATAAAGACTGAAATCTGCCCGGATGGAAGGCGAGAAAGCTCCCGACGCGATGGCGAGCGACTTTCGCGACGCCTGTTCCCGCAAATCCATCATCCGGAACTCGGGAAGCGCAGTCTCCGACTCTGCATACACTTCCGGAGCCGAATAGCCGGCAAGAAGCGGCAACTCGCTGTCATCCCCCTCTCTGTCACTAACGGATAAAGAGTCCGAATCGCGCATCTGCAACAACTCTTTTAGTGCAAGAAAAGAAAGACGCTCCGTCTTCTTCTTCACCGTCTCCTGATAAATATCGCTCTGCAAACGGGCTTTCACCTCCTGAAGGTCAGAAGGAGAACGAAGGCCGAGGTCCACATATTCAAGCATCTGCTCATGGTAACGCTCGCTTAGCTTACGTTGTTCGGCAGCCAGGGCACTCATCTTCCTGTCAAAGATATATACATAATAAGCGTCCATCACCTCGAAAGCCACCCGATTCTCCTCCGCTTTCCCGGCAACGCAGCTCAGTTGCCTGTTCAGCCGGGTGAACTGCGCCCGGTTGATACGTTTGAATCCGTCGAAGACAGGCAATGATATATCGACCCCCAGCGTACTTTCCACGAAGGAAGAGGTGGTATACAAATTCGTTTTCGGGTCGACCGAACGTCCCATCCGTTTCCCGAAAGCCCCGCTGGTACTAACCGAAGGCAGGAAATCACCTATCGCCGCCGTAAAGTCTTCGTGAGCGATACGGGTATCCAGCCGGCTGTTTTTCAATGCCAGGTTCCTCTCCAGCGCATAGCGCATGCAAGAATCGACACTCCAGGATTCCTGTGCACCTGCTCCCACTGCCGAACCAAACAGCAACAGGCAGGCTAACCTCCATCCATATTTAATTGTTATTTGCATTTTCATCATGCACATATAAAGGCAAAAGGCGTGCCACATTTTACGCTGATTGATTATCAAAACGCACAAAAGAAACAGCCTCGCAAGGTGTAAAATATATGGACGCCCGATTGTCAAAAATATGGACGCTGATGTGTCAATCATAAAAGAACAAGCCCTCCCCCTGTGCCTGATACGGGGCCAGCACAGTAGTGTTACCCTCACCAGCACTACTGTGCTGACTGCCTTAGCATACGAGTGCTAATCGGATTAGGACTATAGTGTTATATTATCCTGTTATTAGTGTCAAATATTTTGACGCTCATTTGCATAGTACCCCGGAAGCCAATACCTTTACGGAAAAATTAATCGTATGCAAACCGGAACAGTTCTCATTGTAGATGATAATAAAAGTGTATTGACTTCGCTCGAATTATTATTGGAAGATGAATTCGAACGGGTAGAGACCGCCTCCAACCCGAACAGCATCTTATCCGTGCTGGATACGATGCCGGTCGACCTTGTCATTCTAGATATGAATTTCTCCGCAGGCGTAAACACCGGAAACGAGGGCCTGTTCTGGCTACGCCGTATCCAGGAAATAGCCCCCGAACTGCCGGTCATCATGCTTACCGCCTACGGAGATGTGGAACTGGCTGTCAAAGCCTTGAAAAGCGGAGCCGTTGATTTTATACTCAAACCCTGGGACAACGAAGTCCTGCTCGAAAAGATACACGCCGCCTTACAAGCCGTAGAACGGGAAAAGGTCAAACAGAAGACCGACCGTAACCGTCCCGACCGCCCTGCGGAACCAGCCATGATCATCGGCCACTCCGCCGTTATGATGAAGCTGATCAAGGTCGTGACCAAGGTTGCCAAAACAGATGCGAATATCCTTATCACCGGCGAGAACGGTACGGGTAAAGAAATGCTCGCCCGCGAAATACACCGCCTGTCGCTCCGCAGCCGCCGGGAAATGATCAACGTCGACATGGGAGCCGTCAGCGAATCCCTTTTCGAAAGCGAACTGTTCGGACATGAGAAAGGTGCCTTTACCGATGCCCGCGAAAGCCGTCCGGGTAAATTCGAGGCTGCCAGCGGAAGCACCCTGTTTCTGGATGAGATAGGCAACCTCCCGGTCGGCCTGCAAGCCAAACTGCTCGCCGCCCTGCAGAACCGCGAAGTCACCCGACTGGGAAGCAACCGTAAAATCCCGATCGACATACGTCTGATCGCCGCCACCAACCGCGACCTGCCGGAACTGGTGAAGCAGTCTCTTTTCCGGGAGGACCTCTACTATCGCATCAACACCATACAAATAGAAATACCACCTCTCAGGAACCGCCGGGAAGACATTCCCCTTTTCATCGACTACTTCCTGAAAAAGTATACGGCCCTGTACAATCAGCCGGGCCTGACCATCCACCCACAGGCAGCGGCCAAACTGGAACGTTACAATTGGCCGGGCAACATACGCGAGTTGCAACATACCATCGAGAAAGCAGTGATCCTGGCCGAGAAGAATGTAATCCGTGCCGCTGACCTCTTTATCCGTCCCGGAAAATCCGTCTCGTTCTCCGATACCCCCAACCTGGGAGAAGTGGAGCGCAAGACGATCGAGGCGGCTATTACCCAGAACGACGGCAACCTGACCGCAGCAGCCGAACAACTGGGGGTAAGCCGGCAGACCTTATATAACAAACTAAAACGGTTCAACCTGTGAAACGAATGTTCAGCACACGCATCTATCTGAAGATAGTCTTCCAGGTCGCAGTCATCCTCCTTGTTGCCGGCGTAGGATTAACGGGTATTATCACCGGTAAAGCCATCATACTGGGATGCGTCACCCTACTGATCGCCTTATGGCTGGTCGGGGTCCTCGTCTATTTCCTCAATACATCGAACCGCCGTATCCAACTGTTCCTCGACGCCATCGAAGACAATGAGTCGATGCTTTACTTCCCCGAAAACAGCGGACCGGAAGAACAACGCCGCCTACATACGGCATTCAACCGCATCCACCGCCTGATGACGGAGAGCAAGCAGAAAGAGTTCGAACGCGAACTGTTACGGAAAGAATACGAGGCATACGACAAGTTGATGCACGTCCTGACCCACGAGATCATGAACTCGATCGCTCCGATCGTCTCCCTCTCAGGCACGCTCCTCTCCTATTACCGGAGCAACGACACGACGAAAAGTTGCGACGAGATCAACGACGCCACCATCCGGAAGACGGTCCGCGGACTGGATACGATCAAGAGCCAGGGACAGAGCCTTATGAACTTCACCAATTCATACCGCCAACTGGCACGGTTGCAGGCTCCCAATCCCAATCCGTTCTCCCTCTCCCGCCAGGTACGCAACATCGAACTACTGTTCCAGTCGGACCTGCAACGTTTACAGATAGGTCTGACTGTTTACCTCTGCCAGGACGAAATAACAGTCAATGCCGATGAAGAACTACTCTCACAGGTCTTGATCAACTTGTTGAAAAATGCGATGGAAGCATTGGAAGGACAGGATAACGGTGAAATCTCACTCACAGTAAAACAAACCGGCACCACGACCCTGATAGAAATAACGGATAACGGGCCGGGCATCCCCCACGATATGCTGGAAGATATTTTTATTCCTTTCTTCACAACCAAGAACAAGGGTACGGGTATCGGCCTGAGCCTTTCACGCCAGATCGTACGGATGCATGGCGGCGAACTCCAGGTCAGTTCACAACCTTACTCCGAAACACGTTTCACTCTCTCACTGCCTAACGCCGGGGAATTTCCACCCGCGAAGTAAGCGGGTAACGCAATCCTTTGGATGATTTGTAATAGACCTCGGCCGCTCCTATCTTCAGCTTGGCACGAATCTTGACCGGGATATGATTTTCATCGTCTCCGATCCATATTTCGGCGGCCGCCTTGCTTTGGGTGAAAGCATCGTCAAAAATATCGATATAGAAATGTCGGGTACGGTATTTCAGCGTCTCGTTACGTTCCACGATCTGCTGCCCGGTATAGCGAAAACTGATGTTGATCCGGTCTCGTCCGATCACCACATGAAACGGAAATTCATCACCCTGTTTCATCTTATCCCAGTCCAGCGAACGGAGGTACATGGTTGCACCCAGCATATCGAACATATATTGTTCGGAAACGATCATCGTGTCGATCTTCGTCCGTGAAGGCGTATAGCGATGGGAATGGGCCGAAGTCTTCCCTTTAGTATAAGAGAACTTCAAGTCGTCGATCAGATAGTAGTCATTCTCATTCACCCGTTTCTCGCTACGAAGCAACTGCATCTCGGGTGTAAAATAACAGTCGATCGTATCACGCATGGAGAATATCTTCTCAAACATGCCGGAAGTACGGAACAACAGGTTATAATGATAAGCCGGATTATCCTCATAGCGGGTATCTTTAATGGATAAGGTTGCCTGTCCGGCGCGCGGCATCAGAATACCCCACTTGAAGTACAATTCATATTGCACCTCCTCACCGGCATTGAACCGCTCTTTCACCGGAATAGTTTGCGCACCGGCCACTCCGGAAAGGAGCAACAACAGGATCAGCAGACATAAACCGGTTCCTTTAGAACGGCATGCCCATGCTGCCGCCCATACCGCTATTGCGCGAAGAAGACTTCTGTTGTCCTTCATCTTTGTAATTTCTTTTCTTCTTGGTTGCCTCTTTCGGCTTATTCTTTGTAATCTCGATAGGTTTCTGTTTTGCCCATGGGGTTGCCTTGACATTCCAGGTCTCTTCTACCTGCCAGTTCTGTAATACGTTATACTGCACGGGCGAATAGTAAACCTCTTCCGGCTGGCGTTTATCGGCATAATTACCGGTATCCCATTTGCCGTTGTCATTCAGGTCGACCACCAGGCGTGCATAATACTTGTCCGGTTTCAGATCCATGAAAAGGACACCGCCATTCTTTACCTTTGCCTTCCGCACCGGAGCATCACTACCGTTCAGCAATTCCACATAAGCGGTCGTATCAATTCCTTCTACATTAATATATAAGTGTCCGTATTCATCCTCTTTCTTAATCTTGAACTCAGCCGAATACGGTTCGTTCCACTTGCCATAAAGACTGAAGATCGTTGCCGAATCCACCGACAGGCGATACTCCTCGGCATATTTCCACGGACGGCGAATGAAGTAATTCAGGCTGTTGGCAGAGTCCGGGAAAAGCTCGAAATCAACCGGAGTCCACACCGTATCGACCTTCTGGTCCAGATAGAAGACTTCCTTCGGCAGTTCGAGGATCGGTTCATTGAACGTAACGGATACGGTATCGAACAAGTCCATCGAACCAGGCGCGTCGATCTGCATACCCAGGAAGACGATCGGTTCCGGCTCGTCATCTTTCTTCTTTTTCTTCTTTTCGGGACGACGGCGCATCACGAACTGAAGCGTATCGGTCTGCGGCCGGAGAATGTTCAGCGAGTCGCTCTTCGGATACGACAGCTCCACCTGCAACGTATCCTGTTTCCAGACCAGCGAATCGGTCAGCCAGAAATTAACGCCTTTTCCCGCCTCCGTTTCCTGTGTAAAGAACCAGTCAGGATTCTCCGGGGTAAAGTTGAGCGGCTTCGGAAGCGGTACGGTGTCCAGCGGAGCATTAAACCGTATGGTCAGCAAGTTTTCCTGCTGGCGCTCCGGTTTCAGCAGATACTGGCGCACGAAGTCTTCCTTGAACAGACGCAATTCGATATCATCCGGGAAATAACGCGTATAGGCAACCGTACGGATCGTATCGATGGTCAGGCTGTCTTTCCAAAGCGTATCCTGCCGGGTGGTCAACTCCAGCGAGGGGATGATAATGGAGTCGTTAAACGCAATCTCCTCGCCCGGCTGGTCGAATTTATAATCGCGGTTGACATCATTCAGACCGAAAATACGATAACTGCCCGGCGAGATGTTGCGGATGGTGAACTGTCCTTTATCGTTCGTACGCGAAGTACGGTCGAAAGGTAGTTTCACAAAAGCCGAATCCTCCAGGTTCTTATGCAGACCGATCGTGATACCGGGCATAGGTTCCAGGTTTTCGGCATTCAGCAAAATACCCGATACCTCCAGCGTATCGATCACATCACCGGTAGAGAAGGCAAAGGAGAAATTCTCGAATACGTTCTTCTCGTTATTATCGGAGATCGAGTTGGTGAAGTCGATCGTATAAGTCGTATTTTCTTTCAGTGTATCTTTCAGTTCGACCACGACTTTCTTTCCCGCGGCACGAATCACAGGTAATTGCATCTGCGGCGGCGTGATGATTACATTCTCCGACGGCTTGTCCAGCTGAACCAGTTCATCAAACAGAATCTCCACCTTCTTCCCCTTATAATTCGTCTGATTGGGGGCAGGCAGACTGCTTATGAATTTTGGGGGGGTCTCATCGTAAGGTCCCCCGTTCGGAGAAGCCATATTGGCACACGAATACATGGTTACCAACAGAAACACTCCGCACAGTACCAGCAATAAATCTTTTATATATCTGTTACCCATTCAATCGCTTTTTAATCAGATGGCAAAAATAGGGAAAAATCCGGTGACTAATAGTGATATATACGCTAAATAAGAAATCTTTGCATTCTATAAAGAGGGAATACCCCGTTTCAGATACCTGAACCCGATCCGGCAATACAAACATTTCTTCTTCTCGCAATACTCCCGTTTCAACTGAATCAGCGCCTGACTGTCACCTGCATGGCAGACTTTTATCCCTGCCCGGCTGAAAACCGAAACAATAGTATTCTTCTCCGGAGGGAGATTTTCAAGGATACGGATTGCACGCTCGCAGTATTCGGGTTGCTTATTCCTGACCCCGTAAGCGAAAAGAATAGGAACTACCGTATTTATCAATAATATACACAAAGAATTCTCCCCGACTGTTTTCTCTTTTATAACGGAAGCGCATCGGAAATGATAATGCGTCTCCCAATAAGCGGAAGGTGTGACACGCAGGTATTGCTTAATCTCACCGATACTGCCTGCCGTCAGGATAACAGAAAACAAGGTATCGTATTGCATCCAGACAGCCGCCAGTTGCGCCAGTTTCAGACAGGGGAAATTGACGGGCCGGGTACGAAGGTCCCTGAATTGGGAACAGTCCAGCGGAGTCAGTCCGAATTTATAACGGAGAAACTGATACTCGCGTTGCAACAAACGGTAATAAGGACAATCGATTGCTTCATTCAGCATCCCCGCCTGTCCGAAGAGCATCGCTTCGACCTGCGAACTGCTGCCGCGTTGCTTCTGAATATACCTGAGCGGTAAGCTCTTGGCAAGACGCTCGAAGATGTCGTTATTCACTCCGAAACCGAAATTGCGGGTTAAAGTAATATAAAAGACTTCGTTCCAGTCGCCGGCATACTGGTCCAGCAAACGGAATATATCGGTCGTTTTCCGTTCCAGCCGTTCGCCGAGCAGAGCCCCCAGCCACGATGTAATGTGAACGGGCTCCATTTGAGGAATATATCCGGCACAGGGAAGGGAGCTGTCATGATGGAGCAACCAGTCGATATTCCGCACAACCGACTCCGGCACTGCCAGTTCCATTTGCGGAATAACTTCCCCGTTCATCCGGTAAACGATACAGTCCGACACCTCCACAATATGGAGAACAACGGCATCATAAGCCTTGTCTTTATCATGGCGATGAAGCAGCCAGTCGGAGGCTTTGTCATGGATTTCAACACACCCGGCCCACAAAGTACCATCTATTTTCATCTTTGCATTGAAGAAGTCCGGGCCCGCATCGGTGTTGGGTGTTCCGGGGTCAATGACCGATACTGTACGTCCGTCAGTAGTAAGAAGCGAAGTCGTTGGATACAGTCTGTATTTCCAAACATAATGTAATAAACGTTCCATATTCTTTTCAGAGTTAAGATTTATGCCACAAATCTAATTCATTTTCTTTATATTTGCACCCCTGAAGGCTAAGTTATTAGCTTATTTATTCATTTTATTCTGAAAAGATTATGAAGATTGCACTTATCGGTTACGGAAAGATGGGTAAAACCATCGAGCAGATTGCATTGAACAGAGGACACCAAATCGTCTCTATCGTAGATATAAACAACCCGGAAGAATTTCAGTCAGCTAATTTCAAGAGTGCAGATGTAGCCATCGAGTTCACGACTCCGGCCACGGCATTCGACAATTATATGAAGAGTTTCGCTGCCGGCGTTCCCGTTGTTTCCGGCACGACCGGCTGGCTGGACCGTATCAGCGAAATAAAAGAGAAATGTGAAAAGGAAGGCAAGACTTTCTTCTACGCTTCCAATTTCAGCATCGGAGTAAATATCTTTTTCGCCCTCAACAAATACCTGGCGAAAATCATGAATAATTTCCCTTCCTACAATATCAGCATGACGGAAACGCACCATATCCACAAACTGGATGCTCCGAGCGGTACCGCTATCACACTGGCAGAAGGAATCATTGAAAACGTAGACCGGAAAGACCGCTGGACACTGGAAACAGCCGAACAGCCGACCGACCTGCCAATCCACGCCATCCGCGAAGGCGAAGTGCCGGGCATCCACGAGGTGACCTATGAGTCGGATGTCGACTATATCAGTATCAAACATGACGCCAAGAGCCGCGCAGGTTTCGCACTCGGCGCTGTCGTTGCCGCTGAATTTACCGCCGGGAAGAAAGGCTTCCTGGGTATGGACGATATGCTTAAATTTTAATTCCACATTAGTCAGCAAATGAAACAAATTTCCAAGAAACAATGGATTAAGTTCGGTATCTCTGCCGTACTGTATATACTCTTTTCAATCTGGATGCAGAACCTCTGGTTGTTGTTCGGGTTGATTGTACTCGTAGATATTTTCCTGACAAAATATATTCCCTGGGGAGCCTGGAAACGGTCAAAGAACCCGGCGGTACGAAATGCGTTGGAATGGGTGGACGATATCCTATTTGCGCTAATTGCCGTCTATTTCATTAATCTGTTCATCTTCCAGAACTACCAAATTCCGAGTTCTTCGTTGGAGAAATCTTTGTTGGTAGGCGATTACCTGTTTGTAAGCAAGCTGAGTTACGGTCCGCGTGTCCCGAACACGCCGCTGTCGTTCCCGCTGGTACAGAACACGTTGCCGTTCTTCAACTGTAAATCGTATCTGGACTGGCCGGAATGGGGTTACAAACGGGTAAAAGGTTTCGGTCATGTAAAACGCAATGATATCGTAGTGTTCAACTTTCCTGCCGGCGACACGGTTGCCCTGAAACAGCAAAATCCGAGCTACGACGAACTGATTGTACAAAACGGAGGACGCGAACGCATCTGGATGGATAAAAACACCTTCGGGGATGTAGTCTACCGTCCTGTAGACAAACGTGAAAACTATGTGAAACGTTGTATCGGTATGCCGGGCGACACTATAGAAATACGCGACAACCAGGTATATATCGATGGTAAAGCGGCTGAGAATCCAGAGAATATGCAATTCTGTTACTATGTCGAAACGGATGGTTCCCCTATCACGGAAGAACAGTTCCGCCTGATGAACGTAAGCAAAGAAGACCGGATACTTGTCTCCAACAACGGATATTATCAGGATTTAATGTCTTTCCTCGGTTTCGAATCGATTGCCCCCGGACAATACAATCCGGTCTACCGCATGCCGCTGACCAAGAAAGCATTGGCGATAGCCGAGAAACTGCCTATTGTAAAAAAGATTGTAATCGAACCGGATGCATTTTCGGGGTTGACTTATCCGGCATGGTATGAAACAGGTTGGACACGCGACAACTACGGTCCTCTGTGGATTCCGAAGAAAGGGGCGACAATACCGCTGAACAAACGCAACATCGCTCTATACGGCCGTTGCATCAAAAACTACGAAAACAATACACTGGAAGAAAAAGACGGTACATATTATATCAACGGAAAGCCGGAAACAGACTATACATTCAAATATGATTATTACTGGATGATGGGCGACAACCGTCACAACAGTGCCGACAGCCGTTCCTGGGGATTTGTTCCGGAAGACCATATCGTAGGAAAGCCTATCCTTATCTGGTTGTCACTGGATAAAGACCGCAGCCTGTTCGACGGTGGTATCCGCTGGAACCGTCTGTTCCGCATGGTGCATCCGGATTAATTATTTATGGCTGAACGTTCCTCCATATCTGTTATAAAATGGCTGGTGACAATCGTGTTGCTGGTGGGGGGCGTTATGGTAATCCGTTATTTCTGTATGGAGTCGTATCACGTGTCGACCGACTCCATGGAAGTTGCCCTGCATAAAGGCGATTATATTCTGGTGAACAAGCTCCCGCAGAAAGACAACCCGGGGCGCAACCGGGTGGTTTTATTTACCAGTCCGCTGCTGAAAGATACGACATCGAGCCCGTTATTTCTGAGCCGTTGCATCGGTATGCCAGGCGACACAATCCGGATTAGTAATGACGGATACCGGGTAAACGGAAGGCTCATTCCTCATTCTCCCCGGTCACTCAATACTTATATCGTGACACAGGCGGCACAGGAGGAAGTACTGGCGGCACAGAAGAAACTGAATATCCCGCTCAGGGAGATAAAAGAAGAACCGTTCGGCATTTCCTTCAACCTGACTTCCTTTGAGGAATATCAGATACGAGAAGAATTATCGGAAGATGCCAACATCCGTTTCCTTAAAAACCCGATGGATACGTACGAACTGGTCGTTCCCCAAAAAGGCAGAACCTACCGCCTCAATGCAGCAGCACTCACCGCCTGCCGTGAAGCCATCCGAGCCGAAGCCGGCGACAAGGCCGTATTCCGTGACGGGAAGTTATTCCTGGACGGTCGGGAAACAGATTTCTTCTTCTTCAACCAGGATTATTACTGGATGCTTTCCGATAATGCCAACGAAGCGGTGGACTCACGTCACCTCGGATTCATCCCACGCAACCATATCATTGGAAACGCCTGGCTCTGTTGGTACAGCAAAGACCGGCAACGAATTTTTAAACCCGTAAACTAATCATGCAACCTGTATATATTTCTTCGGCCTATCTGGGCCCGGTACAACAATACTGCAAACTCTACCAATTTGAAGAGGTACGGATAGAAACAGCTGAAAACTATCTGAAGCAAACCTACCGCAACCGCTGTACAATCGCGGCTGCCAACGGTCCGCTGTCACTCTCCGTCCCCATCGTCAAGCCCGACACGCTGAAATGCCCGACGAAGGATATCCGCATATCCGACCACGGGAACTGGCGCCACCTGCATTGGAATGCACTGGTATCGGCCTATAATATGAGTCCGTTCTTTGAATATTACGAGGAAGATTTCGCACCGTTCTACGAAAAGAAATATGAGTTCCTGTTTGATTTCAACGAGGAGCTGCGCATGCTGGTCTGCCGGTTGCTGGACCTGCAACCGAACGTTGTCTATACGGAGACTTACATTCCGGAAGTACCGAACGATTTCCGGGAAATCATCCGCCCGAAACACGAAGGGGAAGATTCCGCCTTTCTCCCGCAACCCTATTACCAGGTATTCCGGGATAAATTCGGATTCCTCCCCAACTTAAGTATCGTAGACTTACTATTCAATATGGGACCGGAAGGAATACTCGTCCTGCGGGATTCCATCGCCCACCAATAGCAGTTACTTGTTCAGGTCTTCAAAAAGGAACTTACCAACGCTGAACTTCACACTCAGACGTTTCGGGATAATAACAACCTCACCTGTCTTGGGATTGCGGGCCGGACGGCTGTTCTGCTCTCTTGGAGAAAGAGTACCAAAGCCTTTCAGCACTATTGGGTCCCTCTGGCGAAGTGCATCAGTCGCAACAGAACAAAATGCTTCAAGCATTGCATCTACATCTTTCTTACTACAACCACTTTCAGCAGCTATAGCTGCAATTAAATCTGACCGTTTCATTTGCTTTTATTATTAAATTACTACCATCCATCAACTAAATAGGCACTGATGAATCAATTTCGAACAATCTCCTGAATAACTTGATTTTTAATGGGAGCAAACGTACTCAAAATTATTATCATATACAATATAAAAGCAATTATCGATTCATTATTCTTGCATTTTTTTCAGATTGGGCTAATTATAACCGGAAGTGAGCGGCAACATCCGGTTATAATATAGTATATCAACTGTTTTCAGAGTTATATTCTATTTGTAGTCTGTATCCCGGATTGCCTCCAGCAACTTCTCCATATCTTCCGGGAATACATCGCCGATATTACCGATACGGAAAGTATCCGCATCGGATATTTTACCCGGATAAATCACAAATCCTTTCTGCTTCAGAGCAGCATAGAATGCGTTAAAATCAAACCCGGCATGCGGATAAAGGAAAGAAGTGATAATCGGACCCTGTGAAGCATCGGGAAGCAAGGTCTTGAAACCCTGTGCACGCATTCCGTCAACCAATGTACGGTGGTTCTTTTTATAACGTTCGTAACGGGCGGCAATGCCTCCTTCTTCGTTCAGCTCTTTCATTGCCTGGTAAAAGGCACGGACTACATGTGTCGGAGACGTGAAACGCCATTTACCTCCACCCTTCTCCATCGTTTCCCACTGGTCATAGATATCCAGTGACAATGAACGGGCCACACCTTTGCAAGCCATCAGCTTTTCCCTCTTTGCAATGATAAAACCGAATCCGGGAACTCCCTGGATACATTTATTGGCACTGCTCACCAGGAAGTCGATATCCAGCTTCTTCATGTCGATAGGTACACCGCCAAAGCTGCTCATGGCATCGACAATAAAAGTGATGCCCTTGCCGCGAATGACTTCCGCCACCTCTTCAATCGGGTTCAGCAGGCCGGTCGTCGTTTCGCTGTGTACCATCGAAAGATGGGTAATGCCCGGATTCTCTTCAAGGGCACGGCGGGCAACTTCACCTGTTATCAGTTCTGTTTCGTGCAAAGAGACCAGGACATGGTCGATATGGTAATATCCGGCAATCTGCGCCATACGTTTCCCGTAAGCGCCGTTGGCAAGGATAAGCAGTTTGTCGGTCGGTTTCACGGCGGCTCCGATGGTTGCTTCCACACAGTAGGTTCCGCTGCCTTGCAGGAGCACATCGGTATATTCGTTTTCATCCAGCCCGGCGATAGCCAGCAGACCTTTACGGATTGGGGTTACGATTCCTCCATTATAATCTTTATCCCAGGTACACCAATCCTGGAGCATGGCTTCGCGCACTGTCTGTGACGTACTTAATGGGCCGGGTGTCAGCAAAAGATAATTTCTCATATTCAATGATAGCTATTATATCCTTATTTTATCTGTTAATTTTCTCAATGCAAGCAGGAAGTTCTGTGATGTTGTCCAATACGAAATGGGCACCGGCAGCCAACATGCGTTCACGCACTTCGTGTTTCAGTCCGGCCAGTTCGTCGGCAGAGCGACGGTTGTATTCTTCTTCCGAAATACCCATCTCGTTACTTCCCGTTATAAGACCGACAGTCCATACTTTCGCATTCACTCCCTCTTTGATATCGGCAATCGTATCGCCCACCTTCACCACATTATCCACCGACGGGATAGCCAGGTCAATCATATTCTTATAAATCATATAGGGAGCCGGACGGCCTGCGGGGACATCATCGGGAGTCACCAGGTTATCCACCACATAACCTTTTGCGGCGGCACCCGGACGGACCACGTCCATCATAGCTTGCGTATAGCCGGTTGTCGAACCAATCTTCAGTCCGTCTTCACGCAACAGTCGGATAGTATCCAGTACACCGGGTATCGGAGTCGTAAAGTTTTTCAGGGAAGCGAACAGATGCTTTTCGAAACTCTGATACATCTCGTTCACGTCGTCCATATTCCAGTCGCGGCCATAACGTGCACGGAATTTATCATTCACCTCCGGCATATTCAGAATAGCCTTGATATGGTCTATCTTGAGAAGTCCCATCGGCTCACGTGCCTGACGGTAAGTAATGTCTATTCCTTTTTCTTCCGAAAAGACTTTCAGGAAGGCGTTCAAAGGAGCGAAACAACCAAAATCGACGGCCGTTCCGGCCCAGTCCATAATTACACACGAAATCTTCTTCATAACTTTATATACTAGTTTTTATTATTTCTCTCAGGCTACGGTGATGGCATTCTGCGGAGTGGCTTCAAGTGTCTCTTCCCTGGCGGCTGTCATACCCGTTTCTTTACGGAAACGTTGATGCAAATATACGAAAGAACAGATGAAAGTGATACAACAAAAGATGCCAACATAACCGGCTAATTGATTATAAAATACCGCCCAATTGATATTAGGGTTACAAAACTCTTTCAGGATAAGAACCAATACGGTTCCGGTGTATCCCAGAAAGTCTGTCGTCACGATAAAGAACCCTACATTTCCACGTATCTTGAAACAGGCGATGAACCGGTCGAAAAAGATAGTCTGGAAAGTCAGATAGGCAATATACAGGCACAGGCTCTGGATAAACAGCCATGTCACAGGTGACAGGTGGAACCGGTCCTGCCCGAAAGAAACGACCGACATTGCAATCATTCCCATGATGATAAGACCGAACAGGACGGATAATGCTTTCAGATTGTCTTTCACAAAGACCATCAAACCGAATATCCCCAGGATAATCAACGTCACCACACTGTCAATCTGGGCAAAAAGCCAGGGGGAATAAGCAGTGACATCTATGATATTCACCAGGAAATCTTCTTTTATATCCCGCAGGACTACAATAGCTATGTTTGCTACGAAAAGCATACTGAGGAAAGGCATAAAGCTCTTAAACAACTCCCAGCGCTGCTGTCCGTTCAACGTTTCGCGTTCAGACTTCATGGCGATGTCTTCTTTGTTAGGCTCTGGAAGTTTGTTCAGCGCACAACCGAGCAACAACAAGAGGGGAAGCGCAACGCCGCCAATCAGGGCCGGCATCCAGAACTCGCTTACATGGAGATGGTTCATGACATACAACCCGACAGACTTGGCCGTACCCGAACTAATCACCATACTGACTCCCAGCAGGCTTGCCAGAATATCCGTCACCCGGCGTCCTTCGATAAAACTGAAAATGACTCCCCACATACATCCCAGCGACAACCCGTTCAGGAACATGGCTGCCACATTGAACGGCGTGGAAAGCAATCCGAATAAAATAAGCGAAGACTCCGCCAGCAGCACAGAAGTGAGGATAAACTTAAACCGTTCTTCCGGCTTCAACTCGGAAATCAGCTTAATCCCTATGAATTTGGAAATGACATATCCCAGTATCTGTGAGATTGTCACCACCACTTTATAATCCAAATCGAAGAATTCCGCATTTTCAAAGGAGGCAGCCGTAAAAGGTTTGCGTAGTGCATATACTAATGAATAGGATAACAAGGCGGCACCTCCGGCCCAAAGGATAAAAAGAAAATCGGAAAGACGTTTCCGGGTTGTTTCGTTGATATGTAACAAATTATTCATCATGCTGTCGTTTTGTTTTCGACGGCAAAAGTATCCCGGAGATGTTACAGGAATATTACTGAACACATGAATATGTATTATTAATATATAACTAAATATCAATAAATTATAAAGAAATATTTATGTAACATTCATGTAACGGAAATGCAACAAACGGGGCGTTATTTTGTATTGTATTAAAGAAAATGTTACATGATGAATGACTTCTTAGAACTCTACAAAAGGATTGAATATTTAAGGAACAACGGTACGAAGATGAAAGAAATAGCCGATTGGGTGGGAATGGCTCCGAGCGTATTGTCATCGCTCTATACAACTGTCTTGCCCGCCTATTTTGAATCGGCCAAAACAATGCTGCAGGAAGAGGCGCTCGACCAGGCGCTATCGCTGGTTAATAACGTATCCAAAAGAAAACTGCTTTCGGGACTGGAAGACACGCTGAACCGTCTCGACGAACTGGAACCAGCGGCATTGCACACACAGAAAGGGATTCCTTTCATCGAGTCGCTCAACGAGGAATTATCTCTTTCCGCCCGGAAGACAGCCAACATCTGCGGGTTATATACCAGCTATAGCCTCTCCTCCTCCAGCGATTGCCTGAAATGCGAACCTTATATAATCACATTGTCCGACAATAAGGACCATATCCGTATCGGCCGGCTCAATGCATACGATGAAGCACAATGGGGCATCGGGGTAAACGGGGACCCTCAAAACTTCTATTGCATGTTCAGTGAAAATCCGGTTCCCCCGTTAACGCTGGTTACTGTCTATCTGCAAATTCCCATGTTCAAGAATCCCCGCCAGCTGCGCGGTTTATATCTGGGACTGGATTACAACCGCAATCCGGTCGCCCGCCGTATCGTCCTCATAAAGGAATCAGAAAGTACGGACATCGCAGAGTTTCTGGCAATGAAAAACGGCCTGATAGCCAAAGAAGACTTCACGCCCGAACAACAATCCTATTACGACTACACCTGCCAGACCGGCGATTACATCAAAATGTGCACCGTCCCTTCTCTCCGCATGGATGAAAGCGACCTGATAAAAGAAAAGAAGATGCTGGCATTATAAAGCCGGCATCTTCTTCCCTGATAGTTCCTTTATAAACTCCTTATAGTTTCCTTACAATTTCCTTATTAGGAAACTGCGGTTTCCTGCCTTGGAAACTCGCGTTCCCTGCCCAGGAAATTACAGTTCCCCGGGCAGGGAACTACAGTTTCCTGAAACAGGAACTACGAGGAAACTGTAATCGACTAGCGAATAACATTATAAGTCATTTTGCCCCGGTGCCGTTTTTCATCCTTATTCCTTTTGGAATTTACGGCTTACTTTCACCAGGTTTGCAGTAAACGATACAACGTTCTGCGCTTCCTGTACCATATTCAGATAGACCATGCTTACCTTCGTACTTCCGCTCTGTCCCTGGATACGTTTCAATTCACCTTTTTTCAGGGCGGTGAGCTGGTTGGTCAAGGAGACGGATTCGACTATGACATCGTCCAGGCGATGATAATCGTTCGTTTCAATCATGGCAGCGCAACGTTTCAGATAAGTAATGATGCTCTCCGTCATTTTGCTGAAATCTTCTTTCTGAATATCGTTGAGCGGACTGAAGTTATTATCCACATGCTCCTTGCTGGGTTCTGTCAGACGGCGAACACTGAAGATAATCTCGCTGGCGAAATCATTCCCCTGATAATAATACAATCCCTTTTCGACGGCAATATCGTGTTCCAGATGCGTTACGCCCAGCGTACCGACACGTTTTACTTGCTTCAAATGTATCTTTTTCTCTTCTATTTCGTTCAGGACTTTACGCAGCTCCCGGAGATTTTCATTCATGAAACCATGAACGGAGCGGTCGAGTGCATCCGCGGTAAACAGCAATACCGACTGTAATTCTTCGCGGCTATGTTCACGGAACAAAGAAAGGGCTTCGCGGCTGTCTGTCGTATCACGCAGTTTGGCCACTGTCGTGTTCACTTCTTCCTTCAAGGCTTCTTTCTTCATCTTTTTCTTATAAGCAATCTGACTGCGTATCAACATATAAACTGCCAGGCCGACCATCGCAGCCATCGCCGCGATACCTCCGAAATAAATAACAATAGCAACCAGGAAACAAATCGTAAAAGCAGCTCCCGCCGTAATAAACCATCCGCCGATAACCGACAACACACCGGTAATACGGTAAACTGCACTTTCACGTCCCCAGGCACGGTCGGCCAACGAACTACCCATTGCCACCATAAATGCCACGTAAGTCGTTGAAAGCGGTAACTTCAAAGAAGTACCCAACGCAATCAGCAATCCCGAAAGTACCACATTAACCGAAGCACGGACCAGGTCAAAGCTGGCTTTGTCTTCCAGAATAATTTCATCATTATTAAACCGGCTGTCAACCCAGTCCTTTACCTTTGGAGGAACCACACTCAGAATCGTGCTGGAAGCATTATTGCAAGTACGGACCAGCATACGTGCCACCGGCGATGTTCCGAAGCTCTCGTTTCCTTCCGACTGGCGGGATAAATCCAGCGAAGTCTTCACCACATTATGCGCCTTCTTGGAAGTAGCCAGTGCAATCACCATCACCAGACCCGAACCGACCAGGAAATACCAGGGTGTCTGAGCCGGGGCAAGCAGCGAACCCATCAGGAATGTATCCGTCGTCGTCGTTCCCCCCTGTGCCATCAAATCCATATAAGAAGAATAGCCGACCAGAGGAACACCGATAAAGTTCACCAGATCATTTCCGGCAAAAGCCAGCGCCAGGGCAAAAGTACCCAGCATCACAATAATCTTGAATACATTCACTTTCAGCCAGTGAAGGATTTGCATTAGGATAGTGAAGAAAATAAAAGCTCCCCACACAACCATGCTGGTATTGCCGTAAATAAGCTCTTTCAGATTACCGGTCATAAACGAACTTTCCTTCAACCCTTTTATCAGCATAAAATAAAGGATGGAAGTAGCCGCCAGACCGCCAAACAGCGCTATAAAGTATTTTGTATGTTTCTTATAATTAAATGTAAAGATGAGACGCGAAATATACTGCACCACGCTTCCGAAGAAGAAAGCAATCGCCACAGAAAGGAAGATGGCCAGAATCACGGTAAAGGCCTTATCGGTATTCAGCAAATCCCCCAACTGCAAAGCACCGTTGGAATTGGCTATCTTGACCAGCGACAGGGCCACCGTACCTCCCAGCAATTCAAACACAAGCGAAACGGTCGTCGATGTCGGCATCCCCAATGAATTAAAGATATCGAGCAGTACGACATCGGTCAACATGACAGCCAGCAGGATACACATAATCTCGGAGAAAAAGAAGTGTTGCGGCTGATAAATCCCATGCCGGGCAATATCCATCATACCGTTAGACAAAGAAGCGCCGACAAAAATACCGATTGCGGCGATGACCATAATAGTTTTAAACGATGCGGCCCTCGAACCGATTGCAGAATTCAAAAAGTTTACTGCGTCATTACTAACTCCGACCGACAGGTCAAATACCGCCAGCACGAAAAGAAAAATTACGAGGAACAGATAGAATGTTTCCATAAATGAGTGTTACATATTCGACAACAAAGGTCTGAAACAAATATTTCACATGTGTTACACAGATATTACAAACATGTTACAATTGTTAAAACGCCCTTATTATTAAAACAAGGGAGAAAAAAGAAAGTTAGCGCGCAGGAGGCTTTTCTTTTATAAATATGGAATACCGAACCCGGCAGACCGTATCGGACACAATACACTGATATCGAAACAGCCCCATCTTCCTTGACATTCTTTCCAAAACTATTTCCCCAAAAACGAGTCTTCATCCTTATTAAAGAACCTCAGATGAATACATTAGCTGATATTTGCCTGCCATTCTTCCTAATTTGGTTGATTAATGAAACAAATCATAATCACAAATCACATACATTTGTAATATAAAACTTATTGGGAAATAAGGGGGTCGGTTAAGTAAGAGAGGGAAAGACCTGGAGTTAAATCCAGACTTTCCCTTTCATTTTTTTGTATCTTCCAAACTACAACAATATTTCTTTCCATACCAGTAGGGGTATTTTCAAAATTCCTGTCTTAGTAATAAACGATATAACTCGGTCTATAACCAATATCTTTACAATATCACTTCGATTTTTTCCATTTTTTTCGTTCCTTTACAGTTTCAATACTGTAAAGGAACATTTTTCATGAGACGGATAACAACCTTATTTCTACTTATTCTTTTTGCTTTTTCAGTTTTTGCAACGCCGGATTCTTCACCTATCGACTGGAAATTATCAGGCCGTTTATTCCTGGATGGCGGTGTTTATATTCATTCTCCCAAAGAGTTACATGCCGGAGCGCATATAGCAGATGTCCGGCTGGCAGCCAAAGTCCGTATCTATTCGAACTGGTATACCAAAATAGATGTAGGCTTTGCAAATAATAAGATAACACTGAAAGATGCATTTACCGAATATGGCAAAGACGGGAATTATTTCCGTGCCGGTTATATGCTCGGCTATTACAGTATAGACCAGTCCACCAGCACAAATGATTTAATTTTCAACACAGCCTCCAATGTGGCAGAAACTTTCTATCCGGACCGCAGAATAGGCATATCCTACACACGTTCCCTTCCTTCCTATTATTTATCAGCCGGTGCTTTTTGCGGTGACGGACTCAGTTTCTCCGAGACAACCAAACCCGGTTATAACTTTTCCGGACGTGTCGTCTGGCGTCCGGTGAACTCTCCGGGACAATTATTCCATATAGGCACGGGAGTTTTATTCAAGGTCCCTGATGAAAATACGGAAACCGGCGAACAACAAATCCGGTTAAAGACAAAAGGCGTCACTTACATACCTTCCCCACGGACACTGGATTTGACATTCGAACATGCCAAAAATCAGGTTCAGTCGAACGTAGAATGCCTGTTGTTTCAAAAAAAATGGCTGTTACAAACAGAGTTTCTTTACACGAAAATCAAACAAAATTCTTCCCTACCCTCCTATTCTGCCCACGGAGGATATATATTGGGCGGATTCCTCTTAAAAGGGAGCAAATATGCTTACGATGCACTCGATGCAATACCGGTGATGCCTGAAGACCCACATTCCATTCTTCTTGCCTGCCGTTACAATTATACGAACCTGAATGATTTCAGCAGCCATATCACAGGAGGAAGCCAGCATGACGTATCCATCGGCATCAACTATTATTTCAACAAATACATTTCCTCCCGCCTGAACTACGCACATCTTTGGATGGACAAGTATTCTGCATTGGGTAAATGCGAAATCAATATGATGCAGGTTCGATTGCAAGTACGGTTTTAACAATTACCAGTCAATAAAAAACTCTTGCCAGCTGTCAATGATACGGCCGGCAAGAGCTTTTTTATTTGCTTTCCTATTACTTACAATAATTCAGCACTTCCAAATTAGTAATCGTACTCTTGAAATTTCCGGCCTTTTCCAGCGGGAAAACCAATGTACGAACATAGCTCATGGAATCTTTTCCTCCGTTGAAGAAACGTTTTTGGATATTCAAATCTTCCTTCAACTGTCCGTTTACATATAAACGAGTCGATTTCTCATCTCCGCTGATAGCAATTGAAGCCATTTCATCGGGGTAGAACTGATAGTTGAACGTATTCAGATAACCGTCACGGGCAAATCCCAGTTTGCCTGAAACAGGATCGGACAGATAGAAGACGGCATCCGGCGAACGGAATAACTCTGTTCCGCGTTCTTCGGGAACTGATGTGATATTAAAAGAAACAGTATACTGATAACCTATTTCCTTCAGCCCGGTCTCGGTTCCCGGCTTCAATGTTTCCTGATTATATACGGCACGCGGTGTTTTACCGATACGACCGGCTACATTGACTCCCGGACCTTCACTCAAGGAAAGGCGAGCCGCATTGAATGTTTCATAAGGAACTTTACAGTCTTTGCCAGTCCACATCTTTACAGCCAGTGTCTGCAAAGCCGGGAATACGCGGTAATGAATATCCTTCGTACTGATTCCGTTACCGGCATGGTCATTCCAAACGGCAAACATTCCTCCTTTAATCTGTTTATGCTTTTCAGGGAAAACCTCTTTCCCGATGTGCGCCGGAGTCCATTCTTTATACAACATTTCCGTATTCAGATAATCATAATAATAACCCGCAGCCGGAACGATATACAAATAACCGTCCGGTACGCTGAGCAGGTCGTATCCCTGCTTGATCATATCCTTCGGTTCGGCATAACCATTATACCATGCATTCATCAATACATTCTTTGATTTTACGGGAGTATCGCCTTTAGCATGGGTCAGGGCACCCCACACACATGCCTGTTTACCGAAACCTTCCACGAAACGAATGTAATGATCAGTGAATTCGCGGAATTTTTCCACTACATCTTTCTTTTTATTTGAATATTCGTCTGTTCCGATATGTACTCGTTTACCGACAAATACAGGATTCCTGCCTTCCAGATATTCCCGGAACAAGCTGTCTACAAACTGATAAGTCTCCGGCTTGAACAAATCCAGATGGTCCATGCCATATTCCTCACTACCGATTTCCGGACGATAATGCGTCAATGCCAGAGAATGAGCGGGGACATCTATTTCCGGAATGATTTCTACGCCCAGACTATCAGCCATCAACTGGAAATCAATAAATTCTTTCTTTGTATAATAGCCGTCACGTGACGTCAGCCCCGGAAAGAACTCGCTTTCCAGGCGGAATGCTGCATATGTTTTGTTCCAGTCATGTTCAAAATACTGTTTGAAAGCGTTATCATTCAGGTGAACCTGTAACGTATTCATCTTATAATAGGCCATCATCTTAACGTAATCGCGCAGAAAGTTCATCGGGATAAATTTACGGCCGCAATCCATCATAAAACCGCGGATCGCATAATCCGGATAATCGCGCATTGAACCTTTTGACAAAGCCAGGTCGCTGTTTTGCTCCGTCATCTGAAGAAGCGTACGGGTTGCCCAGTATAAACCTTTAGCTTTAGGAGCCGATACGGTTACACGGTCAGCAATTTTCACTGCATATCCTTCTTCACCCAGTTGTTTGTCTCCGGATATGGAGAAAACAAAGTCACCGGCAGAGGCTCTTCCCTGCACGACAGCCAACTTACGCCCGAACATTGTTTCATAATCTTCGGCAAACTGATTGGCTACACGGGCAACGGCAGGATCTTTACCCGCATAAACAATACGGGAAGTAGCAGAAGGAGTAAACATTCCCTGAGCACCTCTCCATTCCTGTAATTCAGGTATCACGAACGGTTTCTCGTTATTGGCAGCAAAACTTTTCCCTAAAAAGAGAGTACACGCTGCAACCAGCATTAAATAGCGTTTTATCTTCATTGTATTTTAAATTTAAGCGTACAATATTACTGCTTTTTACTCATCTGCACAAACCGGAAATGAAGGAATAGTTAAAAGATGACTAATAAAAAGGCGGTTTCTGATTGATTTATTACTTTTGTGCTCAAAAACATATAAATGAGTTACAAATGGAACACACGGACGGAACTTTTACTGGGGGCCGAACGGATGGAGTACTTGTCACATTGCCATGTGTTGGTCGTAGGACTCGGAGGCGTCGGGGCTTATGCAGCCGAGCAGATATGCCGTGCCGGGATAGGACATATGACCATTGTTGATGCGGATACGGTGAACGACAGCAATATTAACCGCCAACTGCCGGCTCTACATTCTACCTTGGGGATGCAGAAAGCGGAAGTTGTGGGACAACGTTTACTGGATATCAACCCGCGATTGAAGCTGACAATACTCAATGAATTCCTGCGTGACGAACGGACAGAAGAGGTTCTTTCTGCCCAAAAGTACGATTTCATCGTGGATGCCATCGATTCACTCAGTCCGAAAGCATATCTGCTATATCATGCTTACCGACGTGAAATCCCCATTGTTTCATCCATGGGTGCCGGAGCAAAGATCGATCCGTCGCAGGTGAAAATCGCTGACATTTCCAAGACATGCAACTGTGCACTGGCAAAAGCGGTGCGCAAACGGCTTCGGGGAATGGGACTAAACAAAGGTATTCCGGTCGTTTTCTCTACAGAAATCGCCAATCCGGAAGCCGTAGTGGAAGTGGAGAACGAACAATGCAAGCGGACGACTACCGGGACAGTTTCGTATATGCCGGCTATTTTCGGCTGTTATCTGGCTTCCTATGTAATAAGAAATATTTAATCAACATGATACAAACGCAGGGTATTACTAAAAGTTTCGGGAATTTACAGGTTTTGAAGGGCATCGACCTGACGATCAATAAAGGTGAAGTTGTAGCTATCGTCGGCCCCAGCGGTGCTGGAAAAACAACGTTGCTCCAGATTATCGGGACATTGGATACGCCCGACAACGGTAAATTATTTATTAACGAAACAGAAACGGGCAAACTTTCCGAAAAAGAACTGGCTGCCTTCCGTAATAAGAATATCGGCTTTGTATTTCAGTTCCACCAGCTACTACCGGAATTTACAGCGTTGGAAAACGTAATGATCCCGGCACTGATTGCCAGGGAAAAGGCGTCCGACGCAGAAAGAAGAGCGAAGGAAATACTTGATTTCATGAAACTATCGGATCGTATGACTCATAAACCGGCTGAATTATCCGGTGGCGAGAAACAACGCGTTGCCGTAGCCCGTGCATTAATCAATAACCCCGCCGTCATCCTGGCTGACGAACCTTCGGGCAGCCTGGATACAAAAAACAAAGAAGAATTACACAGCCTTTTCTTCGAATTGCGCGACCAGATGCACCAGACATTTGTGATAGTAACGCACGATGAACAACTGGCTGCCAACACCGACCGCGTAATTCATATCAAGGACGGGGTTGTTTTATTATAAATAGAAAGAGGACAAATAATCTATGGCAAATAAAGATAGAGTAACTTTTGGAAGTAAAATCGGAGTAATATTAGCAACTGTAGGGTGTGCTGTAGGCTTGGGTAGTATCTGGCGTTTTCCTTATATGGTAGGATCGAACGGTGGAGGAGCTTTCCTGCTGGTCTTTATGATATGCACTGTTTTACTGGGCCTTCCTATCATGATCACCGAATTTTTTATCGGCCGCCACTCACGCAGAAACGCTGCCGGAGCTTTTAAGGAGTTGGCGCCGGGAACACAATGGTCGCTGATCGGCTATAACGGAGTCTTGGCTGCATTTCTTATATTGGGTTTCTATTCCGTCGTTTCCGGATGGACACTGGAATATATCTGGCAGGCAATGACCGGCTCTTTGTCGGGAAAGACTACTGCCGAGTTTACCACCGAGTTCGAAGCCTTTTCCTCCAGCGCACTCAGACCGATCGGTTGGACAATCGTATTCATCGCAATAACACATTTCATCATCGTCTCAGGGGTTGAGAAGGGAATCGAAAGGGCATCCAAGATCATGATGCCGGCCTTATTCCTTATACTGCTGGTATTATGTATACGTTCCATAACCCTGCCGGGGGTAAACGAAGGATTGTCTTTCCTGTTCAAACCGGACTTCGAGAAGATCACCTCCTCCGTTATTTTAAGTGCTATGGGACAAACATTCTTTTCTCTGAGTATCGGGATGGGGTGTCTGATCACCTATTCTTCTTATTTCGGGAAAGATACGAATCTGCAATTAACAGCGATACAGGTGACTGTTCTGAACACTTTTGTCGCATTACTGGCCGGTATCATGGTATTCCCTGCCGTATTCAGCTTTGGTATTGAACCGACAGCTGGCCCGGAACTGGTGTTCATCACCCTTCCGAATATCTTCGAACAGTTACCTTTCGGAAATATATGGTCTTTCATATTCTTCATTCTACTAGCTTTGGCAGCTTTGACCTCTACCATTTCCCTGCATGAAGTGGCAACGGCCTATGTACATGAAGAATATCATATGACCAGAAAGAAAGCGGCCTGGATCGTTTCTGCCGGTGTTGCCGTCATCGGAGCCCTTGCTTCTCTCTCTTTCGGTCTATTGAAAGAATATACCATCGGCGGAATGATCATTTTTGATGCACTGGACTATCTCACAGCAAAAATTATGATGCCTATCGGCGGAATGATGATCTGCGTATTTGTCGGTTTACGCATCGAAAGAAAAGTATTGAAAGAAGAATTGACGAATAAAGGAACAATTACCTTTTACTTCTTCAATACGTATGCGTTCTTTATAAAATACATCGCTCCCGTAGCAATCGGCCTGATCTTCCTGAACGAATTGGGACTGATCAAAAAGATAACCTCCTTGTTTTGAAAATAAAAAGGTATAAATTATTTGCTTATCAACAGGTAACTTATAACTTTGCAAAAGAATATTCATCATTTAATAATTATCAGTATGGAAATCAAAACCGTCTCAAAGAAAAGAAAGTTACTTCCCGGATTAGACATGACTCGGGAAGAATTTATTGCCCGCGTTCGTAAAGCCGAAGAAGGACCATTTTATACATTGGAAGAAGGATTCGAAATGATGCGGCAATGGAGGGAACAAAGGAAAAAGCATTGATTGTCTCTTCCGAATTTTTCATCTCTGCAGACAATATATACTCTTACGGAACAGAATTATTCGGGGAATATCAAGCAATTAAATATGAAAACCTTATCTATGAAGAAGTCAGACAACTACCTTCAAGATATTTAATCCATCCGGAATGCAGATATATGCCAACCCAAAATAAGATGTACAGAACCATTATGCTCCCTGCCCATTTTATTTTATACCGCATTACTAACAAACGGATTGAAGTGCTAGACATCATTTCCTATAAGGAAAGCATCTCACATATCAAAAACCGACGAAATATCAAACCATAATATCTTATAAACTATGAATTGGCGTGATTTACTCTATTTTTCCCAAGGAGAACGCAGAGCCTTAACTCTCTTGCTCTGCCTTATCTCTATTTCCTGGATCATTTTATTATTAACTGATGATAAACCGAAACAAATTCCTAAAGAGAATGTTCAGATCATTGAACCGGCTAAAACAGCTCAAAAAATCGTTTCAAAGAAACCGAATCCGGAAAAGGTAAAAACTCCTGCATCCGGGAGAAAAAACAATTCCTCCCGAGAGAAAAATAAATTTCATTCGGGAGAAACCCCAAATACATCCGAAAGAAGGACTTTTCCTAAAACAGAAAAATACCCTGTCGGAACTGTTGTCGAACTAAATACTGCCGACACCACAATCCTGAAAAAAGTTCCCGGGATCGGAAGCACTTTTGCCCGCCGGATCATAAAATACAGAGAACTGCTGGGAGGTTTCTATACTGTAGAACAACTTCGTGAAGTGTACGGTCTTGATGAAGAACGATATAATGCGATGAAATCGTGGTTTTCGGCAGATATCTCCCTGATCTGTCCGTTAGAGGTCCATAAAATGTCCTTTAAAGAACTATGCAAACATCCTTATATAAATTATCAGCAAGCCCACATCATCGAACAGCTACGGAAACAGAAAGGGAAGTTATCCGGCTGGGAAAATCTTCAATTACTGGAAGAATTTACTGAAACAGATAAAGAAAGACTGACTCCTTATTTATCATTTGAATAAAACAGGAAGTTTATATATATTTGTAAAAAAGAAAGCTATGATTTATCTCAAACAAGCACAATTACTTAACCCTGCCGAAGTGGAAGGCCCGGTAGAAGAGCTCAAATATCCGTTCAGAGCCGCAGCAGTACGGTACATCGAATCGATTGTTTTCCGAAAACCGGTTACTTTCCTGGTCGGAGAAAACGGAGCTGGCAAGTCAACCTTGCTCGAAGGCATCATGTTCAAATACGAAGAACGGGATGAAGACAGCCAGGGCATGCTATATGACGGAAAAGAAGCCTGGAAATCCTATTCAAACGTATTGCCCCAATGCATCCGCCTCATCGAAGAGCGGAAACCGTTCGACCATTTCTTCTTCCGGGCAGAATCTTTCTTCGAACATGCTGCCGAAATAGATGCCAAATCGATGAAAGACATACTAAACTATGGCCGCGATTATTCTATGGCAGCTTACGGAGGACGCCGCCTCCTCGAACAGTCGCATGGTGAAAGTTTTCTTAGCACTTTTCTGAATTATGCAGGAAGAAATACCCTTTTCATCCTTGATGAGCCGGAAGCAGCCCTATCGCCTCAACGCCAGCTGGCTTTACTGGTCCGGATACAAGAACTGGTGGCACAAGGCTGCCAACTGATTATTTCCACGCATTCTCCCATCATCATGGCTTACCCGGGAGCAGATATCTATTCCATAGATGAGGATGGAGCACATATTACTCCGTATGAGGAAACACAACATTATCAATTAACGAAGTATTTTCTGACTCATACGGAGCAAATGCTCAGGGAATTGGGAATAAAGTAAAATTACTTTTCCCAGGCATTCACGATTTCTGCCACATATACATTATGCAGATTACCCGCCAATGCGCTGTACCATTTTTCATACAAAGCCGGATCGATAAAACTATTTTTATCCATCTTTGTCACATAAAGCGTTTTGCACTCCAACGTCAGGCGTGACTCTTCAAAACAGGGATTTCCGAGCTCCGTGAAATAAGGAGTCAGGCCTGTAGCCGCCACTTTATCCATATCACGGCCTGATTTGGATCCACAGACCTTATGAGCCGCTTTGTGTTCTTCCCCCAGGAAAGAGAGCGTAAAACACCCTTTTTCATCGACAAATTCACGGGTATAACGCTCCGGACGGATGAAAACAAACACCACCGGTTTGTTCCAAAGGAAACCTACGCCGCCCCAACTGGCTGTCATCATATTAAACTTATCCTTATCACCGGCACTTACCAGCATCCACTCCTTCCCGATAATTTCAATAAAGTTATCCTTTATCAGATTGGGTTCAATTGCTTTCATACTTTATACTCTTTAATTTCCTTCAAAGATACAAAGAATATTATTTACCCGTACTCATTACGCCCGAATCACTGTCACTATTGTTCAAACGTTTCTGTCCGGCCTTATATGTACGTCCGAAAGAGAAATTATACGATACCGAAACAACAAAAAGACGGGAACTTTCCTTGATATAAGAAGTTTTTTTGCTGGAAGCATATTGATTCCAATTCTCGGACTGCACTTTCCAGTTATCGGAGAAAGGATTAAATGCCCCAATGCCTAAAGAAAGGTTCTTGAAATTATATTTCGCCATAAGAATCTGAATATTCTCTCCTCCGTCCAACGTTTCACCCCAGAACCAGTTCCAGTTCGTATCCAACTGATACATCAACATAAACTTTTTCCAGGTAAGCGATGCCTGTAAGTTACAATACCAATTTGTATAAGTATGAGAGTAAATATTACCGTTGCTGATATAATGGTTTACTCCGCCTGTAAACGAAAATTGCAGAATATCTTTAATCGGTCCGACACGGAACATGGCAGAACCGGTCACACGCTGCCAGTTTTTCTGATTATTCCAGGTCTGAATGATCTTATTCCCTTCCTGGAATTTCTCATCCATAATAGGATTCGGCAAATATTCATAAGCTCCGTCCAGGTTGGTATAAAAAATACCTTTCTGAAATTCGTAAGTAAGAGCCAGACGATAACGCATATAAGCCTCGAGTTGAGGATTACCCCGTTGCAGTTGCAAAGAGTCGATCACCTGTTCGATAGCACTCAGGTTTCCTAAAGAAGGGGATGAATTTCCGACATAACCTCTTAAACGGACAAATGACTGACCAGGCAAAGCATATTGCAACGTGAACCGCGGATTGAACGTATAATACTGATAAGAATCGTCCGTTCCATCCTGTTTATAATAGGATCGCGAAACACCAACACCTAATGTATAATCGAGTTTCCGAACCTTTCCTTTAAATTCTCCGTAAAGAGAACTTTCAGCCTGGTTCATATGGGTATCATAATTATGCCCGTTGCGATATTCATTATTGGAAAATGATTGTGTATGGCGCAGACCGGTACTCAAACGATTCCCGTTCGCCAGTTTCTTTTCATAAATACCTTCGCCGATTACAGAATATTTATTACCGGAAACGCGATTATTAATATCAGTCAGTGGTTCCTGATCACGGCTTTCCTGATAAAAACGATGGGAAGAGGTACGATTGTAAGTTCCTACCACGTTGAATACCAATGTCTGATCATTTTTCAGATTACGTTGGTAATATAAGTCCAGTGCCGGAACCTGATTGTCCTCGCTATTTAAGTCTACCATGTCTACATAATCATCCGGATTTTCCAGGTTGGAAAGAATTCCCCGGTAATCCCAGTTTGGCTGGTGGTTGTTCCAATAACGAAATGTAGCATTAAACAAATATTTTTCAGGATCCTGAATACTGTAATTCAGGTTCACATTATGCATAAACATACGGGCATGACTCGGATCGCCAGTCTCTTTTCGATGCAGCTCTGTCCCATCCGCCAAATGAAAAATTTCTTCATTATCTCTCGACATGCCATAGAAATCGCGCGGACCGATACGATAAGAAGCGCCAAACTCTGATTTTTTGTGGTTGATCTTTCCTGAAAAACGATGTTCCCCCCATAAAGCATTCACCCCCTGGCTCATATCCAGACTCAATGTTCCTCCCGTTTCCGGACGGCGAACAATATAATCAAGCACAACTTCCGCATTACCATAGCGCAATCCGGGATTATCATGATATTCTATACGGATAATATCGGAAGGCAATAATGACTTTATTTCCTGCAATTCTACTTTCACACCGTTAATGCGAAGTTGCACTTCTCCGTTTCCCGGCACTTTAATTTCGCTTGACATCGGATTTACTTGTATTTTAGGCAACATCAGCTGTTGAAGTAAATCCATCCCGTTCGTAGAAGCCTTTACCTGCCGGTCAGAAGGGAACACCAGCTTCCGGTCGGAGCGGCTGCTTGTATTGGAGGCACTGACAGTAACGCCGTCCAAAGAAACCGAGGCATCCTCCATCGGAATATCCCCCAAAGTCACGCTCTTATTAAACCCATTCAGGGAGACATACTGTGTTTCATATCCCAGACTGGAAATAACCAGCAGATAATCTCCGCTTTTCACCTTATCTAATACAAAACTGCCCTTTCCATCGGTAGTTGTTCCAAGGACAAACACGGAATCCATCGTTTGCAGAACAACATTTGCAAATTCAAGCGGCTCCTTATTCCGTCCATCCTTCACCAGACCTTTTATCCCTAAATTTTGAGCAAAAGCTCCCTGCATCATGCAGCCAAGCAGCATGATACCGAATATAATTCGTCTCATAAGTTTATTGTTTTTTATCTGTCGCAGGGTGGCCTCTCCTGCTTTCGTTTGTTTCTATTCATAAGACGGAACAACCCGGGAAAAGGTTACATCCATTTTGAAAAAAAGTAGATTTCTTTTTTTATTCCTGTTTAACATCTTATGTTTCAGTATTAAAGAAAAACAGTATCTTTGAATAAAACAAACAACACACATGGATATATTAAACACCTGGATCAGCGCCATTAACGATGTTTTATGGTCATATATATTAATTATCATGCTATTGGGTTGTGCCGTCTGGTTTACCCTGAAAACTCGTTTCGTACAATTCCGCATGATAAAAGAAATGATAAAATTGCTTGGAGATTCTACCGGAAAATCTAAAAACGGTGAAAAACATATCTCTTCTTTTCAGGCATTTGCCGTATCGCTGGCAAGCCGTGTCGGAACAGGCAATCTGGCGGGAGTAGCTACGGCAATTGCGGTTGGCGGTCCGGGAGCCGTATTCTGGATGTGGATCATTGCTTTATTAGGAGCCTCCAGCGCCTTCGTCGAATCGACATTAGCACAATTATATAAAAGAAGAGGAAAAGACTCCTTTATCGGAGGGCCGGCCTATTACATGGAACGCGGCCTCGGGTTACGATGGATGGGCGTGTTTTTTGCTGTATTGATTTCTATCACTTTCGGCTTCGCCTTCAATTCGGTACAAAGTAACACGATCTGCGCGGCTTGGGAAGGGGCCTTCGGATTCGACCACAGGATTATTGGCGGCATACTAACCATCCTGACCATCCTCATTATCTTTGGTGGCATTCAACGGATCGCGAAAGTGAGCAGTATTATTGTTCCTGTAATGGCTCTCGGATATGTTGCGCTGGCATTAGGCATCGTTCTTTTCAATATAGGAAAACTTCCGGCCGTACTGGAACTCATCATCGGTAATGCTTTCGGATGGGAACAGGCTATCGGCGGAACGGTCGGAGCCGCTTTGATGCAAGGAATCAAACGGGGCCTGTTCAGTAATGAGGCAGGTATGGGTTCGGCTCCGAACGTAGCGGCAACAGCCGATGTATCGCACCCCGTAAAGCAAGGTCTTATCCAGACATTAGGTGTTTTCACTGACACACTGATCATCTGCACCTGTACGGCCTTCATCATCCTTTTCAGCGGTGCCCCGCTCGACGGAAGCGTGAACGGCGTACAACTGACGCAACATGCACTGACCAATGAGGTTGGAAGTATCGGCAGTATCTTCGTCGCTGTAGCCATTTTGCTGTTCGCATTCAGCAGTATAATCGGTAACTATTATTACGGAGAAGCCAATATACGATTTGTCACTCAAAAGAAAAGCGTGTTGTTCACCTACCGCCTGTTAGTCGGTGGAATGGTGATGTTCGGTGCTTTGGCAAGCCTCGACCTGGCCTGGAGCCTGGCCGATATAACAATGGGACTGATGACGATCTGCAACCTGATTGCCATCTCCCTGCTCGGTCGTCAGGCATTCCTCTTACTCAATGATTACATCACCCAGAAACGAAAAGGAATAGCAAGCCCCGTATTCACCAAAAACAGCATCCCTGAGCTGAAGGACAAGGCAGAATGTTGGTAAAAAGCATCATACATTTTGTATGATACAAAATGTATGATAAAATAAACTGAAAAGTTGTTCCATAGGCTGGAACTGACTTTCTGAACTTCTTACTGATAGATCAGGCTAAACAACCGCTCCGGCGCGAATACCTCATTCGCCACTTCCTGTATTTCTTCGGCTGTCAGGCTTTCGACCTTGCTGAAAACTTCCGGAAGGGTATCATACCGGTTATAGTGGAGGAAACTCTTTCCCAGACCGAGAAAAAGTCCTTCTTTATTATCTCCCGAAACACCTAACTGGCCGATAACCTGCTTTTTGGCAGCTGCCAGTTGCGTAGCGGACAACTTGATGTCACGTATCTTACCTAACTCTTTATGGACCAGTTTCAGGGCTTTCTCCATATTCTTCGGATCCGTACCAAAGTAGATGCTTGCCAGGCCGGTATCGGTATAAGAAGTAACATTCGATTCCACATTATAAACCAATCCATGCTTCTCACGGAGTGAAACATTCAGACGGTTGTTCATGCCCGGGCCACCTAGCATATTATTAAGCAGGAACAACGGTATCCGTTTTTCATCATGCATACTATAAGCACGACTACCGATCAGTACGTGTGCCTGGTGTGTATCCTTATGTACTTTCTTCACACACGGAAGGATTCCGGCAGGTGCCACCCGGTTGCGGGAAGCAATCGGGAAAGCGATATCCGACAGCAGACTTTCCGCCAGTTTAACGATCTTCTTGAAATCCACGCGCCCCATCGAAAAGAATACCATATTCTCCGGCGCATAGAAACGACGCATAAACGAACGGCCCGATTCAGAATTAAAGGTCAGAAGAGAAGCCTCATCTCCCAATATATTATGTCCCAGCGCATGTCCGTCATAAAGCAAATTCTCGAATTCATCGAAGATCAGTTCCGAAGGGCTGTCCTCATACGAATTGATCTCATCCAGGATCACATCCACTTCTTTTTCTATTTCCTGTTGCGGAAACTGTGAATGGAAGATCAAATCCGTCAGCAATTCGAAAGCACGCTGATAATGTTCTTCCATAAAGATAGAATACACAAATGTCTCTTCCTTGGTCGTATAAGCATTCAGTTCTCCGCCTACATTCTCCATCCGGTTCAGGATATGCCAGGCTTTTCGCTTTTCGGTACCCTTAAACATCATATGCTCCACAAAATGAGCCAGACCAAATTCGTTCGATTCTTCATCCCGGGTTCCGGCATTTACAGCAAATCCACAGTACGAAACCGGCGATTCCATCGGCAAATGTACCATACGAAGACCATTAGGTAAAATATGTGAGAAGTAATGCATTGTTATCTTTTTGCTTATTTAGAACTTGCAAAAGTACAATAAATAAAAGGAGAAAGGAAGAATGCTGGATAAATTTCCGTGGTAGACAATCTTTAAAGTTATACTCAGACCACCTTCCATCCTTCGATATTCCTTGTTTTAGAACTGAAATTTATAGCTAGCTTGACCAATTTGCGGGGATCGTGAGCAAACGGCTCGGCATAACCTTTCTCTTCGATCTGGCGAATCGCTTCTTCTAATGTTCCGTTCAATTTGAACTCCATTATATAAATGTAAGCCGGAGTTTTCAGGATTAGATCCGCCCTTCCACGATTGGTGTGATATTCAGCATCAACATAAAATCCCATCAAGCAACTTATAATATAAAGTACATTTTGGTAATGTTTCTCCAAATCGCCGACCAAGTCGTAAGGAATGTTACAGAAAAAGGTTTGAAGCCTGGAAAAGAAAGAGTCGTAATCGCCAGTTTCCACTTCACCTACAAATTTACGGATATTGAAAGTCGTATCCGTTTCCTTTACATCGGCATAATAAGGCAACAGGTATTTAAAAAAGCCTTCTTTGACCTCCAAATTCGGGAAACCCAACGTATATAATTTGAAGCGCTTATCATATCCTTTGATGGTCAGATATCCACTTTGATAAATTACCGGTATCGGATTTTTCGAAAAGGAATCAATACTATCCAACACATCGGAATCTGTTTCCACCTCTTCCAATTCCCATAAATCATAACGGGATCTTTGCAAAAGGTACACCAGAAAACTTGGTGTTCCCGTTGCAAACCAATAACTATCGGGGCGCATGGCATAAAACGTATTCAGTAAGCTGAAAGGATTATAGATACCCTCCGAATTTTCGGTAAAATGATAACCGTCATAATTTTCCCTTAACAATTCAACAGTTTCATCATAAGTCAGATCCTCTTTGGTTGCCAATGTATGGATATCCAAATCAAAATAATGATGTATCTCCTTTTCAGTCAGACCACAAATAGCGGCGAAATCAGGGTTCATTGAAATGTCGTTCAAGTTATTCAAATCACTGAAAACACTTATTTTCCCAAATTTGGTCACCCCTGTCAAGAAAGCGAATTTGATATAACTATCCATGCTCTTCATCACCCCGTAGAAAGGCTTCAATTGGTTTCGGTACACCTGTTGTAACCTGTCATCTTCGATAGCCTGCAACATCGGTTTATCGTATTCGTCCACCAAAATAACTACCCGTTGCCCCGTTTTCTCATATGCTAAACGAATGACATGAAAAAAACGCTCTTCCGGAGCACGATCGCCATAATGGCTTCCATATTCACGCTCCCATATTTCCAAATGTTTGTTCAATTCTTCCAGCAGGGAATTTTCATCTTCGTAATTTCGTGCATTCAGATCGAGATGAAGCACAGGATAAGTCGTCCAGTCTTTCTCCAATTGTTCGATATCTAACCCCTCAAAAAGTTCTTTTTTCCCGGCGAAATAGGCCTGAAACGTAGAAATCAATAGACTTTTTCCAAAACGTCGCGGACGGCTCAGAAAATAATATGAACCGGTTTTCGCCAACCTGTAAACATACCGGGTTTTATCTATATATACATAATTGTCCTTCCGTATCTTCTCAAAACTCTGTACTCCTATCGGATAATTTCTTTCCATAACTCAACCGGATTAAACATTCAGACAAAGATAAGGATTTAGACTAGAATTCGTTTAATAATGCCTATTTTCATTTAAAGAACCGGGAAGTATTTTAAACACTTCCCAGATCCTCTATATCAGTTTTTTATATAATCCTATTTAGCCGGTTCCATAAATACTTCCAGCATATTCCCTTGCGAAAGTATCTTTTGAGCAATCTCCTGTATCTGCTTTGAAGTCATACCGTCAAGTACTGCTTTATTTGGTGTATGACGATCCAGATTATGGAAATAGTAATCATCGACCACACGCAACCAATAACTGTTTTCTTTCAGATTTTCCGCATATTTCTTCTGCATATTTTCTTTCGTCTTATTAAAATCTTCAATACGCGGACCATCTTTCGCAATACTCTGAAGTTCGTCACGTACAATTTTATTCATTAAATCAGCCTTCTCTGGGTCCGTATCGAAATATGTTTGCAAAGCGACCTCTCCTTTCGGGAAATAACCCAACTGTGAAGAAACGCTGACACCATACGTTCCACCGGCTTCTTCCCTGACCTTCTCCACATAAACAATATCAAGTATTTGTTTCAAGGCGGTGAGCAATGTCATATTTTCGGGTGTAAAATCCAGTTGTCCGGAATAAATGCCGACAATAGAAGCTTTAGGAGTCTCCATCGAACGAGCAAAACGCTTTTCCGTAATTCCCTTTTGCATATGAGCATATACATCTTCCCTACCTTTCGGTTCTTTGCGACCAAGAGAAGGTAAAGTTGCCAAATATTGTTCTATCAGCGGTTTGATAGCATCCGTATCTACATTTCCGACAAATGTGAAAATAAAATCGGATGCATCCGCATAACGTTCTTTATAAAGATCCATCATCCGGGCATAGCTTATATGATCAAAATCAGACAACTGTACACGCATTACACGGGGATTTCCATTATATAGATAAGTGCTCAGTGTATCACTGAACGAAACCATCGGATTGAGATCCAGGTTTGTCAACTGTGATTTCATTCTTTCTTCAAATGAAGCATACGCATCATTATCCATACGAGGCTTATTAAAATAGAGATAGATCAACTGGAACATTGTTTCAATATCCTGCGGAGAGGAAGACCCATCCACTTTCTCACAATCCGGACCAAGAGAAACATAAACATTAACTTTCTTTCCCGCAAGTTTTTTAGCTAAATCCGTTTTGCTGAAATTTCCAACACCACCCAGATTGATTGCACTATTTATCAACTTCTGATTCGCAATATCTTCATCGCCGAACATAGTCGTACCTCCCGGACTGGTGGCTGTCATTAATACCTGGTCATCTTTAAAATCTGTCTTTTTCAGTAAAACCTTAATGCCATTGGACAAAGTCAGTTCCGTTACACCCAGCAACTCATTTTCTTTAGATGATACGATCTTGCCAGGTGCAGGCAATTTCTCTATCAAAGGTTCATCAGACACCGTTTCAACATAAGGCGTCAATTCCTCCTGACGTGCTTTATTAAATACATCCAGCAATTCTTCTTTCGTGGGATATACTAGTCCTTCTTTTTCCGGGCCGGATACAGATATAACAACATTTTTCTCTCCGATTATATCCTGAATATATTGATTGACCTGTTCAAGAGTAACCGACGGTGCTATTTGGTTGATCATAGCATATTCATTTTCTATCCCTGAGATGGACCCCCCGTCTGTAAAATGGCCCACATATCTGTTTGAGTAAGTTCCGTTTTTCTGTTTATCCCGTTCTTTATAATTCGATTCATAATTCTTCAACACATTCACCCGGGCACGTTCATATTCGGAAGCAGTAAACCCATATTTGTTCACCCGCTCTGTTTCGCGCGTAATGGCAGCAAGCGCATCAGTAACCTTTCCTTCTTTTGCAGCACAAAATACATTCCAGGCATCTTTTGTTTTAGCAACAAAGTAATTACCATCATATCCCGAAGCTCCCAGGAACGGAGCATCCGGTTTTTGCAGGATTTCACGGAAACGTTCGTTCATCATGACACTAGAGACATTTTTTATGTAGTTCATCACTATTCCCGCTGCCGATGCTTTTACCTCATCTGGCATTTGATCATGTTTAAAGAATAGGTACACATAAGGAATTGTGGCCTCTTTGTCCTGTGCAACCGAAACCAGAGGTTCCTCATTATCCGGGACCGGATACAGAATACGTTCTGCCGGATTTACAGGTTTAGGCACATCGGCAAACAGCGTCTTTAATTGAGCCTCAATCTTATCCGGATCAATATCACCCACCACAATAACAGCCTGCAAATCGGGACGATACCATTTTTTATAATAAGTACGTATCTCATCATGTTTAAAGTTATTGATCACATCAATACTTCCTATCGGCAAACGATTAGCATACTGGCTACCCGGATACATAGCCGGAAGCTGCTGTTTCATCAAGCGCATGCCTGCATTTCCACTGGTACGCCATTCTTCACGTATGACGCCACGCTCCTTATCGATCTCCTCACCATCCAACGAAATACCGTTAGACCAATCATGAAGCACCAACAGACAGGAGTCGATAATACCCTGACGCGTAACAGGCGCATTCATAATCATATACACAGTTTTATCAAAGCTAGTATAGGCATTCAGATTCTCGCCAAAACGGACACCGACTGTTTCCAGATAGTTAGTCATCATTTTTCCGGGAAAATTTTTTGTTCCGTTAAAAGCCATATGCTCCAGAAAATGAGCTAATCCGGCTTGCGAATCTTCTTCCAGTATGGAACCTACCTGTTGTGCAATATAAAAATCAGCACGGTTTTCCGGCAATTTATTCTGCCGGATATAATAAGTAAGTCCGTTATCCAACTTCCCATATTTTACCTTCGGATCAACAGGAAGAGGTTGCAACTGTTGTGCACAAAGCTGTTGTAAAGCGAATACTGCCACAAACAGCCAACATAATGTTAGATTGAGTTTTTTCATGCGATTATATTTAATATTAATATTGGTTCGAAAAGTACGAATAAAAATCCGGATATTATTCATAAGAGATTGGTTTTATTCGTTTTCAAAAAATAATATTAGACCTCCAGATTCGAGAAACCCAACGTATATAATTTGAAGCATTTATTATATCCTTCGATGGTCGGATTTAGACCAGAATTCACATTGACAAACGTAATTTCTTCCAGATTCAAACCGGAACACAGAAAATATGAGACTTTTGCTTTGTCAATGGTCAAAAAAATGATATTTCCGATAATTCATGAAAGCAGAAAGTATCATGAAAACCACAGAAATCGATATTATCCCTAAATAGCCTTTAGCCTGAAAATAAGACATTTCGATCCAGCCTGAACAATATCCTATAAATAAAAGTAGTGCCGTAAACAGCAAACCATCAACCAAACCTGTATATAGCAGAAACAAACGTTTATTTTTGCCATACAACTTATATTTCCATCCATCCAGATTGATCGCCTCCCTTTTCTCCCATCCTAACAAAAGCCCTAATAAACTCATGACAAATAGCAATACAAAAATAGCTAGCCCAATAAATATCGACTTATCATGGATTATTTCCGGATTTTTAAAATAACCATATAGAAAATAACCACAGTATCCCAAACTAATGAGAAGAGCTATTTCCCATTCAAGACTATAACTCCTTTTTATCATTTTCAATTTCATGACCTTCCGTTTTAGTTTTCCACTCTTTTCTATTTTCCCAAAAATATGAAAAGCCTGTTGATATCTTCCTGACCTATTCCATATCCTAATCGATAAGACTTATTCTCATAATTAAATTGGACAGGTCCTTCAGCACCTCTTGTCCAAAAGACTTTCATTTTAATCCATATCGTTTCTTTATAATCGGATATTAATGAAAGATTATCCATAAACTCCTTCCTAAAAACCTGCTGTTTTAACTTAACACCTACCCGATTTTCAATAATTAAATATTTCTCATCAACAGTAATTGTTATTCTCCTAAATTCTTTATGCAAAATTATCTTCGATATAAAAAAGCCGTAAGCTCCACCTAACACAGCTGGTAAAACCCTCGAAGTATGGTGCATTCCCCATATATAGCTGCCCCCCAAAACAATAACCAAAGTAACCAAGACATTAAGAGAAGCGATCAACAAGTCTCTACGCGCTGGAACTTTTATGCTTAATTCTTTATTATTTGTATCCATATCTTATCTGATTATTTCATTCATAAAGAGGTTGCAACTGTTGTGCACAAAGCTGTTGTAAAGCGAATACTGCCACAAACAGCCAACAGAATGTTAGATTGAGTTTCCATGCGGTTATATTTTATATTCATCAATGGCTTTAAACATACGAATAAAAAATCAAATATCATTCATATTATAAAATATTAAACATGGAGATGCAATAATAAAATAACATCTCCATGTCAAGAAAGATTTTCTAGAATATGAATAGAAAAATAACTCTATTACTTTTTTATATCAAACTCATCCCATGTATAATATCCTGATGCAGGTGGATATGCTGAATTTTTAATCGCATTAATATAATTTTCACAATCACTCTCACCCTTCACCTTTATTTTCTTATAATTGACAGTCTGACTACCTAATTTCACATTAAACCATTTTGAGAATGAATAAACCTTTCCTGTCGCGTTATCCTTCATATCAAAAGAAACAACAGCTTTAAAATTTCCATGATAGAACTCTGTAGGTGACACATGTCTTATATCTTCATATACCGGATAATTTTCAACAAAAACAGAACCATATAGAGCACTAATTGTAGAATTACTTCCTGACGGCCTTCCAATAAGTATTTTAGAATAATATTTTTTATTTCCAATCCATCCAAACGGTTCTGGCTCATATCCACCGTATTCACCAACAGAAGAAGAACCGAATATATATGGATTATTATCTTCTGCTGCGATTTGCACATTAAAACTACTTATCGTTACTTTATTCCTGATAGCACTATTTATGATTAAATCGTTTTGGGTACAATCCAAATAATAGCGAAAATTATATACTCCCTTGTAAAAGGTTTGCGTATTAATATAAAAATCGTGAGAAATTCCTTCTATATTCAGAATTGGCATCTTACTCAGGTTCCATACGCCAAGCGATTCATTATATAGCGGCATATCATTAGGATTTGTTGAACAACCAGGAATGGGTAATTGTGAAACTGTTCCCCAACCAGGAAGCACCTGCTCCGCTTCGAAGGTAAACTTAGTATTAGAAGATAGGCGTAAATCAACTTTACCGACAGAAGGTTTACTTCCTCCTATTCCCAATATGGAACTGACAGCACCGGTCAACGCTTTAGCAGCAACCGAACCACCAGAGGTAAATATAGCCTGTAGGCCATTTTTCACACCGTCACCAATACCGGACATTGCTTTTCTTTTTATATTATTCCATAATCCTTTAAAAAAAGAATCATTTTTACTGATTCCTTCCTCTATCTTATCACCCAGACCTCGAACAACACCACCATTGTCGGCCACAATATTTGTTTTGGAATTGCTCTGCTTAAACATTTCACTGAGACTAATATTAAAATTAGAGGTAGGTGCCATAAATTCAACAGTTCCTGTTATTGAACCATCGGTCTTCCCGTCACCAGTTATAGTTGTTTTATTAACTGCCCATCCCATCATCTCAAAATTATATAGAGTTCCAACTGCAATAGATGGGTCATATGCACATTCAACTTCCAGACCATACCAATTATTGACCTGATACCCTTTCCCTATAAATTGTGTACCCATAACTGTTCCAGGAGGCGAAGTTATATAAGAAGGACTTGCAATCTTTTTTGTCATATCATCCGCAAACTCTGTTGTAAAATTTAACAGAGATGTTGATTTATCAACACGAATCCCCCAATACGAACTGCTAACTCCACCACCAGAAGCATTAGATAAAGCATAAACAAAAAAACGTAACAACCCTGTATGAGTATTATACAAAGCAAAATATTTATTTACCGTATTTTTTGTCAAATTACTGTAGACTAACACCCAATTATTCTCCCTCGAATAATATCGTTCGCTAAATATCGGACTATATGCATTAGGATCCAGCCATTCGTTCGGAATACCCAATGAGACTGTAGAACCTTTGGCCCAAGGTAATTCAATATTATCAGAACGACCTATATTAGGATTGTAAATTGGAAATTTATCCAACCTGTCCCACTCAAAATAGTCATCAAAGGCAGCTTTAGTTATAAGAGGTATTTCTCCTTCAGGTTCAGGGTTATCAGGTTCTGGTAAATCGTTATCCGTCTTACACTGACAAAAAACAACACCCAGAAAACTAATCATGGTAATTTTTAACAACCATGATCGATAGGCAAACAATTTCTTATTCATAGTATCTAATTTTATATGTTATCTACGATAATACAAATTCACCATACAAACAAACACCAGTCGCATCAGTAAAATAAACCGTGTATACTCCCGCCTCTTCTCCGCTTAAGTCAATATCCACTGAAGTCGTCTGCGGAGAAACGACTTGTTGATAAACCTGTCGGCCGTCTGAACTGACTACAGATATATTGACATCTCTCAATAATATGAGAAAATCAACATGGATTACACTATTATCCTGATTAACCATGAGATGAGAGGGATCTAAAAGGATAGAACGAACCCCACCAGTAGTATTTTTTGCTTTTCTTATTTTTACCTGATCTGCTTTCACGAAAAAAGTCGTGCTACAAATCATTGCAAGGGTTAACATTATACTAATCATTCTTGTTTTCATAACAATTATCGTTTAAAGTGACACCGCAAAACTAATAAGATACACATGAATATCATCCCTCTATTAACATATATTTAATCGATATGTTAATTTTGCAATAAGCTAATAATCAAGACAATACAAGACAACCTTTTAAGAAAAATCAATATTTCTTCTCCGATGATTAATATTTGGCAAATGCAGACCGATATGTTAACGGATTTAACCCTTGTTATTCAGCTTTTCCTCGATAAAAGTTATAATATCAGCGGCATCAGGAGCCTTCAATTTTTTTCGTATACTGGTCTTTCGGGTACGGACCGTATTAATTTGTTGTTTCATTATGCAGGCTATTTCAGTGGTATCCATATCAACTTTCAACAAGCAACAAAGTTGCATTTCCCGTTCATTCAAAACACCAGAATAAGCGACCTGCAATTTTTCGGCAAAACCATCATACAATATATTGATTGACACATAAAAATCTTCCCAATTCACCTCATTTGTACGTTGTTCTCCATAAAATAAACTATTAAATTTTTCAAGAAAGGTTTGATCTTTGTCTGATTTCTCATTGAGGTGGGACAAAACCTTTGTTATATTCAACTGCATGAGCAATGCTTTTCTTACCATTTTATTCTTTTCTTCTTCAGAAGAACCGGATAATACGACTTGCTTATCGGCATTACCGTTATTTTGATTTTCTTTTTCCATTTTTCGTAAAGCATCTACGGTCTCTTCCGCATTCGATAGATCCTGTTTCTTTTTCCATTTTTTGCAGACAATTACAATACCCAAAATGAACAACCCTAACGAAGCAATTCCGATAATCGTCGTAACTGCATAATATTGTATCAGATGTAATTTTTCATTCTCTTCCCGATACCTTATATAATTATAGATTCGCTCCGTTTCAGCCAACGAACTTTTACGTTGAAGTTGATAAATAGAATCAACACAAGTAACATATCGTTTCTGATTAAGAAATGCAGCCTCATAATTTCTATTTACTGCTTCCGTTTCCGCTAAGGCAGAATAATGAATAGCTTCCAATTCTATATCATTCGATGCTTCTACCATGGTTTTCACTTCATTCAACAACAGAAATGCAGAATCCGGCTCATTCAAATTTGCATAGATTTCAGATAAAACAATTTTTCGAGTTATCATTTCACTACTATCATTCTCCAATGACAAAGATCGCTGCAAATAACATTTTGCTTTTGGATATTGGCTATCTTCTCTCAAATAAACCCCTATATCATTATATATAGCAGCCATTTCTATCGTATCTTTCTGTTCGCGGGCAATATCTAATGCCTTCTCTAAATAAAAATAAGCACTGTCCCGATTGCCGTTTATCCCATATTCAGAGCCTATCGAATGTAGTAATGTACCTGTATACTTCTCTCCGGAAGTTTGACCGTAAATAGCATACGATGCTTTATAAGCCTCCAATGATTTATCAAAAGCATACTGCTTATCGTGTAACTCTCCTAAATAATAATTAGCCATCATCCCCAAAAGAGGGTCAGGTATCTCTCCTGCATATTCCGCCGCTTTCAGAAAATACAATCCGGATTCAAATAGCTTTCCGGCCTCTTCATAGACACGGCCTGCATAATAATTCGACCAGCCTTTTTGAGAAGCATTGCCTTGTTCTTTATAATATACCAATGATTTTAAAATAAGGGTGGTATCACGGGATAAATCCATATAACATTTATCCTTCGCCTTCGTATACATCAGCTGATAAGCGGCAAAGTCCGCCTGGTTCAATGTTTCCGGATGAGGGAAAGACGATAAAAGTGCCAATGCCCGATCCGGTTCATTCTCCATCAGAGAATCTGCCTGTTGTAATACTTTATCGAGTTGTCCTGAATGACAAGACAAAAGACCAATCACAATAATAATAAGGTAAACTTGCTTAAACGGTTTCATATTCAGAGCATTTAGATCAATGATTCTCGTTAATGCGGCAAATATAAGATTTTATAACCTGTTGGTAGAATTAAATCAGCGCATATTTAACTCTTCCGATCGGTTTTTCCTTTTTGAAATTAATATATTGCAGAAATAATTCTCGCCACCGTCAATCTCTTCAGCAATTCTTTCACGGATAGTATTGCAAAGGAATGCAGTGAACTTACGCCTGTCATTGTATTGCCTACGTGATATCAAATGGGGAAGTTCATTTCTGTATTCCTACAATAGGGCAAAGAAGTATGACTCGCTATCAATGCCAATCGCTTCTGATGTCATATGGGACAAACGCACCAATAGTTTTCTGGGCAGGAGTATTATTACTCCTGCTTTTGAATAATTGGATTTCAAGTTGGCTAAAAAATGGAAACTCTTAAAAATAAATCCTAAGAGACAGTTAGTATAAAGTAATTATGTCAACAAATTTTTTCAGTCAAATTACACAACCTTTAACTAGTATTTTTATGGGTTTAGGTATATTTCCTCTAATTAGAATTGTCTCTTGAAATTCTCCGATTTGTTTGGGACTGTAGGTTATGGTTATGTTATTCTGATCGCCTTTATTTATAGCTGTTTTATCATATTCGGTAGTTAAACATCCACATGAAGTATCAACGCCAATAATAACAAGGGGCTTATCTCCTATATTTTGAATTTCGAAAGAATATTTTGCTGTTTCTGATAAATTAATATTGCCAAAATCAATCAAATTTGTAGAGGCTAGAGCTGTCGTAGATATTTTGTGATAAATATCTTTTTTTTGCATCATATTTAAATATAGTTCTTTAATTTCAGAGTTATGTATAGGGTTTCCTATAGCTAAAACTTTATCTTGTTTGTCTAATAAAAAAGTTTGATAATCAAAGTTTTGTGGAAAGGAATTAAGTCTATTGATTGAATCGTTCATATCTATACAAACAGGATATTTGAAATCTGAAGCATATAATTCAGCCCTAATGTTTTTTATGTTTTGAGGGTGAAAGAAGAAGAGAAAACTAACATTACCAGGCATTACAGTATCTAAATAAGATATAAGTTCTTTCCATTGGCCAATTTTTAGTTTACAACTTATGCATCCTATAGAATCTATGTAAGTCAGAATTTTATATTGTGCATGGGAGGTGTCAAAAGTAACAGTATCCATCCCTAAAACTGTGTATATAGTATTAGTGGGATATTTAATCACTTTTCCTCTCCAGTCATTGATGACTTTTCTTGCAGAATCAGTATCTTTTTGCTGAAAACATGATGATAAAGTTAATATAAAAAAAATCAAAACGACATGCTTCATATATCTTATTTTTTAGAAATAATTTCAAATCTGCGTAAAGGTATTATATCCTCATTAAAATTTGGATTTAAAAAATGACTTTGGCTAATATATAACCCGTCTTTATCTACAAACATAATGAAAGGGTTATAGGTGTCTTTTGGCATCATTATTTCGTCTAACACTTGGAAGTCCTCATTCAATATCATGATGGTAAAAGTGTGACTTCCATATCTCATAAGTTCGCTGGGACTTATGTCTTCTTTGGATTCTATAGGGGGAAATGCAACACGGTAATACAGGTGTCTGTACGGGTCATACAAAAAAGGACCGTAACTTCCTTTTTGTAGCTTTTTCCAATAGGTGCCTATTGAAATAGATGATTTTTTAGGCATTTTGAAGTCTAATGTTGGTAAATATTTACTTTTTATTTTCAATTTGCGAACATGTTGGTGTGACATATCTGCGACATAAATATCATCCATGTTAAAAAATGAATAGACAAATCCGTTTCCATTGAAACATAGTTTAAAAGAAATGGATAAGAACTCTTTATTTTCTTCTTTTAACAGATTGTAGTATGTAAAAGGAAGTGTCTGAAATGCATGTGTTTGTATATTAAAAATGGCACACATCGGACTTTGCTGTAGTCGGATGTGGGGAGGATTCTCATGATCGACATATAACCCCAGGTAGATAGAATCTCCTACAATTTGGAAAGCATCGAATACGAAATGAATAGTTTTGCCATTTTCTGTTTTTCCTATAAAACGTTTTATTAGTTTGCCGTCCGAATTGATAAGAGTTATCCCCTCGGCATTTGTCTCGGTCAGATAAATCTCATTCAGTTTTTTAATTCGGAAACCAATAAATCTGCGTATGGATTCCGGTCCTTCCAATGGCATCGTCACTCTTTTGGCTAGTTTGCCTGTAGCCTTGTTATAGAATAACAGTTGAGGAAATGAACTGTGTTGAAACACAATAAATTCCGTTCCGGTACTGTCGGCAATAAGCTGTGGTGAATCGAGATTTTGAGTGGTCCAGGTATCTAATTTCAAGTTGATATAATTATCTGTGGGTTGTAATGTGTACAACTCTAATTGCTTCTTCTCATTAGCACACGATTGAAACAAAATAAAGAAAAAACAAATAATGGGTATAATACTATTAATCATATAATCATAAATGTAATGTTATTATCAAGAAGCAATGAGTGATAGCTATCACTCATTGCTTCTGATGGTTATTTACCAAGCAGGTACTTCTGGTTCTTTGTCTGGTTCTGGAGGAGTAATAATAACTTCATCATCACAAAGTGCACATGACTCAGATGATGTTGTTGGAGTACAAGTATACTCTTTTCCATTATCATGTCCATAACAGTTAGAACTTTTGAGAGAAATACTTAGAGCTGATACATTAGGATCAACATCAGAGTGTGCGCTTTGAGCCCTTGAGTAGTTGGCAACAAAAACTGTTGTACTTAATAAAAGAACAGCAGTGGATAATAAAATTTTCTTTTGCATACTATTCTATTTTTAAATGTTTACAAAAATATGAATGCATTATCAAATAATGGCATCAATTATATTAATTATAAATAAATGTATGGATATTTGCCATTTTTTACCTATAATATGAATTTCTTCAGCCTTCATTCGTAGCGCATAAATCAATACAAATTAGAATGAGATTCTTTCGCGGAATTTCAAGGTTTCCCTTTCATCGGTTAAAATAAACCCGTAATGGTTTTGAAGAAAGCAAAATTTTCTTGCAACACAGCAGTTTTATCCTTATCTTCGCTTGTCAAAGTTATTACTTCATTACCAACCATTTACCCCATTCTCTTCTTTGAAACAACCGTTACATTTCAGCGGCCGATAATTATCAGCCGTATGGTTGATAATTATGAACCAAACGGTTGATGATTGTCCGCCAATCGGTTGATGGTTATCAACCATTGATTAGCTGCCGTAGTAATTCTGTTTAGTACGTATAGTAAATCCAAAAACATCGGGATCTATTTTATATTTGTTCAGGAACAAAGAAACGGTTTCTCATCCTCCTTATACATATCATATATCATCCCAATAAAATAATTCATATCTTTGCCGGAAAAGTATACAAAAATCGTATGGGAATAGGAAAATGGATCGGCGGCATTATCGGATTTATGGCTTTAGGGCCTTTGGGCGCTCTGGCCGGAATCGTATTCGGCTCTTTGTTTGATGAAGGGATCAATCAGGCGGGACAGGCATACGGCGGAAGGAGTTATGAAAGTGAACCCTCCCCGGAAGACAGATACACGGGCCAGCGGAACAGCTTCCTTTTCTCCATGCTCGTGATGGCATCGTACATCATCAAAGCCGACGGGCGGATCATGCACAGTGAAATGGAGTTTGTGCGCCAGTTCCTCAGAAGAAATTTCGGAGAAATGGCCGTATCCCAGGGGGAACAGATTTTACTGAACCTTTTCGAACAACAGAAACGCATGGACCGTGAAAATCCGATGGCTTTCAAAAATACCATTCGGGAATGCGGAACACAGATCGCATACAACCTGAGTTACGAAGAACGCCTACAACTCCTGGCTTTTCTGGCTCAGATCGCCAAAAGCGACGGACATGTATGCGCGGAAGAGATAGAAGCTCTCAAAGAAGTAGCCTTATCCATGGGATTATCGGACAGAGAGGTCGAGTCGATGCTTAATCTGGAAACAAATACGCTGGAAGAGGCTTACAAGGTTCTTGAAATAACACCGGAAGCAACCAACGAAGAAGTACGTGCCGCCTATCGCCGGCTTGCCCTGAAACACCATCCGGACAAAGTGGCCGCCTTAGGAGAAGATATCCACAAAGCAGCCAACGAAAAATTCCAGCGCATCAATGATGCTAAGGCAAAAATTTATAAAGCACGGGGGATGAATTGATTTTTTTAATCGTATTTTTGCACACTGTTAGGATAATTGTATAATTAATAAAGTATCTATGTCACACGAAGCAATCGCCTGCATCCTGCAACAGGAGGCTGAAGCAGTACTGAATATCCCGGTAACCTCCGGCTATGAAGAAGCAGTAACTCTTATTGTCAAATATGTTCACGAACTGGGAGGAAAACTGATTACCAGCGGAATGGGAAAAGCCGGCCAGATTGCCATGAACATTGCTACCACCTTCAGTTCGACCGGTACGCCGGCCTTTTTCCTGCATCCCAGCGAAGCACAACATGGCGACTTGGGCATCGTACGTGACAATGATATCATGTTGCTGATCTCCAATTCCGGAAAGACACGCGAATTGCTGGAACTGGTAGAACTGACACGCGGCCTGGTGCCCGACATGAAATTTATCGTTATCACCAGCAATTCGGAAAGTTCGCTGGCAAAAGATGCCGACGTATGCCTGCTTACAGGAGCTCCGAAAGAAGTTTGTCCGCTGGGACTCACTCCGACCACTTCAACGACGGTGATGACCGTTATCGGGGATATTTTGGTGGTAGGGACGATGAAAAGGATCAATTTCAACAATAAAGACTATGCCAAACGGCATCACGGCGGTTACCTCGGATCGAAAAGCCGCGAACAGAGCAAGAACGAATAGACTATAAACAGCCCATTATATGAGAAAAGTTATTGGCATCGGAGAGACGATTCTCGACATTATCTTTAAGAACGACCAGCCGCACACAGCCGTGCCGGGCGGATCAGTCTTCAACGGATTGGTGTCGCTGGGGCGTCTGGGAGTCCCGGTTTCTTTCATCAGCGAAGTCGGCAACGACCATGTAGGTGAGATCATCCGTAGATTCATGGAAGAGAATCATATCTCGACAGAATTTGTAGACCGTTTCCCGGACGGGAAGAGTCCGATATCGCTGGCTTTCCTCGACAATGAAAACAATGCCAATTATACTTTTTATAAGGATTACCCCAAACAACGGCTGGAAGTACCGCTACCGGTCATCAATGAGGACGATATCTTTATTTTCGGTTCCTATTATTCCCTGAATCCGGCTCTGAGAGAACGGATGGTTGAATTTCTGGAATATGCGAAAGAACGGAAAGCGATCATTTATTATGATCCGAACTTCCGGAAAGCGCATGCACATGAAGCGATATACCTCACTCCCACCATCCTCGAAAATCTGGAATATGCAGATATCGTACGTGGTTCGGACGAAGACTTCTTCAATATTTTCGGAAAGACAGAGGTAGAACGGGTCTATACCGACCATATCAAATTTTACTGTGAACGGTTCATCTCCACACACGGAGCAAACGGGGTGAATCTGTACACAGGCAAATTGTCCGAACATTTCGATACGGACATGATCAATCCGGTCAGTACCATCGGTGCCGGAGATAATTTCAATGCCGGCATCATTTACGGATTATTGAAATATAATATCGGATATCATGATCTTCCGACCATGAGCAAAGAAACCAGGGAAAAGATTATCCGCTGCGGCATGGACCTTGCGTCTGAAGTATGCCAAAGCTATGATAATTACATTTCTAAAGAATTTGCAACCACATACCGCCAGTAGTCTTAAATATCATTAACTCCGGTACGAAAAAGGGCAGGAATTATTATCTTTGTAATGTATGTATGCTAGAAAGACGATGTTAGTAAAGATTTTTTCTCTGTTTGCTTGTGTTACGTTGATAACGGGTTGTTCCTCCAACAGTCCGGAAATACGGACGCTCTGCCTGCGCGATGATATAGGGAATTATATTCTGAAATGGGAAACCGAACCGCAAATGGAAGGTATACTCAAGATGTATGTTTCCGACGATCCCGAATCGTTCAACAGATCTCTTCCCGCAGGATATGCCAACATAAAAGACGGTGTCACGACTTATATCACCAACGATAATATGTCGCGTAAATATTTCCTGTTGTCTTTCAACGATAAATATTTCAAGACGATCGGTGCCCGCTCCGTATCGATGGACAGCCTCCAGAATCTACGGGAAATCGGTGGCTACGGGACTGCCCACAACCATAAAACGACCCGCTGGGGACAGGTATTCCGCTCCGGACAACTCAGCTCCCTGAGCGAATGGGATTCGATCCGTCTGAACAATCTGCATATCAAAACGGTTATAGACCTGCGCGGGAATGATGAAGTAGCAGCCAGTCCGCTACGTTATTCCAATGCAAACATCGTACACATCCCTATTCCCATAAAGAATATGGACCACGTAGTTGCCCGCATACAGGAAGACCGGATGCGTAAAGGAGACGGAATCCTGTTCATGCAGGATAATTATTTACAGTACGTTACTGATTACAGCGAACAATACGCCAAGGCGCTCGATGTTTTTCTGGATAAGGATAATTATCCGATCCTGATTAACTGCTCGATGGGAAAAGACCGTACGGGTTACCTGACCGCCATGCTGCTGTTTGCTCTCGGAATACCGGAAGAGACGATCATAAAAGATTACATGGCTTCCAACGAGAACATCAATATCGGACATCTGGCCTATATGGCACGTGATCTGAGCACAAATGCACAGGAAACGATCACCACATTGGTCACTGTCAACGAAGGGTTGATCGACCTGGTCCTGAAACGGATCCGGAAAGATTACGGTTCGGTAGACAAATATCTGTCAAAAGGATTACATCTGACAGATAAGAAGCGGGATACATTAAAAGATATTTTACTATATTAATGTGAATCCGAATTATTTATCTACCTTTGTACCCTCTGAATTTATTATATACACATATATCACATTTTGAAAACATTTGAAGAATTAGGAGTTGCCGCCCCCATATTGAAGGCAATCCAGGAAATGGGTTACGAATCGCCCATGCCGGTACAGGAAGAAGTGATTCCTTTCTTGCTGGGAGAAGACAACGACGTAATTGCATTGGCACAAACAGGAACAGGAAAAACAGCCGCTTTCGGCCTGCCTATCCTGCAGAAGATCGATGTGACAAGATATCAGCCTCAAGCACTCATACTTTGTCCCACCAGGGAACTTTGTCTGCAAATTGCCGACGACCTGAATGATTACTCCAAATATATCGACAACCTGAAGGTGCTGCCGGTATACGGAGGTTCCAGCATTGAAAGTCAGATCAAGACGTTGAAACGTGGCGTACATGTAGTTGTAGCGACACCGGGACGTCTGCTCGACCTGATGAACCGTAAGACAGTCGATCTGAGCACTGTAAAGAACGTGATCCTGGATGAAGCGGACGAAATGCTGAACATGGGATTCACCGACAGCATCAATGCGATTCTGGCTGAGGTTCCGCCCGCACGTAACATGTTACTTTTCTCCGCTACAATGCCGCAGGGTATTGCCAGCATCATGAAGAAGTACATGAAGAACCCGAAAGAAATCGTTATCGGGAACAAAAACGAAGGAAACAAGAACATCAAGGATATCTACTATATGGTTCGTGCACAGGATAAATACCTGGCATTGAAGCGTATTGCTGACTTCTATCCGAACATCTACGGTATCGTTTTTTGCCGTACCCGTAAGGAAACACAGGAAATTGCCGACAAACTGATACAGGATGGTTACAACGCTGATTCGCTGCATGGCGAACTGAGCCAGGCACAGCGCGACTATGTGATGCAGAAGTTCCGTGTTAAAAACATCCAGTTGTTGGTCGCTACCGATGTTGCTGCCCGCGGACTGGACGTGGATGACCTGACTCACGTAATTAACTACGGTTTACCCGATGAAGTAGAATCTTATACTCACCGCCGTGGCCGTACAGGTCGTGCCGGCAAGACTGGTATTTCTATTTCCATCTGCCACGTAAAGGAAAAAGGCAAGATACGTCTGATCGAGAATATCATCAAGAAGAAATTCGAAAAAGGTGAAATGCCGACCGGACACGACATTTGTGAAAAACAGCTTTTCAACCTCGTCGACCAGATCGAAAAAGTGAAGGTGGACGAAGAAGAGATCGCAACACTGATGCCGCAGATCTATCGCAAACTGGAATGGCTGGACAAGGAAGACATCATCAAACGTGTTGTTTCGCTGGAATTCAACCGTATGATCAACTATTATAAAGATGCTGACGAGATACAGGCAGTGGACGAACGTTCGGCCCGTCTCGATCGTGCAGAGCGTGGCGAAAGCCGTTCGCGCAATGCAGAAGAAGGTTTCTCACGCTTCTTCCTGAACTTCGGTAAGGCTGACGGTTTATTCCCGAACCAACTGATCGAACTGGTCAACAAATGCGTACCGGGCAAGGTTCGTATCGGTAAGATCGACCTGCGCGACAACTTCTCATTCTTCGAAGTAGAGGAAGGCGAAGCACAACGCGTAATGGACAGCATGAACGGTTTCGAGATCGAAGGACGCCGTATCTCCGTTGAGCCTGCACAAGGCAAGGGCGAAGGCAGAAGCAGCCGGGGCGGAGGATTCAGTCGTGGAGGAAATAACTCACGCGGTGGCGGTAGTGGTTCCAGAGGCGGTTATAAAGGTGGCGGTGGCTATAAAGGCAAACGCGACGGCGGATTCAGCGGCAGCACAACCGACAGACGTAACGGCGAAAAACCGTGGAGACGTGAAACGTCAGACCGCAATGCCCGTAAGAAAAGATACTAATCTATATTATAGATAGCAAAAAGAGGGGGCGGAATCGTAATAGATTCCGCCCCTTTCTATTTCAGATCAACCATTCTGCAACACATCTTCTTTTTCCGGAGCATTCGGCTCAGGAGTCGAAGCCGGATCAAACGGATTGAAGTAATAGATGCCTAATGAATCCAGATATTGCAGGAAAACAGGCAGCTTCTTCATAAAGAGACTGCATTCTTTTGCCTTGGCAGGTGTCCAACCATCTTCGGCAACAGCGACAAGGCGGGGGAAAGTCATAAAATCCAGACGTTTCTCGTCCGCCACACGTTCTGTCCACAATGAGAACTGTAAGCCCATCACCTGGTCTTCATAATCTTTCGTCAGGTGAATAATAGGTTCCGGGAAACGGTACACATCTTCAATCGCATTATAGCCGTTCCACAGACGGCCCACCTTATGTTCACCATACTGGACAAAGTCTGCATAAAACGGACGGCGCGGTGTCATTATCACATTGTAACCATTCTCGAGAGCTTTTACCAACTGATGTTTACGGTCATGACGCCACCACATTACAATTGCTTTATCGGGAGAAACGCCGGCATCGATGATTTCGTCCCAACCGATCATGGTTTTACCTTTAGAGGCAACGATATCGGCTGCGCGTTTCACGAAATAGTGTTCCAGTCCGGTTTCATTCTGCAATCCTTTATCTTTGATGAACTGCTGGATTTCAGGATCGGTAAACCAGCTCTGGTTACCATAATGAACCTCATCCCCACCGATATGAATATAAGGGGAAGGGAATAAAGAGACAATTTCATCGAGAACATCGCTGATAAACTGGTAAGTCGTCTCCTTGCAGGGGTGGAAAGTAAAACCGTCCCATTTGCCTTCGCCGCCACCGGATAGTTCCGGATAAGAACGGCAGACAGCGGTAGCATGTCCGGGCATATCAAATTCCGGCACTACCGTAATATGACGTTCTGCAGCATAAGCTACAATTTCCTTTATCTCTTCCTGGGTATAAAATTTAGCCGGGGCTTCCGGATCATGCCAGTTGCCGATAGCACCGACAGAGGTCAGCTTCGGATATTTCTTGATCTCGATACGCCAACCCGGTTCGTCGGTCAAATGCCAGTGGAAGATATTCATACGGAGGGAAGCCATAATATCCAGATATTGTTTCACCTTCTCCTTACCGAAGAAATGACGGCTTTCATCCAACATAAAACCTCTCCACCCATAACGGGGTTGGTCAGTGATCTTACAAGCTCTCACTGTTCCTTTTCCAAAACGGGCCAGTTGTTTCAGGGCCTCTTTCGCATAGAACAGGCCGGATTCCGAGGAGGCTTCCAGTAAAACGGATTCCTGACTGACTGTTAATGAATAAGCCTCATCCGGCATTTTCAGTTTTTCATCCAATACCAGGCGAATCGTGCCTTTGGAAGGTGTTCCTGATAAACCCAGTCCTTTCAGTTCGGACTGTAGTTTTTTAGCCAATTCATCGGCATATCCGCCATTCCCGCTGATCGGGGAAGCCGTGCCGATTGTAAACGATCCTTTGCCTCCCGAAACTTTCGCCGGTGTGGGGAACAAAGCAAGTTGTGCAAATGCCGGCAAAGCAAGAAAAGCCAGCAATACTACAATAGATAATAGTTTTCTCATGGGATTATAATTGTTATGTTATCGTACACACCTTAGATTTGGGCAAATATATGCAATTATTCCGATACAGTTTGTATCTTTAGCCATTAAATCAAATGACAAACACATGAACAGATTGTTTATCTTTACTCTTACACTTATCTGCCACTGTCTTATTACATCAGCGCAGGAGATAGAATATGCCCAGCCGGTCAATACCCCGGAAAGTTGCACCAGTATTATGGTCGGCAAGAAAGCCTCTGCCGACGGCTCGGTAATGACCAGCCACACTTGCGACGGAAATTACCGTACCTGGATGGATATTGTCCCGGCCGCCACCTATGACCGCGACACGACCGTCGCCATCCGGAACGGACTGATGCATACGGAATATCCGGGTGACCAGACCAACGTCGAGTTAAAAGGAATCATCCCGCAGGCCCGTTCCACCTATCAGTTCCTGAATACCTCCTACCCTTGCCTCAACGAAAAACAACTGGGCATCGGTGAAACGACTATTTCCGGACGGAAAGAACTGGTTAACAAGAAAGGTATGTTCATGATCGAAGAGTTGGAAAAGATCGCTCTTCAACGTTGCACGACTGCCCGCGAAGCCATTCGCCTGATCGGTGAACTGGTCAAAGAACACGGCTATGGCGATTCCGGCGAATGCCTGACAATTGCCGACCCGGATGAAGTCTGGATATTTGAAGTCTTCGGTGAAGGACCGGATAAGATCGGCGGTGTCTGGGCGGCTGTCCGCATTCCGGACGACCATGTCAGTGTATCAGCCAATATCTCCCGCATATCTACTTTGGATTTAAAGGATAAAGACAATTATATGGCTTCCGCTAATGTTTTTGATGTTGCCAAAAAGATGGGATTCTGGGACGGGAAAGAGACGTTCCGTTTCTGGAAGGCTTACAGCGGAGGGAACTATTTCGGCGAACTGAAATCGTTTAGCCTGCGTGAGTTCTTTATCCTGAACAGCCTTGCTCCTTCTCTGAAGCTATCGTATGATTCGGAAGAACTGCCATTGAGCGTAAAACCGGATAAGCAGGTAGCCGTAACCGATGTAATGGCGCTTTTGCGTGCAACCTACGAAGGCACAGACTGGGATACGACCAAAAATCTGAAAGTCCCATCCAAAAAGAAAGACAGTTCGGATAAAGATTCTATCACCAGTCCGGCCGCCAATCCCTGGATGACGACCGATATGATCAATATGTTGAATGAAGTAAAACCCAGGACGGTCGACCGCAACCGTTTGGTAGCCGTTCCCCAATGTTCTTACTCCCATGTTATCCAGTTACGAAACTGGCTGCCTGATGCAGTCGGAGGGGTTGCCTGGTTGTCATTCGACAATCCGGGACAGAGCCCGCGTATTCCTATTTTCTCCGGTTCCACCGCACTTCCTCCCAGTTTCGGTATCTGCGGACAGCATCGCCATCGTACCGATGCCGCCATCTGGTCGTTCCGCGAAGCCAATAAACTGGCAACCGTACGCTGGGGACTGACAAAAGAGAAAATGCAAACGGCCATCGCCCATTTCGAAGAAAAAGGACAGATGGAATTACCTTTTGTTGAGGCTCAATACAAACAAATTCAACAAACGAAAGGCGATGAAGCTGCAAATGCCTATCTGACCGGCTATACTTCCGACTTTGCCGGGGCTACCATGCAACGCTGGCGCGAAATGGCTGACGAGTTCTGGAAGATGTTTGCACGAGGTTTCTAAATAACGGTTACAAACTATAAAATCATATTTTATGAAAGCATTATTCATATCCTGCGCCTTGCTGCTTTCCGCACTCAGCGCATTCGCACAAGGCTATCAGTTTACCGAAGTCGTGACAGTTCCGGCTACCCCGGTAAAGAATCAGGCAGCCACCGGTACTTGCTGGTGTTTCGCCACCACCTCATTTATGGAATCGGAGTTGTTACGCATGGGAAAGGGAGAATACGATCTCTCCGAAATGTTCATCGTACGCCAGAAATATATGAACCAGTTACAGGACAATTACCTGCGACGTGGCGAAGGAAATATCGGACAAGGCAGTCTGGCACATACTTTTAAAAATGCATACCGTCAGGTAGGAATCGTTCCCGAAGAGGTTTACAAAGGGATCAACTACAATTCCGAACGCCACAATCACAGCGAAATGGCTCAATATATGAAAGCTATCGCTGATGTTGCGGTAAAAAATAAGAAACGCAGCCCTGAATACGACAAGCTGATACAAAACCTGTTCGATACCTACCTGGGACAGCTTCCGGCAACATTCACTTACAAAGGGAAAGAATATACTCCCAAGACATTTGCCGAATCTCTGGGTCTGAGTATGGACGATTACATCGAACTGACGAGCTTCACCCATCATCCGTATTATGTAAAATTCGACGTCGAAGTACCGGACAACTGGGAACATCAGCTCATGTATAACCTGCCGCTCGACGAAATGATCGAGACAGTCGATTATGCCCTGAACAACGGTTTCACCGTATGCTGGGACGGTGATGTCAGCGAAAAAGGCTTCTCCTTCAAGAACGGTGTAGCCATCAATCCGGAAGTAAAGAAGGTGGAAGACCTTTCGAATACCGACCGCGCCCGTTTCGAAAAGATGGACGAGAAAGAGCGCCTGGAAGAAGTATACAAATTCGAACAACCGTATCCGGAAGTAAAAGTAACCCCCGAAGTCCGTCAGGAAGGTTTCGAAGCATTCATGACTACCGATGACCATCTGATGCATCTGACCGGTATCGCCAAGGACCAGAACGGCACCAAGTACTACATCACCAAAAATTCATGGGGCACAGATCGTAATAAGTTCGGTGGCTACCTGAATATGTCGGAAAGCTTCGTCCGCGCTAAAACCATTTATGTAATGGTTCATAAAGACGCGATCCCGAAAGCGATCAAAACAAAATTAGGCTTAAAGTAAATCTGATTACAAATAAAAGAGGGTACGTCCCTGGCTGATAAACATCCGGGCGGCGTACCCTCAATATTTTTTGTTCCTTCTTTCAAACTCAATCAACTCCAAACTGGTATTCAGCGACATGCCTATACTTTTCTGTTTTATCTATTAAAATGGAGGGGAAAGACGGTTGGTTCGGAGCATCCGGATATCCCTGGGTTTCGATGGCGATGCCGGCACTGGCATAATAAGGAGTATCCCTCTTTCCAATATCCGTTCCATCCATGAAATAACCGTTATATACCTGCACAGATTGTTGATTTGTATAAATATCCATCTTTCTTCCGCTGATTTCATCTGACAAACAAGCGGCAAAACTTAGTTCGCTCGCTTCTTTTTTATCCAGGGCATACGCCAGGGAAAAACCTTTGCCTTTTTGTATTTGTGAATGTTCTTCTGTCAAAGACGAAGCAATAGTGTGGGGCAAACGGAAATCCAGCAAAGTATCGTTTACAGATAATAACCGACCCGTAGGGATTAATTCATTATCACATTCAATGATAGCGGAAGCATTCAGGGTAAGATTGTGAGATAAAACATTCTTTTTATCTGTAATACCAAAGGATGATTGCAGGTTAAAGAAAGCATGATTCGTGAGATTGACAGGTGTTAGGCGGTCGGTTGTTGCTTCGCACTCCATCCTCAGGGTATTATTATCTTTCAGCAGGTAAGTCACCTTTACTTCGAGGTTTCCCGGATAGCCTTCTTCCCCGTTCGGGGAACAGGTTGTAAATTCAACAGCTTCCTCTCCGGGAGAAGTGACAAACAGGCGGGATTTCCAGAAACGATTGTGAAAAGCGGCCATTCCACCGTGCAAATGATTGCGAACAGGTTTTCCATAAGCATCATTGGAAGCCAGTAAAAACTCTTGTCCCTCCAATGTAAAACGGGCATTATTAATTCTGCCACAGACACGGCCCACTATTGCACCATGATATTGTTCCCCTGCCGTCAAATAACCGTCGAGCGTATCAAAACCGAGGACAATATCTCCCATACGACCATTACGGTCGGGTGTCCACATACTCACCCAGCGGGCACCATAATTGGTGAATTGGGCGACAAGGCCGTTACGGTTCTTTAATGTAACCAGTTCAGCGGAAGAGGTTGAACCCTCTCCGCTGAATACTGATGCAGACAATAAATTCATCTGACAAACCATGTATTATTGTTTTACAATCTTAAATATACGGCTTTTGAATGCTCCGTACAAGGGAAATTCCACTCCGATATTCATCAACTGACGACCGGCATAAAGGCCATCCATACCTTCAATCCGGTAAGAGGCATCAGGTTCCAGACCACGCAGTTTTACCTTTTTAGAACGTTTGGTTTCCGGTATGGCATTATCCGGATATTCTGCCAGATTATACACAAACACAACTGATTCGGATTTCGGTTTATTGACGAACTGAAGCACGCTCCGGTTATTCTCGTAAGGCGACACCAAACGGTAATGATCACCTTTGTGAACTGTTTCACGAATTTCTTTATAAAGAGCAATCTTCTCACGGGCAACCTCTTTTTCCTTGTCAGACCATTTCGTAATATCATAACCAACACCCAGGACACCGCACAGGGATACATCGAACTTAAATTCAAGCGGATGCCTCTGGTTATGCCAATCTTCCTGCGTCACCCAGCTAATCATAGAATTAGACGGGAAGGCATTCAGGAAAGAATACTGGATGAACGTGCGTTCCACCGGGTCGGTATTATCGCTTGCCCAGCAGAAATCGGTACGGGCCATCATACCCAGGTCAACCCTACTGCCACCTCCGGCACAGTTTTCGAACCATACTTCGGGAAATTCCGCACGCAATGTTTCAAACAAACGGTACAGATTCTCGATGTATTTAATACGAACGGCCCGCTGTTCATCGGTCGGAGCTGACAGGAAACCAGGTTCTGTCACACCCCGATTCATATCCCATTTGATAAACTTTATATTGTTTTCACGTAACAACGTAGAGAAGCAACTATATAAATACTGATAGACATCTTCACGTGCCAGGTTCAGCATCAACTGATTACGGGTTTCATGCCGGGTACGGTTCGGATAATGGAACACCCAGTCGGGATGCTGGCGGTACAGGTCACTGTTCGGATTTACCATTTCCGGCTCTATCCAGATACCGAAATCCAGTCCCAGAGCATTGATTTTCTCGATCATCGGTTGCAAGCCGTTAGGGAATTTATTCTTATCGACCGTCCAGTCACCCAGACCGCCTTTATCGTTGATACGGCCTTTAAACCAACCGTCGTCAATAACAAAAACTTCAACGCCCAAATCTTTTGCGATCTTTGCCAAAGCCAGCTGATGTTCTTCATTCACATCAAAAGTGGTGGCATACCAGCTGTTATATAAAACCGGACGAACCTGATCGCGATGAGAAGGATACAGGACTTTTTCACGGGTAAACGAAGCCAGGTTCTGTGAAACGCCTTCCATCCCCCGGTTGGTATATCCGATCATCATCTTAGGAGTGGTAAAACTCTTTCCCGGCTGTAGAACCAACAACTGGTCCCAGAAGTTTATTCCTCCGGTAACTTGAACTTCTCCGGGAGCATACTTCTCAAAGTCCATCCGCCAGTTACCACTATATTGTAACGAGCCGAACCATACTTCGCCGCAAGTCTCTTCCTGCTCGCCTTCGGGTCTGATTGCAAAGAAAGAGGAACCGTACGAACGCAGGTCTTTTGTCTGAATCGTCTTCAATCCCTGTGTCAGTTTGGTTACATTCATTTGATACTCATAGCCCCATCTGCCGGACAGATGCGTCAGCTCATAGGCGTTCTTCGGAAGAAAGAACGTTCCGGACTGGGCATTTTCTATTTCAATATTCCCTTTCTTTCCGGTATTCTTTATTTCTATCCATTTCTCAAGCAAATCGTATTCCGGCAGAACACGGATATATTCGGTAACAGCCAACGGATAATAGTTATCCTTCTGACGGATAACCAATATGGCATACCCATCCTGCGTCAGCATTTCCGACCCTTCGTAAGTGAGTTCGATATCCCTTACCCGGTCTTTAAAAACGGCTTCCAGCATCGGTGTCGTAGCAGAATAACCGCCACGGACAGTCACTTCTTCCCCCAGCGGATTCCGCAGCATGTCCGGATTCTGACTTTTATCGCCAAAATAGAACATATTCACCTTTCCCTGATCCGAAACACGGATCTGATAGATAAAAGAACGTGTTGCCAATGTCCACGACTTTCCGTCGCTGCCGGCAGTAACAGGAGATTGCTGTGCCCAAGTCATCCCTGTCATTAAAGCAAATAATACGATAAACAGCTTCTTCATAAGTTACATCTTTACATTAATCAATAAATATCTTCCGGATTACTTGCTCCCGAAGAGAGACCGGATTTAAACAATTGAGCCAAAACATCCGATTCCATCGCACTTGACGGATCAAACGAATCACTTTTCATATATTCAAGCAAACTAAAATACAACTGCCGGGCTTCCGGACGCTGTTCCCAGTCCGACAATATATCCATTGAGCAGAAAAGTAATTTTCCTTCACCTACTTTTGCCTCAAACAGGTTTGACAAACGACGGTTATTGGCAAAGTTATCGACAACTTCCACCAAAGGGGTCACGGCCGGCAGGTTATCCATAACAATCGTTTTTGATTGCTTCAGCAGCGACCACCATTGCCAATCGGTATAATTGCCTGTCGGGAAATGGGCGAATGCCGGATGAGACGCCTCACAAAGGATTCCCATCGAACCTGCCTGCTTCGGAAAATGAACCGGACTCCAAAATACAGGGACAAATTTACCTTCCAACCCTTCTATCTTTTTATAGTCCGGATTATATAAAACCTTCTTTCCATCGGCAAGCGCCTTCTGAGTTTCCCGTAAATCACGGGTAACAACGACATCATCCTTCACCGGATTCAATTGGGACGGATATACCCAAATACTCCATTCATTCTTATATGGAGTATTATCCAAAGCAACGGACAAGAGTAACCGAGCCGCTTCCTGCTGCGCCAACGGACAGGTAATCGCTTCCGGCAATCTATTCAACCCGATTGGCAACGAAGGGCAGGACATCATGCCTTTTCCTATTTCTTTTCCCTTTTCATCTTTCAGTATCCAGGAAACAGACTGATCTTTCAGTTCTTTATCTGTGAAATTAGCAACTTCGACAGACGCTGTAAAAGATTCCCCACTCGTATAAACTGCTTTCGGGAAACGAACCAGAGGTGTTACCGGCGAGCAGGCCTGGCGGAATGTTTCTGCATCAGTTACACCTTTGCTATCCCAAAAGGCATCCAGCAATCCGACTAAAGCAGTTCCCTGCCCCGGGAAGTCATGCAGGTCCAATAACTGGAAACCGCTGCAACCTGCCGTTTTCATCGCACGTTCAATCTCTTCTTTATATAAGATAGCCGCCAGATAACCGGATGCTTTCAGGTAATCGTCAGCCTTATCCAATAAGCCTTTTTTCTCCAGTTCCTGCTTTACGCCTTTAAAGTTTAAAGGATCCAGGACTCCGGTATATTTATCTATCTCTTTCAGGTTAGGGAAAACAGAATATTGCCCGATCTCATGAGTAACAAGCGGAACATCCATTCCTTCGACAGAAGCGATATAGTCCTTGTCGAACGAAGGAGATTGGGAATCAAATACACCCTGGCCTCTCACCCAGCCTTTCTTAGTCCATTGCGTGATAAAGAAATCGTCATCCGGTTCAGGCCAATCACCATGTCCTCTTTCAAATGTAAAAGAAGTGGTTGTATATAAATGTCTCGAGTCCTGTTCTTTGGTATGCTTCAACAACCGCGACAAGAATTCAAAATCCGGTTGCAGTTCATTCCCCAGGCTGAAGAAACAGAAAGAGGGATGATTGCCATACTCTGCAAGTATACGGTCAGCTTCAGCATACAGGAAGTCATTTGTATGAGAATCTTCTCCCACTTTTACCGACCATAGCGGAAGCTCTACCTGTAAATAGAATCCCAATGAATCTGCCACCTGGAAAGCGGCTTCGGGTGGACACCAGGAATGGAAACGCAGATGGTTCAATCCCCATTCGCGAGCCGTAAGGAACACTTTCTTCCATCCTTCCGGTTCCATCGGAGGACGTCCGGTCAGCGGGAAGATACAACATTCGAGTGTACCTCGCAGAAAGACCTTATTTCCGTTCAATAGCAGATCCGATTGATTCCGGCTGAATTCGCGCATGCCAAACTTTGTACTCCTTTCCGTTTTAACCGAACCTGCATTCACCTCTAAATCCACTTTATATAAAACGGGGTTAAACTCATTCCACATTTCTATCGAATCCCCCATTGAACATGTTAGATTTACAAGGTTTTCGCCTGATTGAAAATCCACTTTTTGTTTAAGGGCAGATACGACCAATCCACTTTTTTGATTTTCTACCTTTACCGAGAGCGAACCTTCTGTAGCTTCACCCGTATTGGAAACTTTTCCCTTTATACGGATTTGTTTACCTGATACGTCCGGATAAACCTGCAAATCTTCGATGGAAAGGGCTTCTTTTGCTATCAGAGAGATATCACCGATTATACCGTTCCACATAATCTGTGTTTCATTGGTATAGGCATGCGCCATATCGTTTACAGTAATATCATGTTGTTTCCTGTTGTCCACACGAATCGTCAGTTTGTGCTTACCGGGTGTCAGATAACCAGTCAGATCGAATCGATGCGGACTTATCAGGCTTTCACAACTTCCCTGCACAGGGTTATCATCTACCCAAACAGAAGTTTGCCAGATAACACGTTCGAGTTTTAGTTCTATAGACTTCCCCTCCCAATTCGATGGAATGGATATTCCCCGCGAATACCAGGCCGGACCGACATAACTATTTTTACGGGTCAGGTGAAGAATCTGCGGTTTCTCCACTGAAGGAAGAAGTGTATTCGGAATGCCATATCCCGCTTCATCGGTCGTTCCGGGCAGCTGTATTTTATCAGCAAACGAACGTTCAAACCATTTCTCCGTTATCCCGATATCGGTACTGTCCATAGCAAACTGCCACTTGCCCGCCAAAGAGATCTCTGACGATGGCTTTTGGCAAGAAGTCAGCATCAGTGTTATACATATAGATAAAAAACCCTTCAACATATTTATTATTTCTTCCTTAAATGAGTATCTCCAAAAATGCTATAAAAAACCAGTTTTTTCAAGAGGCATGAACAATGCTGTTCTGATAGCACGAACAACGTTGTTCATATACCGTGAACAGTACTGTTCATACACTATGAAAAGCACTGTTCATGCCATCGGAAAAGATCAGATCATCTTCTGATGTATCTGAACTCCCTGATGGTTATTATCCATTTCGGCAGCGATATTGAAATATTTCATTGCTTTTTCGTTATTACCTAATCCCAGGTGGCCTAATGCCATCAGGTAATTGCAATGGATACGATTCTTTTTATTCATATCATCTTCCCATATCTGTAAATCAGGTAAGGATACAGCGAAATAATCCATCTTAAAGACATCATACAGATGCTTTTCGCCATAAGAAATCAGGTTATTAAAGCGTCCGCAAGCCTCTTCTTCACGTCCCAGCTTACGCAAAGCCAGTCCCTGATAGAATATCTTATCCGGTTTCTGATCGTTATAATACATAGCGGCAGCCGGTTGGCTGTTTCCGATGCTGGCAGCCAGGAATAATTCCGTCGCTTCTTCTTTACGTCCCAAGCCGGACAAAGCACAGGCTTTATAATAATTGAAGTCGTTTTCCTGTGCGCCATATAGTTTGCCTTCGCCCAGATTATGCGGATAGATGAAACATTCCTCAATCAAAGCCAGAGCTTCTTCATATTTCTTTTCAGCTAATAACTGCTTTACTAATTCTACACGAGCCAGCTGGTATTGTGCCGGAACCTTGCCTTCTCCCCCTTCCCACGGATGGAACTTACGGGCATCGATCATACGGATTGCTTCTTCATATTGTCCGAGTTGATTCAGTAAGGTGACATATTCCAGATACAGGTCATCACGCTGGAAAGCTATGTCTTTATGCTTTTCAAGGAAAGCCAGACGATCTTCATGCGAACGATTCAGGCGTTTATACAACTGATCGAGCTCCATCAGGATACGGGCATCCGTCATATCGAGCGCAAAAGCCTTTTCAAGTAGAGTAACCGCCTCGTCCTGCCTATTCAGCTTATTGAAATAGGCCAGGGAAAGATTACGCAAGACGGTCGGGAAGGTATCATCCTGCTGCATGGAAGTCTCCCAGCAGGTGATTGCTTCCGGATACTGACGCTTGTCGTACCACAAATTACCCAGATAATACAAGGCTTTTGGTGTTTCTTTCGCAAACCCGATAACAGATTGTAGAGCAAGAATTGCCTCCAATACATTCGGGAAACAACAATCAGGCAATTGCTGTTCCGCTTCACGGATAGCTGCCAGGGCTTCTTCTTTACGGTCCAGTTGAATCAGGAACCAGCTTTTATAATAATGAAGCATAGTCTGCCCCGAAACATTTTGACTGATAGCCGTTTCGGCCACCATTAATGCTTCCTCCCAACAACCGGCAGATGCATAATCCAAAGCCAGTTCTTCATAATTATGGGCCTCCGGACGCATCAGAGCGAGCAATTTTTTCAGGTCAGCCTCAACTCCGGTAATCAGGTACTTCTCAAAACCACAACCGAAATTGAAACGGTCGATACGCAGGGAATCCTCAATCAAAGCCAGTGCCTCATCCTTCCGTCCCAGATGACGAAGGATAGCCGCTTTCAAATGGCGTCCCCGCAGATTATGCCAGTTGCGAAGTAAAGATTTATCTATTTCATAGAGAGCCTCTTCCCAATCTCCGCGTGCCGCCGATAACTGAGCCAGGGAATAGTAGCCGGCATCCTGCCAGGCTGCATTCCAACAGGCTTTATAGAAAGAGTCATATGCTTCTTCTGTTTTCCCCTGATATTTCAAAGAAAGGCCCAGATTATATAATGGCTCGCCATCATAAGGATTCGGATTACGTTCCGTCAGTGTTTTCACCGCCTGTCGCAGATAAGGTTCTGCCTTGGCAAACTGACCTTTACGAATCAACCACAATCCCATCGCATTATTATTACGTACATCGGTCGCATCACGGCGAAGTGCTTCTTCATAATAATCGGTTGCCGAATAAGTGGCATGGCGATATTGTTCCAGATGTAAGCCTGTCAGATACAGCTGTTCGGTGGTACGCACTTCTTTCGGGTCAAGAGCTGCTTTAGCGGGCTCGGGTACTTCCTTAATAACATCGGGTTCCGGTTCCCAGGATAACATCTGCTTCCCTTTAACGTTACGGATACAGACTTTCACATCGCACAAATCTGCAACCGGAACAAATTCTTCCAGTATATTTTCGGGAGTAATATCACGGGTAATATCCAGACAAACTTCTCCGGATTTCTCCACGACAATATGCAAATCATTCTGCACGGACGTAGCGAAAACTTTTAATAAAGCGCCCTTTCCATCGGGCTCCAGGTTCATCAGAAGGTCGGAAGAGGCATTCTTCACCACACCCAGTTCGCGATAAGGCATGAAGTATTGGGTAAACGTTTTTTCTTCATAAGGCTGAAGCCAGGTGAAGTCAGGCTGATTGTCGGTATAGACACCGGTCATCAGTTCGATATAAGGGCCGTCGGAATCTGTTAGGTTACGATCCCAGGCCTGTCCGAAATCGCCATTACCCCAGGTCCATTGCTTCTTACCCGGCGAGATATGATGGTTTGCCACGTGAAGCACACCGGCACGGGTATCATTCTCATATCCTCCCACAAAGTTATAATTGGAACGGATTGCCATATAAGAGGTAGGAACAGGTATATTCTTATAGCGGGAAATATCCACTCCTGCCGAATAATCCATCTTATAGTAAGTACCGGTAGCAATCGGATAGCGTGACACATCACGTTTACCATGATCGAACACGGCATTTACATCGGCAGGGAACACCGATTGATAGGCATCATTTACAGCCACAGCCGGATTCGCCCACCAAAGGAAAGTCTGCGGTATCGGTGTCGGGTTATACAGTTTACCCTGAATCTCCAAAACAGCCCGTCCCGGACGGAGGGTAAAACCGGCCATCCCTTTCTGATGGAACATACGTTCGCGCTCGCTCACCCAAACGATGGCACTGCCGTCGGCACAACGTTCGATCGTATAATCGATCGGCAGGAACGTACTCGGACGATGATGTTGCGGCCAGTTAAACTCGATTCCACCGGAAATCCACGGACCGGTCAAACCGACCAAAGCCGGTTTAATCACATGGTTATAATAGATGAAATGGCGGTTTTTGATCTTATCGTATGCCATCTGTACACGTCCCCCCAGTTCCGGGAGGATCATAACTTTGATATATTCGTTTTCAAGATAAACGGCATGGTAACTCTTTTCCTCACAGGTATCTTCTATCTTTTCCACTACCGGATAAGGATATACCACTCCGCTGCTTCCCTGGTAAACACGCTTCTCCAGGAACATCGGATTCTTTTCGGCTTTGCCAATACCATAGGTAGGAAGAAGGATATCTTCTTCCCAAACTTTCACATTCTCAGTCATTTCAGTATATTTATTTTGTTAATTCTTTTTCCAGTTCTTCCAATGTTTTTCCTTTTGTTTCGGGAAGTTTTGCACGTATAAAGAAGAACCCGCTCAAACAAATGGCACCATACAACCAGAAGGTTCCGGAAGCACCCACCGCTTCATTCAATATCGGGAAAGTATATGTCAACAGGAAGCAGGCTGCCCACAGGAAGAATGTGGAGATAGCCATTGCCATCCCGCGTATCCTTACGGGGAATATCTCGGAAAGAACCACCCAAACCACCGGTGCAAGAGACATAGCATAGCAGGCAATCGCCATCACTACCAGCAGAAGCATCGGCCAGCCGCTTACTTCAAAGAAATAGCAGGTTCCCAATATTCCATAGATAACAGCTAGTCCTGCCGAACCGACGAACATCAGACTTCGTCTACCCCATTTGTCAACCGTATAGATGGCAACAAAAGTAAAGATCACATTAGTCACCCCTGTCACTACAATATTCATCAAGACATCCGACACCGCATAACCGGCTTCCGAAAATATCTCATGAGCATAATTAAAGATCACATTGATACCGCACCATTGCTGGAAGATCGCTAATACGATTCCGATAATGAGCACGTTCCGGACACCCGGCTTTAACAGAGCTCCCCAGTTTACTTTTTCTTCTTTCTTATCGGTCAGTTGCGCCAGTTCATCCAACGTCTGATCGGCATATTGTTCTCCGCCGATACGTAACAGGATAGCCCGTGCCTGAGTCGTCTTTTGCACGGTTGCCAACCAACGCGGACTTTCAGGAATAATAAAAGAAAGGATAAAGAACAATCCGGCCGGAATCAGTTCCGCCCAGAACATCCATCGCCAGGCCCACTCGATACTGTTGGCACTCAGCGTTTCACCTCCCTGTGTAAAGTACTCTCCGATTTGCCAGTTAGCCAGCTGCGCCATCAGGATACCCAAAACAATCGTCAGCTGATTCAGGGAAACAAACTTTCCCCGGACAGAGGCCGGAGCGACCTCAGCAATATATACCGGTGAAATGTTCGAAGCGATACCGATACCGAACCCACCGACTATACGATAAATGATAAACCAGTTAAAACTATTGACCGCCCCCGTCCCGTAGGCAGACAGTACAAAAAGGAAAGAAGCGATAATCAACATCTTTTTTCGCCCGTACTTATCACTCCATTCACCGGAAAGCAACGCACCGGCCAGACAACCGATCAGGGCGCTACTCATCGCCCACCCACGAAGGGCAGCAGAGCCTTCAAGTCCGAAAAAGGGTTCATAAAATATCTTGGCACCTCCGATCACTACCCAGTCGTAACCGAATAATAATCCGCCCATAGCTGAGACCAGGCAAATAAGTAATAAGTAAGCTGTTGTTCGCTTCATGACATTAGTATTAAAGTTATGGTGCAAAGAAACAGGTTTCCGGTTAATAGTGAAATAGATAAAACTGGCTTAGGGATGGACAATCTTTCGATTCTTCTCTCTAAACCGGTTTTAATTATAGTTATATGTCTTCCGCAATCAATCCTGCTTTTCGAAAGTTATTCCTATCGGTGACCCGTCCACTTTCACATCTGCTTCCAATTTACCGTTTTTTAGTTTGAATGCGATATCCACATCTCCGCCACTGATTATCAGGTTACATTTATAAGTATCGCCGTCCCGGCTGATCTGGTCGACGACAATCTTATCATAACCAACGCCAAGCGTAACGTTCAACTTTCCATCTTCAGTCTTAAACTCAACCTCCCCATTCTCATATCCATAAGGGACATCGGTGGCACTATACTTCCATTTACCTGATAAACCGTCCGTTTTATCCTGTGCAGATACGGCCAGTGAAAATAGCATACAAAATAAAAGGCATACAATCTGTTTCATACTGATTTACTTTTTAATTGATTATTCATTTAGTTAAGCTCAACAACAGTAAAGATACAGAGCTTTTCTCAAATAATGCGGTTTCCAGGGGTAAATACCCCTATCTTGGGATGAATGAACAAGGATGAAAAAAAGACATTCCGACTACCAAAAACATCCGTACCCGCAAAGAGTCCGGATACAGAGATAAAGATAAATAATAAATGGATTATATACCTATCAAATAAATAATATATCTTTGTGCACATCTATAAATCCAGTACCATGATCAAACTCAAAGACGGTTTTAGCGGAGAACGGGCCCTTGTATTACCTCAGTCTATCGTACAAGAGATGGAGAAAGACGCGCTTTCATCGATCCTGCACATTACGGACATCGGTTATTACCCGAAGGCCCTGCATCATTTCCGTGAACGGAAAGAGCCGATCTGCCAGTTCGTCTTCATTTATTGTATAGAGGGAGCCGGATGGTTCCGTTGCGGCGACCAGGAATATACGGTCACAGCCAACCAGTATTTTATCCTGCCAGCCGGAGTTACGCATGCCTACGGTTCGGATGATACGAATCCCTGGACCATTTACTGGATACATTTCAAGGGGAAGCTGGCCTCTTACTTTGCCGGTCAGGCCAGCCGTCCGATCGAAATAAAACCGAGCGTCCAGTCCCGGATCAGTAACCGAAACGATCTTTTCGAAGAGATATTCCGCACATTGGAGATGGGATACAGCCATGAAAACTTATTGTATGCCTGTTCTGCTTTCCATTATTACTTAGGTTCTTTACGTTATCTCCAACAATATCGTGAGGCTGCCCGTAACGAATCGGATCAGAACGATATCGTTACCGCTGCCATCCACTATATGAAAGAAAACCTGGAAAAGAAAATAACATTAGCAGACCTGGCTACCCATATAGGCTATTCCCCTTCCCATTTTTCCGTCCTGTTCAGCAAGCGTACCGGTTATGCCCCCCTGACTTATTTCAACCAACTGAAGATACAACAGGCTTGCCAGTTACTGGACTTTACGGATATGAAGGTAAACCAGATCTGTTATAAGATAGGAATAGAAGATACCTATTACTTCTCCCGGCTATTCAGCAAGGTGATGGGGATGTCGCCAAGGGAGTATAAGAAGCAGAAGAAGGGGTAAGTATTTTTCAAGTTACAGCATTCGATTATTTCATAGAGTAATTACAAGAAAGCGGAAATATGGAATCTAATGAACCATACTTCCGCCTTTGATAACAAAAGACTTATGTATGGGAAATAAAGTCTAGAAAACCTTCATTCCAAATTCACTCCATACGAAAAAATTACCTCCTGTCGCATTTTCCGGAACAGAGAAACGAATAATCTTAAACGGCTTTCCTACCATAATCTTCGAATTATAAGTTTCTTTACCACCAGTCGGCAGTCCGTCGGTCAGCGTGCTTATCTTATTAAAAGATACACCATCCAAACTTCCTTCAATAATGATCTTTGCCGGTGCGGCACTGCCATTTGCCGAACGTGTCGTATAATAGAAATTAAATACAGTAGTCTCTGCCGGCAATGCTACCTGAAGGTAATGAGAACCTTCCACTGCAACACTCCAAGCAGAATGGAAGTAAGTTTCCACATCTCCATCCAACAGATTTGCCAATGAACCTTCCGACGGCTCAACGGCATTTGAAGAAAGCATATCAGCTGTCAATTCCACTTTTTTCAATTTGCTTTCGTCCGGTACATATGAAATACCATAAAGACATGCGTTTTTACCCGAATCAATAACAAAATATTCCTGTGTACAATTAGCCAGTCGCAATGGCAGAACATAATTACCGTACTCCAGTGTTGTACGGTCTACCGTAATTTCCAGATTTACCAGACTTGAATCAGGTGTAAATCCGACAACACCATCCCCGCTCAACATATAAGCATCTTTCGGTAGCAATGAATAATTCGTATCATTTTTCTTATTATACTCATCCAATAATGCCTGGTCAACTTCAACCTTACAATCGAATGTCCATTTATTTGTTAATGGCATTGTAACCGGTAAAGTGAATTTAGCCTGTTGAGCACCTTCATCCGTAAAAGAATTAGATACATATCCCGTTTGGCTGAAATACACAGAAGGGATCGATACAGTTGGAACCAGAATCATCTGACTTTTTTCTGCATTAATTGAATCTTTGGAGTTTTTCAAAGAAACAGGCAATGCATATTTTACTTCTGCCGGTAAACTGAAAATAATATCAGTTTTGAACGCTACATTTACATGCTTATACAAATTGTCCGCTCCAAACTCAACTCTATCCTCTGCAATCTGATAACAATTATCAGGCAGTTTTACATATCCAGTACCATTTTGAGCATTATAATTTGCCAACACATCATCCGATACTTCGATCTCGACTTCAGTAATACTTCCTAAATCAGAACCTGATTTATTAATTACCAATTGATAATCACCATCCTCACCTGTTTTATAAAGTGAAACCGGTATTTCACCATTATTCCTGAAATAAAGTATCGTACTATAATCACTCAGAAACTCTCCTTTATTATCTTCACAGGCTGTAAATGCCACACCTAAAGAAAACAGGAATGATATTATTAATATATTCTTCATAAACAATGTCTTTTAAGATTATCAGAATTACCAACCATAATTCTGAGTTAACAATTTATTTCTATCCAACTCTCTTTGTGAAAAAGGATACAGATAATGGTTATCTTCAAACACACGTGTTTCAAAAGCAACCCTTTCCCAAAAACCATCGGGAGTCTCATCTCCACTTCCGGGGAATTGCGTATTCATACCATATATCGGTCCTCCATCAACCTCCTTGGAAATCATCCATGTACGAGTATCGAAATAACGATGATTCTCAAAAGCGAGTTCAATACGACGCTCACGACGGCAAAGTTCGATCAACTCTTCTGTAGTTGCATTAGGATAAACATCAGTAATCGAAGCCAAACCGGCACGATCACGTAGATCAGCCCAAAGCTCCATCGCTTGTGTTTCATATCCCGAAGGCAAAGCGGCATTTCGTTTTTTACACTCAAGCACCGATTCTATAAAGTTGAGATACATCTCGGCTAGACGGAATGTCGGAAAGACTATATTTCCCCATTGACCACTGGCAGAGTTAAGCGTATGATCATAAAAACGATTGATCAGATATCCGGATTTCGGATAATCATGCGATTTATTTCCATTCCCCCCTTTAGCAAAAGAAATCAAAGTCATACCACTACCATGGTGCCACTTATTTCCACCGAAAAATACAGAAACATAGAAACGTGGTTCACGATCTTTATACATGTTCGGAGCATTCAAATCATACGCTGCGGCACCTCCCCAAGCCGGATATTCCCATGTTGTCTTTTCAAATTCATCTTCACTATATCCGGATTGTGTATCAATAACTGGATTTGTTCCGCTATATCCGGAAATCGGATAACGCCCGTTAGACATAGCATATGCATCCACCTGTTGCTGAGTCGGGCCAACGCCACCATAAGCAGTTCCGGAAATTCCGGTCGGAACTGTATGTACGCCCATTGTATAACGGCCTTTATAACCGGTCGACCAGATCAATTCAGAATTCCAATGTTCCTGAGTTATCCCATAATAATTTGCATACGGGTCAGAACCGTCGCCGGCACGGTATAATTTATACAGTGGATTATCAATCAAAGCTTTAGCAGCCTTAGCTGCTTCCAGCCATTTATTTGCATCGTATTCCTGAGGAAATAAATGTACTCCTGATAATTCTGGGAATTTATCAGTCACCGGATTTATCACTGAACTATATAATTTATTTCCATTAAACAGATCACGCGCCGAATAAAGTTTTAAACGAGCGATAAGAGCCTGACAAGCACCTTTGGTTGCCAATCCTTTTTCTGCATCCGAATAATTTTCAGCCATTGCCGGGTCATTGATACAGGCTTCCATTTCACTCACTACATAATTCACACATTCATCCCATGTATTACGCGGCCGGTAAAGATCTTCAGTTGAAGCTGTAAAGTCCAGTAATTCATCCCCCAGTAAGAAGACCGGCCCATAAATACGCATCATCATAAAATAATAATAAGCGCGTGCGAATCGACTTTGTACTTTCCATTGCGCCAGTTCTTCCTTTGTCACAATAGGATCGGAACAACGGTCGACATTCTGCATAAAAATATTACATTCACGAATGCCTTTATAATAGAAATCCATTTTATAATAAGGAACGCTACTGGCATTCCAAGAGCCGAAATTGATCCAGCGTGTGTCCCGGTCATAAGTAACCGATCCTTCATCAGATGCACCTAACCAAGGGGAATAATTAAAGTCATCAGCATCATTCGGCAAAAAACTCATCGAATTAAGCCAGTAACTTCTGGTATTATTACGGGTTTCCCAGATTTTATCAAATGTTAGTTTTTCATCTTCCTGTCTGTCCAGAAAATCATCACAAGATACGAAAAAAGAGGTTCCGACCAGAAGACAAATGATTTGAAAAGATTGTATGATTGATATTTTCATATTCATAATTATTTAGAGGATTAAAAATTAGCATTAAAACCAACTGTTACTACTCTGTTCGGAGGATAGCCGGAACCGTCTCCATTCCCCTTTTCAGGGTCCCATAACTTAAATTTACTGAATGTAAGCAAGTTATTTCCTGATAAATAGAAGCGAACCGATTTAATAAAAGTTTTACTCATCAGGCTCTTCGGCATCGTATATCCTACTTCGAAGTTTTTCAAACGAAGAAAACTGCCATCCCGCATCCACCAGTCAGAAGTCTGGGCATTATTGGATGAACCTGACGATCCACTCCAACTCAGGCGGGGATAAATCGCTCCAGCATTTTGTTCCGGGGTATTACCTGGTCTCCATACATTATTATAAACATCCTCATTAATTGCGGCACGTTCCATATTTCCGGAACCGAAAGGAGTCTTTATGGTTGATCCGCTTAAAAAGAAGTTTACATGATTAACACCCTGGAAAAACACATTCACATCCCAATTCTTCCATTGAGCAGTTGCACCAAAACCATAAATCATCTCAGGTAAATTGGTATATCCCATCGCTATCTGATCCTGTGAGTTAATTACACCATCACCATTTACATCCTGATATTTAATATCACCGACCCGATATTCACCAAATGTTTGTTTTGGACTATTATCAATATCTTCCTGGCTTTCAAAAAGTCCAAGTGCAACAAGTCCGAATGGTTGCATAGCACCACCCGATCCAAAAGGTTTTCCTATTCTGTTTTGGTATTTATACTCCCAGTCAGGCTCATCATTATTAAGCAATTCATTTCTATTATATGTAAAATTAGCCCGTCCGGTCAGAAATACTTGTCCGATTTTCTGTGAGTATTCCATTGTTCCGTCAAAACCTTGATTTTTTGTTTCACCAATATTCGTATAAGGAATTACGGATAAACCTGCAATAGCAGGCAAACCAGCACGCTGCAGAAAAATGCCAGTACGCTTTTCTGAAAAATAATCTGCTTGAATACGCAGTTTATTAAATAAAGAAAACTCAGCTCCGACATTAAGTTTATGAGCCTCTTCCCATGATGCTGTCAAATTCTCAACATCACCAACTCGGATACCTCCGCCTCCATTTCCTCCGGCAGAACCATAGTTCCAATTTCCAGCACCAGCATCATTGCCTACAAGAATTGTCGATTCATAGACCCAGCGACGTTGTCCTCCGATATCATCATTTCCGACAATACCATATGATCCTTTCAATTTAAGCATATCGACCACTTTTGTCAGCGGTTGAAACCACTTTTCATTAGAAATCATCCATCCGATCGCACCAGCAGGAAAGAATCCGAACCTATGCCCACGCGCAAAGTTCTCGGAACCGTTATAACCGACATTCACTTCTGCAAAATAAGTATCATTGAATGCATACGTCATACGTCCCGCAATACCTTGGTTCTTATAAGGCAATGATTTAAATTTATCACCTTCCTGTGTGCGGGTGTGTATTTTATGATTGTATAAAAACAGTGCTCCCAGACGGTGTTTTTCATTAAATAAGCGTTCATAATTAAGAGAGGCCTCCATATAAGTGGTCATTGTTCCGTCACGACCGATTGCGTACGATAACTCTCCGCTACCCGTACGGATTGGAGTACCGAAAATCAGATTACCCTCTTCATCCCTTCCTGTGGCATGATATTGGGTCGGTTCTTTACTACGGCGCTGAATAGTTGTATTCCATGCATCCCATGAAAATTTGAAATTTCCGGTCAATCCCTTCAAAGGTTCCCAAAGTGCCCCAAAATCCTGAGTCAATCCGACAAGCGACTGGGAAGAGTTCCAGAATTGTTGACGATAGCCCGAGTGTACAAGCATATTCCAAGGATTATAACCAGAATCACTGGAAGGCGCAGCAATTGTACCATCTGAATACTGAACAGGAAAAGCATTAGGAGAAACTAAATAGGTATATTGCCAAATAGTATCATCATTATCGCCAAAACCCGGACCAAAAGACTTCTCATAAATATTCGCAAGGTTTAAATTCAAAGTTGTACTCTTTGTCAAAGCCAAATCAACATTCGCCCTGAAATTAAACTTATTATAATTAATCGATGAATTATAATCGTATATATCGCCTGCACTCTTAAAAATTGAACTTTCATTATAAAATGATCCTGAAATATAGTATTTAACTATTTCCGTACCACCTGTAATACTTAGGTTTACTCGCTGGTTCGATGCCAGATCGTTATACAATGCATCAATCCAGTTCACATTTGGATAAAGATCCAGATCAGATCCGTTGCGGTACATTTCTATCGTTTCCGGCGTATAATAACCTGGTTGAATATCATTATACAAGTCAGCCCATTGAGCAGAATTAACCATTTTAGGCATTTTGGTCGGACTGGTAATGCCAGCTTCAGTACGTACGTTGATAACAGGCTTTCCTACGTTTCCTTTTTTAGTCGTGATCAGGATGACTCCATTTGCCCCACGTACCCCATATACTGCTGAAGCAGAAGCATCTTTCAAGATAGAAAAAGATGCAATATCGTCTGTATCAACCAAATCCAGTTCACGTTCAATACCGTCAACCAACACTAAAGGAGTCGAATTTCCTTTAAAAGAAGATACGCCACGAATATAAAAATCAGCTGCACTGTTTTTGCCGGGTTCACCCGAACGGCTCATTGCCACGACACCTGCTAACTGTCCGGCCAAAACATTGGATATTGAAGCGCCTGGTACTTTCAGGTTCGCAACATCAACGGTAGATATAGCCCCGACAACACTTTCTTTCTTTTGACGCCCATAGCCTACTACCACAACTTCGTCAAGCACTTCATCATCCGACTCCAATGTCACATTAATAGTCGATTGATTATTTACAGCGATATCGACACTCTTCATCCCCATATAAGAGAAGGTCAACACTCCGCCAACTCCGTCAACTTTAATCGTGTATTTACCATCAATATCAGTAACAGCCCCAACAGAACTGTTCTTCAACCAGATATTCGCACCAATCAAGGGTTCACCGGTCGCATCGCTGACAACTCCGGTTACCGTTATACTTTTCTTTTGCGAAACCGAAGGCAAAGAAACAGGACCGGAAATCGCTTTCCTTTTTACCACCACCTGGTTACCATTTATCTGATAAGTTAGTTCTGTCTTCTCAAACAGCGGATTAAGAATTTCTTGTATAGAACCTTTCACTACTCCAGTTTGCGCTTTTCTATTCAACTCGCTTTTGATCTCATCGGAATAGAAAAACACATAACCGGTCTCGGTTTCTATGAATTTAAGAACGTCCAGCATAGTGGACTGTTTTTGTTCCAGTATTTGTTCTATCGAAATAAACGACTCATTATTTGCATAAGCACAGGTTATACCCATACTCAGCAGTAATACAATAATATGTCTGATTTTTTTCATACATTTGTATGTCTTTAGGTTTTTCATTTTTAATTGGAAAATTTAAATCTCTGACAAGTCCGGACGATCTTGCCCATCGTTCGGACTTTTAATTTCAAGCGTTTTTCATATTCTATATTCCATAGGCAATTCTTTTTAAGTTATTATTCTATTAGTAATGTATTTGATTCAAAGCGATAATGAACATTATAAAGCATTGAAAAAGTTTCCATGACCTGCTCTATGTTATCAAACAAGACGAGTTTACCGGAACTCGTCCGCCGGGCAATACCAGGAGCACATTCAATTTGCACATTATAGTAACGGCTTAAACGCATCAGGATATTTTCCATTGTTTCTCCTTTAAAAATAAGCACGCCATCTTTCCAGGAGATATAGTCTAAAACATCTACCTCATTAATTTCGTGTTTATCAGGTTGAAGGGTCAACTTATGATTTGGAGTTAATTGTATATTTTCTTCTTCCTTTGTGTCAACCATCACGCTACCTTCTACTAAAACTACTGATTGTGCCTGCTCGTCACCATAAGCAGAAAGATTGAATTTAGTCCCCAACACATTGACTGTAAAATTAGCCGTTTTCACATGAAAAGGTTTGCCACTTTTTACGACCTCGATATAAATCTCCCCCTCCGCTTCGATAGTACGATCGTCACCATCAAACCGGGAAGGGAAACGCAACACACTCCCTGAGTTTATCCAAATTTTAGAACCATCAGCCAATAATAATGAAGAACGGCGCCCTTTGGGTACGACCAACGTATTCATCACTGTCTCATCAATATTCTTTTCAATCCCTTCAGTCTCAATTTTTTTTACAATAAATTCTTCATCCTGAGAGTTTTTCATCGTTACATCAGAGTTGAAAGAGATCAAGGCATTGTCCTCCACATTTATAATTTTCTGATCCTTTGTTATCAATGTAACCTCTGTATGAACCGTGTCAATAGCCATACCGATACCTGTCATCAGATTATTTCCTGAAAACAGACCTCTATCCATTAACCAGTATCCTGCCAGACTAACTGTTACAAAAACAGCACAAGCCGCTGCATATCTCATAAATAGATTACGCTTTTTAAAACGCTTTTGCTGCATTTCGTTTTGCAACCTCAGCCAAATTTGTTCTGATTTTTCATCCGGAATAGAATACTCGTTCAACTGTACAGATCTTAATATTAAACGTGCTTCGTCAATAGCCCGTTGGTTTTCCGAATGTTCTTTTATCCAAGCATGCCATTTAATATCCAACTCTTGGGTCGGTACCATACACCACATGACAAAACTGTGGTCATGTAACAATCGATGTACTATTTCTGGTATTTGTTTATCGCTCATTCCTTACTTTTATGAGTATTCATTTAAATAAATACGCACAAAGAAGAAATATGACCCCATTAAAATGGAAAAAAATGATTGGAAAGAAAAAAATAAAATAAAACAGGACCATATTGCTCACGCATACGTTCGATTGCGCGATATATTAATTTACGTGTTCCCTTAGTCGTAAGATTCAGTAATACAGCAATTTCATCATACTCTAATTCTTGCATATAGCGTAAATAAATGGCTTCTCTTTGTCGTCCCGTAAGACTGCATAACATATTTTCAATTTGTTCCGCAATTTCCTTTCGCTCCTCCTCTTCTTCTATATAATCCAGTCCGGACACAGCTATAGAAAACAGATAATCATCTGATTCATCGATATCTTCCATAGTAACTTCCTTTCGCTTTTCAGAAATCATTCGATTTTTTAAACACCGGAAAAGATAATATTTTACATTATCATTATCGACAATCTCATTCTGATGTTCAAAAAAATGTAGGAATACATCATGAATCAGATCATACAATGCATCATCATCAACACCGAGTGCCTTACCATATGAATACATCTGACCTACATATTTTTCATATAGTCTTTTATAGTCACATTGTTTTGTTCTCAACATTTTTCCTAATTTATTATGCAATGGACCATTATTCCATGGTTCTCGTAGAACAAATGCATTTTTATTAGAAATTGACCAAATATACATGAGATATTATTGATTCAGACCAAAAAATCAGGCCTAAGAGACTGCATTTTTGTAACAAATCTCTTTTTTTCATAGAATATCATCCCTTTATAAAGGGATATAATACTTTTTTACCCTATTTTTGTATTTATTATTCCATAGTTCTACGAGAACTACGTTGTTTATTATAAACAAACTCTTTGACTGCAATAATGTAAGGTAAAATAATCAATACCTATCAGGTTATTTTATGAAAAAAACGTCTAAACCTAATCTTTTTACCTTTAGTACCCAGATTGTTAACAGAAAACAGTACGCAATTAAATTTACCCACAATTAAGGTTTCCGGAATATATCCGAAATATCGGCTATCCCTTGAATCGGCAGAATTATCTCCCTCAACATAATAATAAGTACGTTTAAGCCTATAAATAGAATCACAAATGCCATTTATATAAACAGCACGGTTTCTCATTCTCACATCGTTTCCTTCCTCTGCAATTAGTTTTCTCAGGAACAGATAATTGTCCCGTCTGATATGTAAAGTATCATTTTCTTTCTTTATCCGAGTAATTCGCTTTACTAATAATTGGTCCATATTTTCCGGACTGTTAAAAACCACTATATCACCGACTCCCGGATAACCCATTCCAGGAAGTCACCTATATTTCCAATGAGTATTCCTGTCCATTTCCCGCAACGGGCGTATCCATGTGAAAACATTGATAACCGGAATATCCGCCCATTTAGCAGGAAAACGTGCTCCATACGTAATCTTATCTATCCAAACCCTGTCACCGCAAAGGAGTGTCGGTTCCATACTACCGGAAGGTACTATACATAACTCTCCTACTGCAATCCGGATAAAAAGACAAAAAAGTATGAATAAAATAACAGCAATGACCTTTTTCATCAAAATATGACTTTACCACTTATTTTTCAGTATATTACCTTATACTTAAAGAATCGTACGATCGCATCATAAAATTCCGAATTAAAATGTTTGGTATGGCTATCAGTCACACAAGAGCTGACTATAAACAAATCATCTGTAATCATCCATGTTATCGCCGCCGGATGATTTTTGCTGAACTCCTCCAACACAGATACATACTTGTCATCCATATAAAATACCGGTATTTCCGATTTCAATCGTAGCAGTTCATTTTGCACATCTTTTCGTGGCAAATGCGATATGATCAGCATCCTCCCTCCGATTATTTTTTTCAGTTTTTCCAATGAATTCAGCTGTTCCATAATACAAGAGGAGCATGATAAGTCCGAAAAATAGAAAACGACATTATAGCCTCTTATCAATGTTTCCAGTCCCATGCGTCCTATCATTTTATCCTGATACCCCAATGTCCCTGTTACATTCTCAAACTTTTTCCCGTTCAGTTTTAAATAAGAATAGGCCTTCCCCAACTCTTCATTCAAATACTCGTCGGAAACTATTTCATTCTGTGAAACGACTTTATTGTCATTCTTTTTCATGGCAAAATTTAAAAATATATTCGCTACCACGGAAATCAGAATAGCAATATACAAATAGATTCTTTTCATATAGATTCAATTTTATAGTTGTTACTTCTTTACTTTCAATAAAAAGAGCATCGGATTAGTTTCCCCGATATTATTCCGATCCGGAAAACGTTCCTCAATCATCGCTGTTAATTCTTTTGCTCTTTTAGCAGTCAGAAGCCCTTCTTCCTGCCAAGCCTTAAAACCTATATTAATAGCTGCCTGCAACCTTTCTTGCGGACCTACCGATATCAAATAATCTTTATATTGGCCAATTGGATGAGAAAGACCTATAAACAAAAAATCATTCAATATATGGCTAAAGGTTTTGACTTTTTGTGTCTTTTTGTCGTAAACCGTAAACTTGGGAATAACTATATGCTTATTTTTAATAAAGACCTTGTCATTTATTAAAAATATATCCTTAATCCCTGCCATTTTCTTACACTCTAATAGAACTGTCAGAGGAAGACGAGTTCTTTTAAGAATACTCTCACGGTCGACCTTACTCATTGATTTATCTTTATAATCAATAAAATATTTTGGAGTTAACTCATCTCCTCTTATAGTAAAAATAGAATCACGCAAATCTTCTGCAAAAAGAATTTCGTTATCCAGTTTTCGGAAAACACAATAATTAGTTTTTGATAGTTTTTCAATAACCGGATAATACTTATTCACCGTTTTCCCTTTATCATCCTTGATAACTAAAGAATATAAAGGATCACCATGAACCACATTTTCCCGATACAAATAGAACAATCCATTTTGATACTCAAAATTATCAGCATAATAATTCATCGGTATATCTTTTATAAAATCTCCTTCATAAGAAAAAGCAAGAACTTTCGTTCGCATTAAATCATACAAATAGACCACTCGTTCCTCTTCGTTCAATGAAAAATCGGATAAATCAACAAATTCTTCAGGTTCCTGCCCACGGTTCCCGATCTTATACAAATATTTCCCCATATGATCAAACACATAAACGCCTTTTGGATTATTTCTTTCCATGATAAAAATATAACTGTCAGACATCACAACCTTTCTGATTTCTCCTAAAATACATTCATCTTTAAATTCTAAAGGAATCATTTTTATATCCTCTGCAAAGTCAGACAATTTACCATAATCGGTTTCCATATCTGTTATCGGTATAGAAACCATATCACCAATTTCTGTTCTCTTTTGCTCTTCTTTTATTGATGCAGCTGCACCATCGGCTTTTGCATATTCTATCCAGAATTCGCCACAAGGTGATGAAGAACATTGCTTATCTCCTCCTGGTTTACATCTTGTTGAAGCATTACTGACAGATAAGATTCCATACCCATCAGCTTCAACTTTGAATTGTAATCCAAAAGCAGTAACAGTGTCAGCTGCACCTGTGACAATTACGAAACAATCTTCTGATATTTCAGTCCAAAGAACGCCAGTGTCAGTACCAGCTCCCTTACCTGCGTCTCCACCAGTACTAATAGAATCATTACTCTGTGCCAACACTTCTAAATGAAGCGGATGATCCTTAACGCCATCGCCACCCCAGGCGTACTGGATGTTTAACACAAGTGCCAAAAGGAGCATTGCTCCACCGATTTTCAGAAAGCTTTTCTTTTTCATGCTTACCTCCAACTTTAATTGTTATTACTTATTGATTACGCATGAGTTGCTGTAACTCCTACATATTTTTTAATTACCCAAATAACACGAATAAATTATCAACCCTATCTAACCATCACTTCTTTACTTTCATCAAAAAGAGTACCGGGTTAGTCTCCCCCAGATTATTCCGATCCGGAAAACGTTCCTCAATCATCGCCCTTAATTCTTTAGCTCTTTCAGCAGTCAGAATACCTTTTTTCTGCCAATATTTAAAACCATCATCTATCGCCGTTTGAAAATCTTCTTGTCCAACAATTGATATCAAATTATCTTTATATTGACCAATAGGATGATCAAAACCGATAAACAAAAAATCATTCAGTATATAGCTAAATGTTTTGACTTCTTGTGTCTTCTTGTCATAAACCGTAAACTTAGGAACAACTACATTGGTATTGTTAATAAATACTTTATCGTTTATTTCAAATATATCCTCAATACCTGCCATTTTCTTACATTCCAATAAAACTGTCAGAGCCATACGAGTTCCTTTCAAAATACTTTCACGATCTATCTTACTCATTGATTTATCTTTATAATCAATAAAATATTTTGGAGTTAACTCTCCACTTCTTACACTAAAAACAGAATCACGCATGTATTCTGCAAAAAGAATTTCATTATCGAGTTTTCGGAAAATGCAATCATGAATATATGGAGATTTATTAATAAGCGGATAATACTTATTAATCGTTTTTCCTTTATCATCTTTGATTACCAAAGAATAAGCAGGATCACCCATAACCGGACTTTCCCTATATAGGTAAAATAAGTTATCTTGATACTCAAACTTATCTGCGTAATAATTCATCTGTATATCCTTTATAAAATCTCCTTCAAAAGAAAAAATAAGAACTTTCTTTCTCATTATGTCATACAAATAAATAAGTTGTTGCTCTTCATTCAACGAAAAATCAGATAAATCAACAAATTCGTCAGGTCCCTGTCCACAATTTCCAACCCTATATAAATATTTTCCACTATGATCGAAAACGTAAATACCCTTTTGATTATATCTTTCCATTATGAAAATACAACTGTCAGACATCACAATCTTTTCAACTTTGTCCAATATACAATCACCCGAAATTTCAAGAGGAATCATTTTTATATCCTCTGCAAAATCGGATAATTTACCGTAATCAGTTTCCATTTCCGTTATCGGTATAGAAACGATATCTCCTCTCACAGTATTTTTCTTATCTTCTTTTGTTAAATCACATGCAATAGATATAAAAATCAACAATACATACAATATATTTTTCTTCATACTTTTACTATTTAGCATTTATACCAATAAATACTGCTCTAAAATGATCAGTTCTATAAAACCGATTTGCTTTCAGAGCAGTATCTTTCCTAAGTTACTGCGTAGCAGGTGTACCATACATTTCAGTCATTTGTTTCCAAAAGTCCGCACAAAAGAAAGGAGTACATTGTGCATTACCTCCACGTTGACATTTTACTGAAGCATCACTAACAATTATAGGAGCAATCCCATCAGCTCTAATTTTAACTTTTATTCCAAAAACAGAAACCTCAGAACCAGGTTCCCCTTCAACATCCATTGTACATGATGATGCTAGCCGTGACCAAAGAGGATGTGTCTCAATATCACCACTCGTTCCGGTATCATTACTCTGCCCCAACACTTCTAAATGAAGCGGATGATCCTTAACACCATAGCCACTCCAGGCGTATTGGATGTTTAACACAATTGCCAAAAGGAGCATTGCTCCACCGATTTTCAGAAAGCTTTTCTTTGTCATGCTTACCTCCAACTTTAATTGTTATTACTTATTGATTACGCATGAGTTGCTGTAACTCCTGCATATTTTTTATATCCTCTCGCTCGTTTATCAACTCCCGAAGTTCCTTTTTCACACTATCGCTATTTTTCCATTGCCTGACATAATAATTCGTGTAACAGCCCAAATAACACAAATAGAGAATCAACCCTACAATCATCATGAACTGAATACGTTTCACTTTTAAATGTATGATCGTCACAAACAAATAGGCCATAAGAAGACAAACGCCAACACCCGGCAAATAGAGGTATCGATCAGCCACAATCGCAAATCGTGATATAGGTATAATATGAAGTACAAATAACAGATGTATCAGGAAAAATAACGAAGTAAAAATAATGATCCTTTTTTGTCGTAACAGATAAATGCAACAAACGACAAAAACAACGACTACCGGATAAAACCAATAATGGAAAGGCATAGCGTATCCCGGTAAGATCGGGAAAGGATACAGATAAGACAATTTAATGGGTATCAAGCATTTTGTCAAATATTCGATTAAGGAATAAGCCGCAAAGACAACCCGGTCGATCAATGGATAATCCAGCTCTTCCCGCCGAAAACCTTGTGCTAGCATGGGGATAGTTCCCATATAAAGAGACAGCAACAGGAAAGGCAGTTTTTCTTCCCATATTTTCAGGCGAAGCAGTCCTCTGTCTGTTACAAAATCGACCAGTAATAAACATAATGGGAATACCACAGCCTGTTCTTTCCCTAAACAGGAACAAAGAGCTAAAGCCAGGGTTGCCACATAATAACTTAACTTTTCCGTACGGATAAATTTTAAGTAGCATAAAAGTCCCGTTAAATAAAATGATGTATAAACAAGGACTTTGGATGCGCTTATCCAAGCAACCGGCTCTACGTTGACCGGATGGATTGCCCATAACAAAGTAGCCAGAAAAACGATTTGTTTGTTATTCATCGTCGCAAGCCGGGATGATTGAGTCAATAGACAGGAAAGAAAAAAATAAAGCAACACGACATTCACCAGATGTACCCCCAAACCAGCCAAATGAAATATCACCGGAGAGTACCCGAATAATGAATAAATAAGTACATAGCCTATTTCATTCAGGGGTGAATACTGACCGCCATGAGTTTCTGTGAAAATTCGGTACAGATTCTCCCAGATAAGTCCCCCGGAAGTATACGGATTAATCACACACCATTGATCATCCCAATAATACAGAAAATCATTTTCTGACAAAGGATAATAAACGATACACGTCATCACCAGTATAAAAAACAGAGGGCAATACCTTTTTATCCTTGTTGGCATATTCATAGTATTTATATTTAGCGGGTTACACATTAAAAGAGGACGAACAATTTTCCGACCGTACAATATATTCAGGACGGTTCTTGCACTGCATAAACATTTTACCCAAATACTCTCCTATAATACCGAGCATTAATAATATCACTGCCCCCAACACAGAAATCAGTATAGCCAGAGACGCCCAGCCTGTCACAGCCTGCCCCGAAATAAAAACAGCATATAGCACATAAATAATTTCCGTGATGGAAAGTAAAGCGAAAAAAGCAGCAAAAAGAATAGCCCATCGTAGCGGGCGGATACTGAAAGAGGTGATCCCGCAAATGGCAAACAAGATCATTTTCTTTAAAGAATACTTCGTAGTCCCCGCATAACGCATCCGAGCCTGATAAGGTATCTGTTTCCTGTGAAAACCTACCCATGAAACCATCCCACGCAAGAACAGATATTCTTCGCGACAGCCACGCAGTGCCTCAATTACTTTCCTGTCGAGCAGGCGGAAATCTGCACAACCTTCTGTTACCGTTACATCAGATAAAAAATTCATCAGACGGTAAAAAAGACGAGAGCTAACCGTTTTGAAACAATTAGACTGTTTACTATCTATCCGGATCGTATCCACGATATCATATCCATCCGCCCAACAAGCTAACATATCAAAAATTAGCGCTGATGGATGTTGCATATCTGCATCCATAGTAATAACGACTTCACCCTGTGAATAATCCAATCCAGCTTTCAATGCTTTCTGATGCCCGAAATTCCGGGAAAAACTCAACCAGCGGACATGAAAATCCTGTTCAGACAACAGCAATATTGTTTCCAGGGTATGATCTGTACTTCCATCATCCACGAAGATTAATTCATAAGGGCAAGATAATTTATCCATTACCGGACACAGTTCCTCATACAACACATTAAGACATGCATCCTCATTAAAGCAAGGGATTACAATAGATATATTTTTAGGAGGCTTTTTCATACATATTAAATATAATAATCCGCATAACGTCCGTTTAATGACCAACATTACACAGATCCTTTTAATACAAACGCATGAAAAAAATAAATGACCCCACTAAAAATAGAGAAAATGCTTCGATAAGAATAAATGCATTGTACCATACCTAATAATAACTTCGTCCAATATCTTCTCTTAACAGAATGAAAAATTCCATTATTTTTCATTACTTCCATTCTGAACACTTAAATATAACAAACAACAAACCTGTAATTTTAGTACAAACCCTATGTAAAATCATACACTTGTATTTTTGTTACAAGTTAAATATCAATTAGTCACAACTCTATTCCCTATTGTAGGCATACATTGCGATGTTTTTAAGAAACGTTTGTTAATTATATGTCTAATTAAATCAATCATTATGTTTAAGATCTACAGACCTATCAGCGCATTATTGCTGGTGGCCTCATTAGGATCTGCCTGGAATGCCTTCGCATCCGAAGGGACAATAGGAGAAACTTCTGAAGTTAATCAGCAATCAGGGAAAGTTACAGGTATCGTCGCAGACGATCTTGGACCGGTAGCCGGAGCATCAGTTGCAGTAAAAGGTACCTCTAAAGGAACCATAACGGACAGCGATGGAAAATTCGTCCTGAATGGAGTCAAAAAAGGCGAAATAATACAAATTTCATTTCTGGGTTATACGACACAGGAAATCGCCTATAAAGGACAGGAAAATCTGGATATCAAATTGGTGGAAGACTCACAAGCTATCGATGAAGTCGTTGTTACCGCCCTCGGAATGAAACGTTCTCATAAAAGCCTTGGTTATGCATTAACAACCATCAAAGGAGATGAATTCACACTTGCCGGTAAGGCAGCAAACCCCTTAACATCTCTATATGGTAAAGCTGCCGGTGTTGGTATCCAGTCGAGTGCAGCAGGTCCGACCGGGGGTGTAAACATTAAGATTCGTGGAGCAGCCAGCCTGGAATCATCCTCCAAGACACGCCCGTTGTTCGTTGTAGACGGTGTGCCCATTCATGACCAGGAATCATCTATGGCAACCCGTGGCTATGACCCGTTGAACTCTTTCGACTATGGTGCAGGTATCAATGATATTAACCCGGAAGATATCGAATCAATGGAAATCCTGAAAGGAGCGAAAGCATCGGTTCTATATGGTAGTGAAGGAGCCAACGGCGTTGTATTGATCACAACCAAAAAAGGGGCCAATACCAGAGGTTTAGGAGTAACGGCCTCTTTCCAGTATACCGTTGAACAACCGGTTTCTTATATTGATTTTCAGAATGAATTCGGTACGGGAACAAGTGTTTATGATGAACTGACAGGTAAATTGCCCGATGGAACCTCCATGAGAAGACTGGGTACTTCCCGCTTCAACTTCGGACCCGCTTTTGACGGCAAGCCGATCATGGATATAGACGGTAATATTATCAACTACGAAGCACAGCCGGATAACTTTATGGATTTCTTCCGTAAAGGCTATTCAGACAACGTCAACGTCGCCATTGCCGGAGGTAATGAAATGGGAAATATGCGTGTTTCCTATACCAATTATAAATATCAGGGTATTCTGGATAATTTTGAACAGAAAAAGAATATCCTCAGTTTCTCCGGAAAAATGAACGCATCGAAGTTTGCTACTTTCGAAATCAATTCAAACCTTTATAATATTGTCACCCAAAACCGTTATCCTAATATCGGAGGTCTCGTTTCATACGGTATCAACAGAGACCAACCATTTTCAACGCTGGAACGACTATATAAAGATGATTCCGGATACAAACGGAACAAGGAAGATCTGACTATGAGTAATTACGCATCCAATATCATGGATTTGCTGTGGCACCAACGCGAAAACAGAAATGTGGATGATAAATTTCACATGATCACATCATTAAAAGGTAAATTCGATTTCCATAAAAATGTATTCCTTGTGCTACAAGGAGGTATCGACTATACGGATATTGAATATAACCAGAAAGCCAGAGTTACTCAGGCTGAACCCAATGTGGTCGGTGGTAAATATTCCAGAAAAGAAGAACGTTATGTAGTACAGAACTACGACGCAATGTTGAATTTCGACAAGAATTTCATGAAAGACCGTTTAAATGTACTGGCTTTCTTCGGTGGAGGTTACCGCAGCAATGAAGATAAGAGCATTAACGTTTCAACATACGGTGACATGCTTTATCCGGATTGGTACTCATTGAATAATGAAGGCTCATGGCCAGGCGCTGGCGACAAAGGGAAGGTTAGAGGTATGTCGCGCGGTTCCGACTTCCTCTACAGTCTTTACGGCGGTGTGACTCTCTCCCTGGACGAACGTTATTATGTAGAAATTACCGGAAGAAATGACTGGGCTTCTACTTTACCCGCAGGAAACAACTCCTACTTCTATCCGGGTATCTCATTCAACTGGAACTTCAAAGACCAGATTCCAATCCCGCAATTGCAGTTCGGTAAGATACGTATGGCCTGGGCCGATGCCGGTCGTCCTGCTTCCCGCTACTTTGCAAACAACGTCTTCAGCCTGGGACAGATTGCAGAAACCGAAGCTTCGATCGTAACGCCTCCAAGTGCCCTATTCTCCGGTTTATTGAAACCTGAACGTAAAAGAGAATATGAAATCGGTATGGACTTACGCTTCTTCGATCAGAACAGACTTGAATTCGACTTCTCTTACTATACGAATAATGTATACGACCAGATTATGTCCGTTCCTCTGTCATCCACTTCCGGATACAGCGAAATCAGGATTAATGCCGGCAACGTACATAACTACGGTTATGAAATCTTCCTGAAAGGGACTCCGCTGGTAGGCAAAGATTTCCGTTGGGATGTATCATTCACAGCAGCAAATCAGTATGCAAAGGTAAAGAAGTTATATCCGGGTATTACACAGAAATTAATCGGTGGCGGAACAGGATATAAAGTTGTGGCCGAAGTAGGTGAGCCAATGGGTGAATTACTTACCTATGATTATAAGAAAGATGAACATGGCAACCGTGTTGTAAGCTCGAATGGTTTCTATGTACTCGATTATGATGCCGGTTTCAAGAAAAACTCCAACATCAATCCATCTTTCATCGGTGGTTTCAATACATCGTTCTACTATAAGAACTTCAATATCAACCTGGGATTTGACTACAAATTCGGTGGAGCTCTGTTATCTATGTCCAACTACTACCTTATCGGTAACGGTCTGTCAAAGGAATCTTTGCCTTATCGTGACGAGAAACATGGCGGTTTGGCTTACTACATCAACGAACAGAACGTAAAGGTTCCCTGTGAACACAACACCGCAGCCCCTGCCGGAGCCAAGGATAACCGGGTATATCATGATGGTCTTATCCTCAACGGTGTGAAGGAAGACGGCAGTAAGAATGATATCATCCTAAGTGCCTACGAATACTATTCTACATTCATCCATGACATGTCGGCCGATCTGCAACCGGATAATATCTATAAGAATGACTATATCAAGTTCCGTGAAATCGGTATTTCCTATACCATTCCGAAAAGAATCGTAGAAAAGGCTAAACTGCAAAAAGTGACTCTGACAGCTACAGCACGTAACCTGTTTTACCTCTATAAGGCTATTCCGAATATTGATGCAGAATCAACGCTCGGTACAAATTCTTACGAAGAATATTCATTCTTCCCCTCTACCCGAAGTTTCGGTATCGGTGTTTCAGTTAGTTTCTAAATACACAATTTAATGCAAGAAATTATGAAAAATATATTATTAACAGGTTTGGCGGCAGCCTCACTATTACTGTCCGGCTGCCAGGATAAACTGGAAGAAGATTTCTACAACCCTGAAAACTACCAGGCGCCGGAAGATAAACTGGCTGCCGGCCTGTTCACAAAAACGCTTTACGAATGGCAAGTCTATGTACAGGACTACGGAGAATGGTGGTGGTCATTGACAGGTGCCGGTGTTACAGCTTATGCCCAGGTCGGTGTTCGACCTACTACACAAAATTATGCCGGTATTTACCAGGATTTTGAAGATGTAACCACCGGTAACGGATTCTCGGCAGACAACGGTATACGTAATTATTTTAATAATATGTATACCAAAATGAAAACCTGGTCAATCTTCAAACAATTAGTCGAAGAAGAATATACGGGAGAAACATTAACAAACAGCTACGTATATTACCAGTTGACTACTGTTATGAAAGACTATACAATGCTCCGTAATATCGACTTTTTCAACAGTATTCCCTATTACAACGCCATTCAGGGAAACAAGGGAATTTTGTTTGCAGAGTATGACGATCCTCTGGAAGTTACCAAAACAATTCTCGATGAATTGAAAGAAATATCGGAAAGTATAGTTGCCGATTATGATAAAATGTCTCCGGATGCAAAAGCTACTTTTGCCAAACAAGATGTCGCCTTTAAAGGAGACATTCAGTTATGGAGACAATATATCAATGCATTGAGATTGAAATTTGCAGTCCGCATGTCTGCTGCCGACGAAGCCTACGCAAAAACTCAGATTGCATCAGCAATACAGGACGGACTTCCCACCAAAGATATGATCTGGCTTTTGCCTACCAATCCGGCCAAAGATTTACCGGGCGGCGGTACTATCAACCGTGGATGGTTCGAACGCTTTACTTCGTTATTCATCCCCAATGTGATTCTGGAAAGAATGAACCATAACAGATTGAAATATGAACCGGGAATAGATGACCCGCGTCTGCCGGCCATAGCCGCTCCGACACGTTACAACGACTATCGTGGTATCCGCATGGACAACCTATACCACCAGCCGGCTTACGACTCTATTGCCGCCGGTAGTGAAGAAAACATGCGCCCGGATTATATCGACGAAGGAACATGGGAACGTCATAAATCCTATATCAATAACAATACTGCATACCGCGATGCCAAAGGTACACTGAGTTACTACGATATAAACTGCGTATCCATGTATAACCCGGCTACTTATTACTATGCTAATTTCCCGGTTTATATGTTCTCGCTGGCTGAAACAGAATTGCTCCTGGCAGAAGTAGCTGCCAGAAACTATGCTTCAACCGGAAAAACAGCCGGTGAACATATAAGTGATGCTATGACTCATTCAACAGACTTATGGTATTATATAAACTCCCTGTCAGTATCAAGTGCGACAGATTATCCGCGTTATTTCCCGGAAAAACCATCTGCCGAAGTTGTTCAGACATATGGAGATTTCCTGAAAGCAGAATACCAGAAAGCTAAAACATTGGATGATCAGATAGAAATTATCATGCAGCAGAAGTATATCCACCTGAATCTGATGGCTCCCAACGAATGCTGGACAGAGTTGCGCAGAACCCGCCATCCGAAACTGGAACCGGTTAACTTCCCGCCGTATTTCACAAATATCAAACCGCAGGTTGAACGTATAAAATATCCGGATTCCGAAGAATTGAACAATACAGAGAACTTTGCTAAAGTAAAAGCAGAGAACAACTATTCTTCGCCCATTTATTATGTACCACAAGACAAAAGATCTGAATCTTACTATCGAGACACTTTCATCGAGATAGAAAAAGAGTAATAGGGAGTTGAAAGATGAGAGCTCGCCATATGGCGGGCTCTGTTTTTTAGGATACTTCCTCTTTCTGCGACACCAGCATATTTTTTCTGTACTGCATCGGTGATACCCCTACATGCTTCTTAAAGGTACGGCTGAAATAAATCGGATCAGAATACCCGAGACGATAGGCAACTTCCGCTATAGGACAACAAGACTCATCTGATAACAAAAGTTTAGCCCGGTCCATTTTAAAGGAAACAATATAATCGTTCGGGGTCATTCCTGTAACCATCTTAATCTGGTTGAACAAACTGGTCCTTCCCATTCCCATACATTTAGCCCAGTGGGCTATATCGAATTCAGGATCTTCCAGATGCTCTTCCAAAACACGGGTAGCCGTATCCAACAGTCTTTTTTCCTGAACGTTAGTTGCCAATAGCGGCACGTACTCCTGCTCCTCTTTCTGCTTGATATACCTTGACAAAATACGTTTACTGTTTCTTACCAGAGAATTACATCTATGCTGAAGTAAATCCATAAAAAAAGGCTTGACGACATAATCGTCAGCACCGGAACGAATACTTTGAATCTGTTGTTCCGGAGATGGCTGGTAAGTCATCAGAATAACAGGAATATGTAATGTATCTACATGCGACTTAATCATCCGGCACAATTCTATCCCGGAACCGTCCGCCATATCGATCTCACTCAAAATAATATCCGGGAGTTCTCTCAATGCGATCAAATAGCCCTCCTTTACATCCTCCGCTTCAATCAAACGATAGGCAAACGAAAATGTCTCTTTCAGCGAAGCCCTTATCTCGCTGTCACTGTCTATTATCAACATCGTATAAAGAGTGTTATCTTCTGTTTCAATTACTTCTTCCACAGGCGATTCCGCATCGCAGACAGGATTTTCGAAACTAAACGCAACGTCTTCCTGTTCCTCTCTGTTGAACGTCTGTAACCGGGTAATTAACCCTTGCAAATAAACAACCTGCTTCAATACTTTCCCGATTCGGTTTTTACCGGCTACAACTGCCGCATCAGCAACAATATTATTCAATATAGCAATAATTACAGTCAGAGGTTTTCTGAACTCATTGGAAATATTAGTTAAGAACTGCTGATTATCCCGGTTCAATTTATCCATTTGCTCCACCTCCCTCTTTTTCATCTCCAGGGAAAGCATCAGTCGAGTCTTTGTTTTATTGAACCAAACCAGCCAGGCTATAATAGAAATCGTTCCACAAACATACAACAATATCATTGGCCACGAAAGCCAGAACGGATACATAATTATAATTTCCAGCTGGACTTCATTCTGAGGATTATCCAGCTCGCGGACAATCAGATTATACTTGCCCGGGCGCAGGGAAGAATAAGTAATCGTCCTGTTGGAAGTCGTTATCCACAATTCATCCAGACCTTCCATCTTATATTCATATTGTCCGTAATTAGAAAGCAGATAGTTACTTGTCGAAAAGGTAAGACTAATCGTATTCAGGTTATAAGGCAGTTTTATTTTTCGGGAAAAGGTGATATCCTGTTGAAGAAAATCCGAATTCGCAGGTGTCAACAATTGATTATTCACAGAGATCGAAGAGAAAAACAAAGAGTAATTCCTACCCGGACGATTTAGATTCTGCTCATTAAAAGAAAATAATCCGCATATGGTACCCACATAAACATTCCGGTCCATCGGTGAGACATAAATGCCACAATCACCACTGAGAGAAAGCGGGGCTGGCAGATTACTTAAAGGAATATGAAATGCAGAAAGAGGTTTCTTTTTTACCGACATGTCCAAAATAGAAACTCCTTTGTCTGTCGTCACGACCAGGTTCCTGTAAAACGAACGGGTTACGCTATAACATACGTCACTCAGCAAAAAATGGTCATGCTCCCTATAAGATGAAAAATCATTCCTTTCCTCATTATACAATAAAAGTCCGGAATTCAGGGTAGACATGAATAAACCATTTCTGGAATCACCACAAATCGAATTAACGGCACTGGGAATACGACTCCCTTTTTGCAAGCCATCTCCATAGAGAGAGATTACCTTTTGCGATTTCAGATCTACAGAAAACAATCCTTCTTCCAGTGAAGACACCCATAAGCGGTCCTTGTCATCAATATACACGGTACGAATATTTCCGGAACATTTTTGTTGCAGCAACGAATCATCCAACAAATAAGAGGTATACAGATTTTCCCTGTCAAGTTTAAAAATACCCTGGGTAGACGGTAACACCAGCATATCCCGATAAGGAACAATATCTTCTATTGTCAGCTGAGAAGCCGAATCAAAAAACGAAAAATCGATCTGCCTGATACGGTCTGTTTTCCTGTCAAGCACATAAAGTCCATTTTTATAGACGCTGATAAACAGGTTATCCGTCTGCTCATCATACCACAGTGCACGAATCTTATTATCCGGCAATCGGTGGGTAGTCTTGGTGATATGCCGGATTACTTCCCTGTTCTTGTTCAGGACGTTTATACCACTGCCCTCAGATGCTACATACAAATTACCTTCTTTGTCCTCAGCCATAGAACCGATAACAGTTCCATGCAGACGATCCTCAACTTTTTCATCACTATAAAAACATTTGAAATCATCCAAATCTATATTTCCATACCGGATATCACCATAATAGGGTCCAATCCATAAATTTCCTTGCCGATCAGTAAATAATGCAGTAATCGAAGTTTCCGCCATATACGGCTGGTTACTCATTATTTCCGGAATACCATTTGTTTTCATTTCTATCCTATAAAGACCGGCCAAAGTTCCCACCCATATTATCCCCCGTGTATCCTCAGTAAAGCAATGAATATAGGGTATGGAAGAACCTCCCGAGTCATTAAGAACGATAGATTCACCATTTAGAGAAACAACAGCAGCTAAACCAGATTTAGCCGACAGCCACAAACGAGATTCCGAGTCCAGGAACTGAGTAGTTATGTTCTCTTCCTGAAAACAGGTGGTTATAATCCGCTTTTCCGTCAGATCGACTCTCAATACACCGGTAGTCGTCCCTATCCAAAACTGATTATCGTCAATAGGAGTTATGAGAGTAAAAACGTATCTTTCATCGGAAAACAAAATCTCTTTTTCTCCCGACCGGACATTACATCTATAAAGTGAATGTCCTTCAACAGTATAAAGTTGATTATCAGAATAACAAATAGCCGTTGCTGTAATCTCCGGCATGAAAGGTTGCCTCATCTGCAAATCGATACAGATTAGATTGTTTTCCGCCAAAAGATATAGTGTAGAATCATTTCCACAGAAATTATGAATATTAGCATCTTCGAGAGACGGGAAATATTCGGACAGACGGATTACCTTAGTAGAAACACCATCATAACAATTTACAGCATTATTACCGAGCCATATTCTCCCCAACCGATCCTGCCATATTGCTATAGAGGAAGGCTGAGACAATCCGTCTTTTACACCCAAAGACCGGAAATAGATTTCGTCTCCCCATATAGTAACAGAGAATAAGAGAAGCATAAAAGTCCAAATAGCCAAACGGATTCTATCCATCAAATCTGCTTAATATTAATACAGCGAACAAGTTAACAAAGCTCCATTCCATCATCCTCTCCCACTTCTAATAACATCAAATCCTCTGAAGCCAAGCATTATATATTATTTAACTAACATAGTTCTAGCAGAACT
>NZ_JAMOKS010000020.1:0-135364 GCF_023656785.1 Parabacteroides caecihominis
AGAGTTAACCTGTTTCATAAATAAGCAAGAAATAAGTCAACCGTTATTATTATTAAGTTTAAACCGAGTCAACCTTTTATATATATAAGACTGAAAGTAGTCAACTAAAAACGTTAACATACAAAGCCCTTCAGTTTCCTTAGGAGGAAACGCGCGTTTCCTGCCTGGGAAACTGTAGTTCCCTCCGCAGGAAATTGTAGTTTCCTAGGCAGGGAACTGGAGTTTCCTAAACACGAAACTACGAGGAGACTGTAATCAATTCACAATCAGACTTATCACTTAAAATGAATACCCTGTATCTTTTACCAGCCACGGCAGGTTGAAACGATAATGGTTACGGCTGCTTACCAGATGTATCATTCCATCCGGCGATTGCGTACCGGCCAGATAACCGCGGGGTTCCGCATGACTCCCGTCCATTTCAAAGAAACCGGTCCAGGCGCCTCCGTCCATAAAACGTTCTTTGCCATCGGTCAGTAATTTCTTAACAGGCCATGTCTTTCCATCGTCGAAGGAAAGGGCGGCATACATTCCGTAACCGGTATATTCCTTACCATCCTTATCTTTAAAGGTCATACCGTTCAAACCATTTTTCAGACGGAAAGGATGGTTCGTGAAAGAGACCAGCAAAACAGGTCCTTCCTGTAAACGCATCAATACCAGACGCTGACCGCCATCAATCGGGGGAAATTCAGAAGCGCTGTATGTCCAGGTGCGTCCGTTATCTTCCGACAGGCTCATGGGCATCCGTTCCAGACCGTCTTTATCGACAATGCCGTCACCACGTCCGAATGCCATAAAACGTCCATCGGACAGTTGCACTACTCCGGCATGGATTCCGGCAATAGTACCGCCCGAAGCGCCTGCCTCGAACTTACCCGGATTGGTTTTGCCCATGTCTTCCCAGGTCAGGCCATTATCCTTGCTGATATGCAATGCCGTGCCGCCATTGCTCCGGGGAGTGGCGTCGGCGGCTTGTACCAGCCAACCGTCCTTAGTACGGAAAGAACCGGCTATCACCTGATGCCGTCTGGCATGCTCAGGGGCGATGATACGGGGACGACTCCAGGTTGCACCGTTATCCGTGCTTGTCCGCATGACCATAGCGAGGGTTTCCCAGGTACCGGCAGCTTCCACCCCATTTATATGGACGAGTGTACCCTTATTATTCAGCAGGGAAGAACCGGTCATATTCCGGTCGGGCACCTTGAAGAACTCGTGCGGCTCGCTCCATTCGGTACTGCCTTTCTTCAGGCGGCTTTCCAGAATCACCATCTCCCGCCCCGATTCTTCGTCGCATGTAAACCAGATAGCCAACAAATCCCCGTTATCACACCAGGTTATGGCAGGGCAATGGTTATGCTTGTAGAACGGGACGCCGGAAGAACATTCGGGCGTTTTCACATAGACGAGAGGTTCACCGAAGAAAGGTGTTTTCAAAGGAGCGTCCCAGGTATGTTTTTGCTGTGATATGTTCTCTTGCGGGGTCGGTCCGGCTACAGGAAGCGGCTGGGTTTTAGGTATATCGGCCTGCACCACCCGGAATCCGGTGAGCCAGTGTTTATCTTCGGGTATCATCGCCATACGGTTGGCGGAACGCAGAAATCTTTCCGGAGTGCTATGGCTTCCGCCACGTGTCACTTTATATAATCCGTCAGCACGGTCCACCGGGTCTGTTTGCGGTAATGCCTCGTAAGGTCCGTACCAGTCGCTGCACCATTCTTCTACATTTCCGTGCATATCGTGCAGTCCGAAAGGATTGGCAGGAGTTTTGCCTACCTGAAGGCTGATTGTAGAATCCGTTCCCCAGACATTTTGCTGGTTCTTATGATACACGCCATGAAGTCCGTCGTCCATCCAGAAATTCCAGTAGGACCCGGCACGGCAAGCATATTCCCATTCGGCTTCGGTTGGCAGACGATACGTCTTCCCTTCCTTTTCCGAAAGCCAGTCACAGAATGCTTTCGCCTCGTGATAGTTCACAAAAATAACCGCTTCGTCATCTTCTTTCGAAAGGCCGTACTTTCCCCGTAAGTTCTTATGGGAAGGGTCAAAACGCTCGTACTGGGCATTTGTCACTTCGGTCGTTCCCATCAAAAAAGGGTTTGCGATCGTTACCGGATGAATCGGTGCTTCATCATAATCTTCTCCCAATCCGTGGCTTCCCATGTGGAAAGAGCCGGCCGGAATCCGGGCAAATTGCATTCCCAGGCTATTCGTTTCCTGGGCATTCGTAGTAAAGGCGCCTAATACAAAAAGGCAATAACATAAGATAGCAGCGTTTCTCATTTTGATTCGTTTTTCCATATTCCGGAATAAAGATAAATATATTATCCGAAAACTATCCGGGATACTTATCAAAAAAAGAGACTCTTTCAAAATTACTGTATGTCATCCCGGGCTTGACCCGGGATCGCATACATTACTGATAAACAATACTTAGTATGAGTTGGCGGATCGGGTCCGCCATGACAAAACACATTAACCCTGCGTCTCCAGATAAACGACATGAGTCTGAAGGTATTCTTCCAGGCCATGCTTACCGTCAGCACCACCAATACCCGATTTACGCCAGCCGGCATGGAAACCCTGCATGGCTTCAAAGTTCTCACGATTGATATAAGTTTCGCCGAACTTCAAGGAACGCATCAGCTTAAAGGCCATATCCAGATTCTGTGTATAGACGGAAGAGGTCAACCCGTATTCGCAGTCATTTGCCCAGGCAATAGCATCTTCCACTTCTGTAAACTCTACAACCGGGAGAACGGGACCGAATGTTTCTTCCTGGATAATATCCATCTTCTGTGTACAATTAGTCAAAAGGGTCGGTTCAAAGAAGTAACCTTTAGCTCCGATACGTTTGCCTCCATAAGCCAGGGTCGCCCCCTGCTTAACAGCTTTTTCGACTTTTTCTTCCACTGATTTCAGGGCACCGGCATCAATCAGCGGTCCCATATCCAAGTCTGCGACCTCGTTGGGGTTGCCTACTTTAACCTTACCAAAGCCATCCAGCAACTTTTCAATAAAAACATCTTTAATGCTGGAATGTACATAAACACGTTCACAACAGTTGCACACTTGTCCGGTATTGATCACGCGGGAAGCAATGATCGACTTCACGGTCAGATCCAGATCCGCATCCGGCATAACGATAGCCGGAGCCTTTCCTCCTAACTCCAGCGATACCTTCGTCACATTAGCTGAAGCGGCTTCCATCGTCTGCACACCGGCAGAAACACTTCCTGTCAGGCTGACCATTCCGACTTTCGGATTAGCGGCCATCTCATGCCCGACAACCGATCCGCGACCATTTACGATATTGAATACCCCTTTAGGCACTCCCGCTTCATCCACAATCTGGGCAAAGACATACGCATTCTCCGGTGTCAACTGACTTGGTTTCAGCACAATCGTATTTCCTGTCAACATAGCCGGGGCTGCCTTACGGGCAACCAGAAAGAACGGGAAGTTCCATGGCAATATACCGGTTGTCACTCCGATAGGTTTCTTAAATACAAAGATAGTCTCGTGAGGACGGTCGCTGGGTATGATCTCTCCTTCATAACGACGTGCCCAACCGGCCATATAATCGATATAATCGGCTGTAAAGTTAACTTCCACATTGGCCAGTCCCTGCGTCTTGCCTCCTTCACGTACAATAATATCCGTCAGTTCTTTTTCCCTTTTTCGAATTCCTTGTGCTATTTTGGTCAGATACTGTGCACGTTCAATGGAAGTCAGTCGTTCCCATGCTCCTTGCGCCTTCTCCGCCGCATCGATGGCAGCCCGGACATCATCCACTGTTCCGTCAGGCATACGGGATATAACTTCTTCCGTAGAAGGGTTCAACACATTGATCCACTTTCCGGATCGATTCTCGATGAACTGTCCATCGATGTACATTTCTAAATCTTTCATGGTCTCTTTAAATTGATAATTAATACTAATATGTATTCTTTATACGAATTAAGGCATTCTGATACCTGTTATGCACAGATATGTCTGATTATCGGTCTCCTAAACAATGCTACATTGTATAATCTCCTGGTAAAAAGTACTTTGTAAAAGTAAAAACTTATTTGCATAATAAAAAATACAATGATGAAAAAAAACTGTACGATAACTTTTTATAAGTTTAGTAACCAATATACGGTTCAATGGGAAGCTATAATAAAAAAAGGTCCATGCCCGAAAAAGACATGAACCTTCCTTATTTTATAAGAGAGTTTATAACTTATATTTATACAATTGCGCCATCACCTTCTGATACTCATTCTGCAACTGCATATAATTCTGCATGCTCTGATAGAAAGTCGTTACATCAACGAAATATTCAATCATACTGATTTGGCCGGTCTGGATAGCCTTATTCAACAATGCCAGGCTATTCTGACTTTTCAAAACCATATTGTATTCGTCCATAGAAGTCTTCAGAGCGACCGACTGGTTATACAATTGGTGTAATTCACTTTCCACGGTCGTTGTCGTACTCTCCAGTTGAAGGTCGGTATAAAGAGCCTGCGCTTTAGCCTGCTTTACATTATTCCTGTTTGAGAACAAAGGAATGCTGATACCAACCAGGAAACCGTTAAAACGCTCTCCGCCGGTAGCCGTATTCATACGATACCCCAACTCAAAACCGGGTAAACTCTTCGACTTATTAACGCTCAACTGGCGGCGGGCAGCCACCTGCTCGCTTTTCAACGTAAGCAACTGAGGATTGGAAGTCACAGCCTCCGCACGTAATTCCTCGAATGACAGGATATCACCGTCCGACATATAGGTCGTGTCCGTGAAGTCGATAGCAATACCACCATTCAATGTTGCCAGTTCCTGAAGTTTGGCAATACGGGCAGACTCGTTCATACGGGCTTCCGTTTTTGCATTCAGCAACTCCAGGTCAATCTTATTTGTTTCCAGAATATTCGCATCGCCGGTTTCCAGACGCATGGCATACAGTTCCGCCAGTTGTTCCGCATTCTGCCTGCGTTGGTCGAGTAATGCCCGTTGCTGGTTCAGCAGGACCAGGTCAAGGCAAATCTCTTTCGCCTGCAAAAGTATTTGCTGACGGAACTCTGCACCCTGACGGTCGAAACTGGCGGCTTTCGATTTCGACAGTTTATTCTTCTGTACATATACCGAAGGGAAGTCGAACGACTGGGAAGCAACCAACTCTCCCTGTATTCCCATCCCTTCCCGATTGCCGTACTGATGTACATAGGAAACCGAAGGGTCTGGCAGGTTATTATCCAGCTTCGCTTCCAGTTTCTTAGAAACGGTAAGCTGGTTATTCGCCTGCAATTCTTTATTATTGGCTTCGATACTGCGCAGGACGGCATCAATAGAATTCTGCCCGTTCACTGAAAGCGCAGCGGAAGCCAACAAGGTAATTACTATGAATTGTTTCATTTTTCCTTATTCATTAAAAGATAAACAATAGGAATAATAAATCCGTTCAGAAAAGTAGATGTCAGCAACCCTCCCAGGATGACAGTCGCCATCGGACTCTGTATCTCATTTCCCGGCAAATCTCCGTTCAATGCCAACGGTATCAATGCCAAAGCCGAACTCAAGGCAGTCATAAGAATCGGGTTCAGACGGTCCAGCGAACCGTGTATCACCGTGTCGTAAACAGAGAAACCTTCACTGCGCAGCTGTGCATAATGACTAATCAGCAGCATACCGTTTCGGGTAGCGATACCGAACAGCGAAATGAAACCGATAATAGCCGGAATACTGATTTCACCGGAAGTCAGCCACAAAATAAACACGCCACCAATCAAAGCCAACGGCAGGTTCAGCAGGATGACACCACTCTCTTTCGCATTCTTGAACTCATTATAAAGCAACAGGAAGATGACCAGCAAAGACATCAGAGAAGTGAGCAACAGTGTGCGGCTAGCTGCCTGTTCACTTTCAAACTGTCCGCCATATTCGATATGATACCCTTCGGGCAACTTGATTGATGTTCCAATCTTATTCTGAATATCATTTACAACACTGCGCAAATCCCGTTCGGATACGTTCGCACTGATTACTAACTTGCGCTGAACGTTTTCACGGTTAATCGTATTCGGACCGGTTACTGAACGAACCTCGGCAATATAACTCAGCGGGATTTTCTTCCCTCCGGCATCTATCATCAGATTACGGATATCTTCCATCGTTGCACGGCTCTCGTCGGAAGTCTTTACTGTCAGGTCGAATGTTTTACCGTCATCATACACCTGGCTGACAACTTCGCCACCCAGCATGACATTAATATATTCTTCAAACTCAGGAAGAGATACGCCATATTTAGCCATCAGTTCACGTTTCGGCGTGATGGTCAGCTGCGGACGTTCAATCTGCTGTTCTACTTTCAGGTCAACCAGGCCCGGAATGCTCTGGATAGAGTTTTTGATATCGTTACCAATCGTAAAGAGACGGTTCAAATCGGTACCGAACAGTTTGATGGCGATATTGGCTTCCGTTCCCGAAAGCATCGCATCGATACGGTGAGAGATAGGCTGACCGATTTCGATATTCGCACCACTGATAGTCGACAGCTTCTTACGGACATCATTCATCACAGCTTCCCGGCTACGGTCTTTCAATACGAACGGGGCCTCTATTTCCGAAACATTCACACCCAATGCATGTTCATCCAGTTCGGCACGCCCGGTCTTACGGGCCACCGTCTGGATTTCGGGAACCTGCATCAGTAACTCTTCTGCCCGATGTCCCATCCTGTCCGATTCATCCAACGAAATACCCGGCAGCGAACTTACATTAATAGTAAAAGAACCTTCGTTGAAAGGAGGAAGGAAACTGCGTCCCAGCGTAAAGAAAATACCCAACGCCACAAGGAACAGACCTACCGTAGAACCCAGCACAATCTTCTTATGCGCCAAGGCAACTTTCAATGCGGAAGCATATACCTCCTTCAATTTACGGGCTACCCATGCCTCTTTTTCTATCTTCTTATCGGTCGACTTATTGCCCAGCAGATAACTACACAATACCGGCGTCAAAGTAAGTGCAACAATGGTAGATGCAAACAAGGCAACGATAAACGCAATACCCAGCGGCACCAACATGCGTCCTTCCATGCCATGAAGGAAAAACAGGGGTACGAAACTTACCACAATAATCAACGTGGAATTCAGAATAGGCATACGCACTTCACGGGAAGCGTCATAAACTACCTCTAATACCGAGCGTCGCTCTTCCGGAGGAAGTATCCGGTTCTCCCGTATTCGTTTATACACATTCTCCACATCGACAATCGCATCATCCACCAGCGAACCGATAGCAATCGCCATACCACCCAGAGACATTGTATTAATGGTCATTCCCATATAATGCAAAACCAGGATAGAAACGAGCAATGACAAAGGCAACGCCACCAGCGAAATCACCGTCGTACGGATATTCATCAGGAAGAGGAACAAAACAATGACAACAAAGAAACTTCCTTCAAACAAACTGTTCTTTACATTATTAATAGAACTGTCGATGAAACGGCTTTGACGGAAAATATCGGTAGAGACATTCACGTCCGACGGAAGATTCTTTTGCAGGTCGGCAACGATACCGTCCAGTTTGTTTGTCAGGTCGATTGTACTGGTATTCGGTTGCTTGGTCACCGTTATCAGAACAGCATGCTTGCCGCGTTCAGAAGCTGTACCCAGTTTAGGACTTTTGCTTCCTATCTTCACCGTCGCCACATTTTCCAGCATAACCGGAAAACCGTCTACAGTCTTGATAACCCCTTTTGCCAGTTCCTCCACTTTCGGAGTGGAAAGAACGCCACGGATGATATATTCATTGTCATATTCATACAAGACACCGCCATTTGCATTACGGTTCATATTACGGCAGACCGTCAGGACTTCATCCAACCCTACTCCATAATGTTTCATACGGGCGGGGTCAAGCAATATCTGATATTCTTTGATATCGCCACCAATCACAGCGACCTGTGCCACACCGCCTGTCGACAACAAACGCGGACGGATTGTCCAGTCGGCAATCGTACGCAAATCGAGCAAAGAAGTAGAATCGGCAGTCAGACCGATAATCATCATTTCTCCCAGGATAGAAGATTGCGGTCCCAGCGTCGGCTTGCCAACGTTCTCGGGAAGGCTTTCACTAACGACTGCCAACTTTTCCGAAACAATCTGGCGGGCACGGTAGATATCCGTTCCCCAATCAAATTCAACCCATACAACAGAGAAACCGGTGGTAGAGGAAGAACGTACACGGCGCACATCCATAGCCCCGTTCACTGCTGTTTCTACCGGGAAAGTAACCAGACGTTCCACTTCTTCAGGAGCCATACCATTTGCTTCCGTCATGATAACCACAGTCGGAGCATTCAGGTCGGGAAACACATCTACATCTGTATGAAAAGCTGTATAGGTTCCCGCTATCATCAGCAGCAATGCACAGATCAGGACAACCAATCTGTTATGCAGCGAGTAATATATTATTTTATTCAACATAAGAATAATTGTTTAATTAGCCGATATGCCAATGTGCCAATCAAGATAGTGCCATGAGTATTTCCATTGGCACATTGGCATATTTGCATATTTGCTCATTATTAATGATTATGAGTATGAGCCGGAATAGCATTGGAGGCAGAAGCCAGTTTGACCTGGTAAGCGCCTTGTGTAACAACCGTATCTCCCGGTTTTAGACCAGACAGAATCTGAACTTCAGCACCATTGTTGGCACCCAGTTTCACTTCCTGCTTTTTGTATCCTTCCTCATCCAAACGAATAAATACGGAATAAACGCCTTGCTCTTCTATCAACGCGGAAACCGGAACGCTCAACACATCCTGCATCGGAGAGGTAAGCAAATAGATTTCAACAAACGAACCGGGAATTACAGCCCCTTTATTATCAAATTCAAAAGTCACAGGGATATAAAAAGAATTGGCATCCGAAGCCTTTCCGTAAGAAAGTAAACGTCCGTGAAGTTCGGAAAGCTCATACACCTGGTCATCATAAGGAGTTCGGAAATTAGCAGACTGTACAGCCGGAAGATATTGATAATACTTTTCCGACACTTCGGCACGAAGCACCAGGCGGCTATTCTGAGAAATCGTAGCTAACGGTTGTCCCACAGCGACATAATCGCCTTCTTTCACCTGAAGGTTCTTCAAGTATCCGTTCATCGGAGAAACAACCGATACACCGTTCTCTGTTTGTTTACCGGCAATGGCATCGTAAGCGGCCTTTGCATTTTCATAATTCAGACGTGCCTGTTCAAAGTCCTTGGCAGAAACGATCTTATCTCCTACCAGCTGTTGCATACGTTCATATTCCTTCTTGGCATTTTCGTATGCATATTTGGCACGGGCTGCCACATTCCCCTCAGACAAATTACTGGAAGCCAGGCTCAGGATAGCCTGTCCCTTCCGGACCGGAGTACCGTCCACAAAAGATAAACTGCCGAATGTAACGATACCGGGGACAGTAGCTACCACAGTCGTTTCATCGCCTTGTGCAGCCATCACGCTTCCGCTGGTCTTTATCACATCGGTAAAAGGAGCCGGTTCCATCACTTTCGTCTGTAAACCGACTGCTTTCGCTAATTCTTCTTTGAAAATGATTTCATTGGAATGTGCACCGGCGGCAGCTTCATTCCCATGTTCGTGTCCTTCATGCTCGTCTCCTTCGTGTTCATGGTCATGTCCTTCATGTTCATGTGCTTCATGATCATGATTATGCTCTTCAGATTTAGTAGCTCCGCCACCACAACCTGCAAATATGTAGGCACATAAAACCCACAATAAATATATCTTTTTCATTGTATTATAATGTGTTATTAATGCATAATAAATAACTCGGCGTTTAGATAAAAACACCGAAAAGCGAATAAGGTTCGCCACCATCAGTAACAATTATAACACAGGAGGGGCTCGCAGTCCACTTGCACACGTTATCCAGCTATCGTGCAGAGACTCAATATAAAAGGCTCGACTGCGTTCAAAAGGTTGTCCGCAAAAAGCCGGTTCGGGAGGGTTAATATAATCAAATAAAACCTGCAAAGGGAAAAGCAGGTGACTAGCATCCACATCCGTCGCATGTGACAGCAGAGAGGTGAAAAGAGCAACATTATGCCCGTTACAACCGCAATCGTGAGAAGAGGCACTCTTGTGACTGTGTTCAGTCAGCGATTTAAAACAAGGCAGACCGTTACTGTGATGATGATGCGGTATGATGACCGAAAGCAGCATGATGATGCCGGCTATCAACATTACGTAACGGATTATGTTTTTCTTTGCTCTCATATTTATTCTGCAAAAATAGAAAGTTTATTTTGCAACACAATGGCAAATATCAGATATATAGCAAAAAAAATTCCGGCCGAGAGTCACCTCCCAGCCGGACAGTTGTTCATGGTATTAGCATTAGTGGTCTACTCATTCTGATTATACAAGCAAATGTTTGGTTAGGTCAATAATTTATAAACAAAAAATCTAAGACTAAAATAAAATAAAGTTCATCCATTCTAATGCTATTTCAATTAACATCACTTAGTATTAATAGTAAACTGCAATAACTATCCGTTCAAACCATCATTGCCGTCTCTCTTTTGAGATATGCGAATTTACTAAGCAAATACGGGAGTTTTATTTCGCATATAAGGTATTTTCAGTCATACCTATTTCTCATTCGCCTATTTACTCTCTCCGCATTTTCGAAAATACGCAACCCACGAGTACACTTATTACATTTGTTGCGTTTTTCGAAACAATACGCTTTGTTTATTGTTTAATAATTGAACATATATATTATTTAAAAGGGAGAATTGGAAATGAATACAGATGTATTAAATACAAATCTGATCGAGGTAATGAAAGAGAAGATACCGGATGGGGTTAATTTAGCGAATACCCTGATGGATATTCTCTACATAGGAAAAGAGGCCGTATACAGAAGATTACGCGGCGAGGTTCCCTTCACCCTCAATGAGGCTTCCATCATTTCAAAGAAACTGGGAGTTTCACTTGACCAGATCGTGGGTATAAGCTATACTAATAACACTATGTTCGACCTGAATCTTTTACATTATTCAGATCCTATCAAAACGTATTACAAAATCCTTGACCACTATCTTGAATTGTTTGAGTCTCTACGCGACGATCCGACTTCGGAGTTAAGCACAGCCTCAAATATGATACCACAGACTTATTATCTGAAATACGATAGCTTGTCTAAGTTTCGGTTATTTAAATGGATGTACCAGAATGAAAAAGTTAATTGTGTAAAATATTTTTCAGAATTAAATTTATCCGAAGAACTCAAACATGCCCAAAAGGCATTCGTAGAAGCCAGTACATATATACAGACAACAAACTATATATGGGACAGCATGATGTTTAACTACCTGGTGAACGATATTAAATATTTCGCCAGCATTCATTTAATCACGGAAGAGGAAGTAACCAAACTACAGGAAGAACTCCTCCGGCTATTGGACGACCTGGAGACAATCGCTTCCAGAGGTAAATTTGACTCGGGCAAGGATATACATATATATATATCCAACATAAACTTTGAAGCCACATACAGTTTTGTGGAAACATCCAGTTTGCAATTAAGCCTGATCCGGATCTTTTCGATCAACTCGATCACATCGAGAGACAAAGAGATGTGTAAGAACCTGAAAGAATGGATTCAATCCTTGCGTAAGTTTTCTACCATGATCTCCGAAAGCGGAGAAATGCAGCGTATACAGTTTTTCAAAAAACAACGGGAACTTGTAGAGAAGATGTAATTTAATTGAAAATTGAGAATTGAAAATTGAAAATTAGTTGTCCATTCATCATTTATCGTAAACAAAAACAAACTGGATATTTAATTTTCAATTCTCAATTCTCAATTTTCAATTCTCTTTATTTATCCAGTTTTGCACAGATCAGTTCTGCCGCTTTCTTACCGCTCATCAGCATACCGCCGAAAATCGGTCCCATACGGAAGCTACCGCTTACACCATTGGCTGCCATACCTGAAACAAACAGTCCCGGATAGATTTCTTTTGTATTTTCTACCGTTGTCTGTTCACCCAACTCAACGTTTAATGAACGTTCACCGATTACACCGCCGGTCGGAGTATTCAGTTTGATATCGTTTTTGCGGGCAACAGTACGTGCCACTTCGCAGTCGTGTCCTGTTCCTTCCAATACGGCTTTTGCCATAATAGTCAGCGGGTCTACATGCATACCTTCACGGATTACCGGGGCCCAGTTAACTACCACACCGGCTACTGCATCGTTGTGGAATACCACATCTTCCACAGAATAGCAGTTAAAAATAGTAGCACCGGCTTTTGTTGCCTGATAGATCAATGCAGAAGTAGTATGAACCGAATCCATAATATAAGTACCATTGCCGGCATCATGATAAGAAACGCCCAGCTCCTTCACGATCGGCATGGCTTCTTCCTGTACGACAATATCATTAAACATCATGGCACCGCCCCACATGCCTCCTCCCGGAGCCAGTTTACGGTCGAAAAGAGCCACTTTCTTTCCGGCTTTAGCCAGATAATAAGCTGCTACGATACCGGAAGGGCCACCACCAACAATAGCCACATCAATTGATAAGTTGCTCTTCAGTTTTGCAAAATAAGAGTCAATAATTCCTGTTGAAACGATCTGTTCCATTACAATAATAATTAGAGTTTAAACATCGGAGAGCACATAGAGGTTAAAGCTCTCCTTTATTTAGCAATTCTACCGATTCTCCCTTCACGGCATTACCCGGGCAGGTTCTATGGGTATAATCTCAGCCTGTGTATTAAGGCACCCCTATGATAAGTCGACGACAAAGATAGTAAATTATCCGAAATGTGGCGGACGCTTATTCATTTTCCGTTCAACAAATGCTTTCATGAACTCGACAGTCTCGTCTACACCCAATACGGATACGTCGATAGAGAAATTATAGGAAGAGGCTACACCCCATTCTTTATTCGTATAATAGTTATAGTAGGCAGCACGCGATTTATCGGTCTTCGCCATCAATTCCTTTGCTTGTTCGACAGTGATATTCTGGCTTTCGAGGATGCGCTGGATACGGTTTTCCATATTATTATGGATAAAAAAACTAAGACAATCCGGATCATCGCGCAAGATATAATCGGCACAACGGCCCACCAGCACGCACGACTGCTCCGATGCCAACTTACGGATTGCGTCACTCTGGAATTTAAACAGTCCATCGTTGGAAAGAATGTCATTATAAGGAGTGAACATCCCCATATAGAAATATCCCATAGTAAAAGCATACGCCAGTCCGCTCGAAGCACGTTCGTCCGCCTTTTCGAAGAACTCTTCGCTCAATCCGCTTTCCTTGGCGGCCACCGCCATCAACTCCTTATCATAATAACCGATGCCCAATGCCTGAGCCAGTTTTTTCCCTATTTCACGACCACCACTGCCAAACTGCCGGCCAATGGTCAATATGATTTTGTTATCCATATACTAACCGATTTTATTATCTTGCGATAAATATACAATATTTTTTTTAGTTAGGTGATTCATGTTTAAACTTCTTGAACTGATTAATCAGAACGATTGCCGTAACGACTGTCGCGATCGTATCGGCAACCGGCATACTGATCCAGACTCCCAGCGTACCGAAGAAGCGGGGAAGGACAATCAAACAAGGAATCAGAAACAGCATTTGCCGGGTAAGCGACAGGAATATAGCCTTCTTCGACATACCAATCGAAAGGAAGAAGTTCGTTGCCACCATCTGAAAGCCGACTATCGGAAAAACGGCAAATACAATATGAAGACCGAACACGGCCGCTTTCACCAGTTCGTCATCCGTTGTAAACATATTCACGATCAGGGTCGGGAATAACTGGCAGAGCAGGAAACCCGCCGTTGCCACTCCGATTGCCCACTTCATCGTCAGCTTGGTTACTTCCGTTACACGGGGATATAAGCGGGCACCGAAATTATATCCGGCAATAGGTTGCATCCCCTGGTTGAAGCCCATAATAATCATTACAAACAGGAAGATAATGCGGTTTACGATACCATAAGCACCAATCGCCATGTCTCCCCCATGTTCTTTCAAACCGCGGTTGATCAGGATAACAATCAGACAGGAACAAAGATTCATCAAAAAAGGCGACATCCCGATATACAGAATACCCTTCACCACCTCTTTCCTCAGTTTATAAATCCCTTTCTTAAAATGGAGCAACTGTTTCGGACTTGAAAAATGAATCATCTGTCCCGTCAAGGAGATTACCTGCGAAATGACTGTCGCCCATGCAGAACCCTTGATTCCCCACTCAAAGCCAAAGATAAAAATCGGATTCAAGATACAGTTTATCACCACAGAAGCCAGGGTAGCATACATAGCCTGTTTGGGAAATCCGGACGAGCGCAACACCGCATTCAATCCCAGATACATATGGGTTATCACATTCCCATATAAAATAATCTGCATGTAATCGCGGGCATACCCTATCGTATTTTCACTGGCCCCGAAGAAATAAAGAATAGGGTCGAGCAAGAGCAAAAAGACAAAGGTAAAAGCCACCCCGAGCAGTACATTCAGGACAAGCACATTCCCCAACACCTGGTTGGCTCCTTCATAATCCTTCTGTCCCAGCTTTACCGAGACTAATGTAGAAGCACCGACACCAACCAGCGAACCGAAAGCTGCCGCCAGGTTCATCAACGGAAATGTCAGAGCCAGACCCGAAATTGCCAGCGGTCCTACCCCATGTCCTATAAAAATACTATCAGCCATGTTATAAAGCGAAGAAGCGGTCATGGCTATAATTGCCGGAATAGCATACTGCGTAAGCAGTTTTCCGATACGTTCGGTACCCAGTACCAAAGGAGAGTTCTGTTTTGTCATAAAAATCAATTGATGCGCAAAGGTACGGATATTTACGATTAATTTTTACCTTTGTTTTCCTATAATAAATTAAATATGGCAGAGAATTTAATCATAGCGGAGGGAGACAAAGAACAACAATACCGGACGTTGTTCCCCCAGATAGAAGCGTTACTGGCCGGTGAAACAGACATGACAGCCAATATGGCGAATGTTGCCGCAGCCTTGAAACAGATGTTCGATTTCTTTTGGGTAGGTTTTTACGTGGTAAAAGAAGATATGCTGGTGCTCGCCCCTTTTCAGGGACCGATTGCCTGTACCCGCATCCGGCACGGCAAAGGTGTTTGCGGTACGGCATGGAAAGAGGCAAAGACCCTGATTGTTCCGGATGTAGAACAGTTTCCCGGACATATAGCCTGCAACGCAGCTTCCAGGTCAGAGATTGTGGTTCCGGTGATCCGCGAGGGGAAAGTCATGGCGGTTCTCGATATAGACAGTGATAAGCTGGATAGTTTCGATGAAGTCGATGCAAGCTATCTGGAAAGGATATGCGGGTTGCTTTGATATAAAAAAATAAGAGGTGGTTAAAACCACCTCTTACAAACGAGTTTAAAAGATGATCTCTATTTTACCAAAACAAGGGGTAGCTTCGAGTGTCTTACAATAGTTTCCCCAGGCTATTTCCGGGTAATCCCAACGGTTATTGACATACAGGATCAGTTGTCCGTCGGCACGCTTATTGGAGCGGCAGGCAACGGAGGCATCCGGTGAAACAACCGATAGGCCGGTGGACGGATTACCGGCGTTCAACGTATAATAATAGATGTTCTCCTTCATGCCCTTTGCCATTTGGGTAAGCGGACGATCGCAATTCGCTCCGGCATCAGCCCAGTAAAAATAATTATGAGTATCCATTTGCCAGGGTTGTTTCGGACGTTCGCCGTACGCCACCTGATTCGGGTTATAGAGAGAAGTCTCCCCCTCATTGCCGGCAAACTCTCCGGCCGGATAATAACTCCAATGTCCGCGGCGTTTCCATTTTAGTTGCTCCATCGTTTCGGGAAGATAAAACGAAAGTCCCGTTTCACGCAGGAAACCGTTAGGCTGCCCGTTTGTCAGGTAATTGATTTCCATACGGCCTTCCGGGGAAATCAACAGACGGATATCGGTATCGACATCGTTATAACGGCCCTTCAATATAACCTGTACATTTTTACCCTGCTTCATATACGTAATACTCTGTTTTCTCCAATCCGCATCGGCTGTCAGGAACTTGGTGGCGCTTTTACGGACTTCAGCCCCGGTCAGATGATTCAGGTTGATATCCAGATTCAGGAAAGGGCCTTTTTCGATGAATACCTGTCCGTCGACCGTTGCGTTACAGATCAGGCCCGTTTCTTTGCAGAAAGGAATTACGAAGCCATCGCCTTTCACGACAATACGGTCGGCATTTTCCTCAACCAGAAGCGGACCATTGCGGCGCGACTGCGGCAAGGTAATCGCCGGCTGTCCCAGCGTCACAAGTGAAGCATCTATTAAATCCCCACCGGCAGTAAAGAAACGGATAAGAAGTTCGCTTCCCTCTTCCCAGTTTTCAGCAGGGATAATCAGGACTCCTTTCTGATGCGGAGCGATGGATGCTGTCTGCGTCTCTTTCTCTATTCCTTTATATGTATAGCGCACTTTTATTTCATTCAGGTCAGTATGGTCGAAGCGGTTGTAAACGGGAAGCAACAGACGTTCGCCCGTCGTATAGTCGCCCACTTGTTCCGTCAGCAGGCGGACAGGCGAATAGGCTTTCTTGGTTGCCCAGAACTCCGGTTTCTCACGGCGCCAGACATCGACAATTCCCCATTCACCGTAACCGACACAGTTGCCCTGGAAATCTTCCGGCTTGGCTGTACGGGCAAATTCTTTCCAGAAAGAAGTACCCATCTTCGGTTCGGGCAGCATGAACGTCTCGTCGATATATCCCCAAATCGCACCGCCCAAACCTCCGGGGGCATCAAACAGGCCGCTCCACATCTTATCGATAGAGATTCCCCAGAACTCACGGATGTTCGGGTCATCCTGCAAAGTCTTATAGGTATAGCAAGCCGGGTGCGCCCATTCATCGAACAAAGCCGGGATGCCGTGCCCCTGGTAATTACGCGTCGCACGTCCCCATTGATTCAGGTTGCCATCCACATCCTGATAATGCATGCTGAGAATATCATATATCGGCTTCTTCTCGCCCACCGAACCGGGATAACTGAAAATGACCGGGCGCGTCGTATCCGTCGCTTTCACCCAATCCCAGCAATCCTGAAAATTCTTTCCGTACACACTCTCGTTTCCAATCGACCAGAACAGGACGGACGGATGCGAACGGAATGCCTTCACCATCTCACGGCATTGTGACAAATAACGGGGAGCAAACTCCACACTGTCCTGCGTCCTGCCGGGAGCATAGTTCTTCTGGCGGTATGTATCGACAAAGCAGACGGCCGTTTCGCTCTCCACATAGATACCGAAACGGTCGCAGAAATGAAGGAAACGTTCGGAAGGCGGATAGTGCGAAGTACGCACGAAGTTCATATTCGATTGCTTGAAACGGAGGGCGTCCAGGCTGTCCAGTTCGGCAGTTGTAGTACGCCCCAGCGTCGGATGGATATCGTGGCGGCAGGCTCCGCGCAGCTTAACGGGAAGGCCGTTCACCAGCATACGGTCTTTTACAATCTTCACGTCACGGAAACCAATCTGCTGACTGAATCGGCTGATTTCCTTACCTTCCACTCGAAGCGCAACCGTTAATGTATAGAGGTTCGGATGTTCGGCATCCCATTTCAACGGATTGCGGACGGGGAGTTCATTACTGTTTCCGTCTTCTTTCAATATAAAAATACTTTGTGACAAAGGGACCTGCCGACCTGCGGGGTCGGTCAGGCTGTAGACCACTTCGGCATTTCCCGCCATCCTGCCGGTATAGGATACTTTCAGCACGGCATCCTGGTATAACGAATCGAGATGAGTCTCCGCCGCAAAATCGTAGAAACAGGTTTCCGGCAAGGCGAAAACCGTTACATCTCGAAGAATACCGCCAATCGGATGATGGGCATACCCCGAAGCATAGGAGATATCATCGATGCGATCGGTTATTTCAAGCTGTATCTCATTCTTTTTTCCCGGACGTACAAATTCCGTCACATCTGTCTCCCAACGGGTAAAACCGCCATGATGTTCACGCACCTGTTTCCCGTTCACCGAAAGGACCGCGTGGCTATATACCCCGTCGAAACGAAGAATGACCCGTTTCCCTTTATAATCGGCCGGAAGGGTAAATGATTTACGATAAAGATAAGGCGTATCATGTTCGATAGCATATCCCTGCATAGCCAGTTCTCCCGGAACCTGAACGGTATTCCATTTACCCTGCGGGGCGAAACGGAATTGCCAGTCGCCATTTAACAGCAGAGAAGACGAACTCATTCCCTCTACTTCAGCAGGTATGATATAGGATGCTTCTATCGGCAAAGCCTGCAAACCGGCAGCCATACTCCCCTGCCCGATAAAGCAACAGGAAGCCACAAGTAATAAGATCTTTTTCATATTATATGTTATTACAATTATTTCTATATTCACCACCAAAGGCAATAAAACGTCACCAATATGGCAATGACAATCAATGACATCACATTAAACAGCCGGCTGGTACGGAACAAACCGGGACGATGGGTGGTATATTCCTCATTCATCTGTTTACCGCTACCCAACAGGACAATCAAACCGCAACAAAGCAGAAAGACAACCCCCATACGGTCCAGCCAGGGTAATTCGGGACAAAGGAATTTCATCAGCGTAGAAAACACAAACGAACCGAGAGCCGCAGCCAATGCCCCGTTTGCCGTCGCCCGCTTATAGAAGAACCCCGCCAGGAAAATAGCCAATGCCCCCGGACTGATAAAGCCGGTGAACTCCTGGATATATTGAAACGCCTGGTCCAGCCCCGACAACATCGGAGCAATCGATACCGCAATCAGCAACGACCCGAAGCTGGCCCATCTCCCGGTCAACACCAACTCCTTCTGTCCGGCATCCTTCCTAAAATAAGAGCGGTAAATATCCATCGTGAAAATAGTTGAAATACTATTCATCATCGAGGCCAGCGAACTGACAATGGCCGCTGTCAGTGCAGCAAAAGCGATCCCTTTCACTCCTACCGGCAGCAGATTGCTGAGCAACCACGGATAAGCCTCATCCGACTTCTCCAACGGGGCATTCAGGGCAAAGGCCGCAATCCCCGGAATCACCACCAACAGAGGAACCAGCAGTTTGATAAACCCGGCAAACAACATACCGTTCTGTGCCTCTCCTACCGATTTGGCCGCCAAAGCACGCTGGATGATGTACTGGTTGCATCCCCAGTAATAAAGGTTAGCAACCCACAGTCCGCCGACAATAACAGAGATACCCGGCAAATCCTTATAGCTCGGATGCGACTTGTCGAGAATCAGATGAAATTTATCTTCCGCCTGTGTATAAAGGTTCGTGACTCCCTGCCATATACCTTCTCCGCCACCCAGCATATTCAATGCGATATAAGTGGTTATCAATCCTCCGCCTATAAGGAATACCACCTGGATGACATCGGTCAGCGCCACCGCCTTCAGTCCGCCATAAATGGAATAAATTCCGGCAAAAGCCGCCAGTCCGACAATGCCCCAAATCATAGGGACACCCATCACCTTTTCGATCGTCAGTGCACCGAGGTAAAGGATGGAAGTCAGGTTGATAAAGATGAAAACAGCCAGCCAGAAAACAGCCATAACAGTCTTGACCCGTTTATCGAAGCGTTCCTCCAGAAACTGGGGCATGGTAAATATCTTCTTTTCGAGGAATATCGGAATAAAGTATTTGGCGACGATAATCAATCCCAGCGCCGCAATCCATTCGTAAGTAGCCATTGCCAGCCCGATCGCATAACCGGAACCGGACATGCCGACAAACTGCTCCGCCGAAATATTAGAAGCAATAATCGAAGCACCGATTGCCCACCAGGCCAGTCCGCGCCCCGCCAGGAAATAATCGCCGGCATCCCGTTCTTCCCCTTTTTTCTTCCGGGAGACAAACAGGCCGACGAACAGGATCAGGGCACAGTAGGCGATAAAAATGACCAGGTCTATAGTATTCATGGTATCAATATTTAATGTTCTATATGTTTTTCTGAAAATAAGATCGAAGACTTCCCCTAAAAATGCCTCGCTAATTAAAAAGGCATTATTAACCATCTATTATATTGCCTTTCTAATCAAATAGGCATTATTGACCATTCCGGAAAATGCCGTTCTGATTAACGAGGCATTTTTAATGGGATGTTTTTATATGCTTCACTCCAATATCATTTAAAATTCATCCTGCATCAAGGCCGAACGTCCTCCATCCATCAGAATCGTCGTTCCACTGATAAACCGGGCTTTGGGAGATGCCAGATAGACACAAAGTGCGCCCACTTCGTCCACCGTGCCAATCCGTTTAACCGGGTGCAGGTTAATCGTTCTCCGGCGTTCCTGTTCCGCATCCGGAAAAGAGTCAAACCAGGTATCGTTGCCCGCCGTATCAATAAAACCGGGTGCTACACCGACCGTACGGATGGCTGGCCCCCATTCAATTGCCAGGTTACGCACCAGTCCTGTTATCGCCGTCTTGGTAACGCTATACGGAAAACATCCGGGTATCGTACCGAACGCATGGTTGGAAGTCATCAACAGAATAACGCCCTCCCCACTCTTTTCGAGATAAGGTTTACACAACTTTGACAACCGCCAATGGGAAGCCAGATTCAAATCCAGGTTATACTGCCAACGTTCTTCGGTACACCCCTCGGCTCCCTCAAAAACATTCACTCCGGCACTGGAGACCAGGATATCTATTCGCCCGAAAGTATCGACCGTTTCCCGAACCAGTGCTTCCAGGTCTTCCGGACAGGTCACATCTGCCTGCCTGTATAAAGCCCGTACCCCCTCTGCCTCTACGGCTTTCCGGAAGGCAACCGCACATGTATCACCGGGCTCTTTCCGGGAACACCCGGCAACATGGGCGCCGGCCTTTGCAAACTCGATAGCCGTACCCAATCCTATGCCGGATGATACACCGGTTACAAGCACCACTTTATCTGTATAGTCTATTATAAAACTCATACGCTTAAATATAGAAGTTATCGGGAGCGTTCGTAATAATACCCGGATGTTTCTCCATCTCTTCTTCCACCAGGTCGACGCCTAAGCCGGGACGATTGGACAAATGCAGATGACCGTCGTAAACCATTTCGGCAATCGGATGATCGATCACCGTATCTCTCCAGGGAACATCGTTGAACATAAACTCCTGACGGAAGAAATTCGGTATCGCAGCACACACATGCGAAGAAGCCAGTGTCGATAACGGCCCGTTCGGATTGTGAGGTGCAATCAGCACATTATAGGCTTCCGCCATCGTAGCCATCCGTTTCATTTCCGAAGGGCCTCCGCAACGGGTAATATCCGGCATAATCACGTCACAGACATGTTTTTCCAGCAAAGAACGAATACCGAAACGGGTATAATGGCGTTCTCCCACACAGATGGCCACATCCGAAGGGATACGTTCACGCATAGCCCGCAAAGTCTGGGAACTTTCGGGGCCGGCAGGTTCTTCATACCAGGTGATATCCAGCTTTGCCAACCGTTCGGCCATCTTCACTGCCACGCGGTAGTTCAGCATGGCATGCGTCTCGATCATAATATCGAACTCCGGTCCAACCGCATCGCGGACAGCTTTCGATACATCGAAAGCCAGGTCCTGTTGCTCGGCTGTCAAAGTCAGATTCGAGGCCAGGTCTTCTCCATAAAAATAATTGGTATGTGCAAACGGGTCGAATTTCAATCCGGTGAATCCTGCCTCTTTTACTTTCAGGGCCTGCTCCGTATAATCTTTTGCATTATGGCCACCACCGGTAAACCAATAGTTTGCATACAACAAAATATCTTTACGATAAGCACCTCCCAGCAATTCATAACAGGGAATACCCAACACTTTCGCCTTCAGGTCCAGTAAGGCCATGTCGATACCGCTGATAGCACACAGGCTGGCTCCATACGGGCCGATCCAGTTCAGGTCACGATAAAGTTTTGTCCAGATAAAATCCGTTTTCATCGGGTCGAGGCCGATGATACGCTGCCCCACATGTTTGGCAGCCTCGAAAACGATCGGGCTCCCGGGCCAGTTGGTTGCTTCACCGACACCGGTGTAGCCTTCGTCTGTATATATTTTAAGTAGCGTCCAGTTGTATTTGATACCTTGTACCAACCATACTTTAACATCTGTGATTTTCATTGTCTATTCCGATTTTAATTACATTATGCCAAACTGATCGAAAGCATCACGTGCTTTCATTCCTTCCTGAATTTTCTTTAATACCATACGCTCGCCGCGGGCTTTTTCAAGGGCGCGGGTAAAGACTTCTTCTTCAATGCTGCGGGGTACGACACATACACCGTCGATATCTCCTATCAGTATATCGCCATCATTAATCCGCACACCATCCATTTCGATAGGCACACGATAATCAATTACTTTTCCCCTCGGTGCCTGGTCCTGTGCATAAGGTCCGTAAGAAAAACAAGGAAAGTCGAGCGCCAAAATACCTTTTGTATCACGGGAATACCCATTGACCACTGCGCCGGCCGCTTTACACTGAATAGCACGGGCACTCATCAACTCTCCCCATAAAGCATAACAGGGAGACGAACCGGAGCAAACATACACCTCATCTTCCTTCAGGTCATCCAACGCCTCGAGCATCAACCCGAAAGAGCGTTTCAGCAACGGATTTTCTCCGCACTCTTTGCCATGTTCCAGCACATCAGCCTCCAGCACTGTCATAGCACGCCCTACCACCAGCATGTCATCACGGAGCGGACGAATCTGCGGAGGAAGAAACTGACGGGTATATCCCATCTTATCCATTATGTCACCGATTACTGCGGTATAAAGCTCCTCCTTTATCAAAGAAAACAGAGCTTTATCATCATTCCATTCTTTCATATCCATATAGTTTATCAGTATAAATTATTCAATGATTACTGATCACAAAGTTAGCCGGAGTATACAAAAAGTCAGCCCGAAATTCATATCTCAACGTATGCAGGAAGGACCTTTTACGAAGAAAATGTGTACAAAACGGAAACTACTTGGTAACTTCCCGCGGCGTGATCCCCATCTGCTGTTTAAAGACCCTTGAAAAGTATTGTGGTGATTTGAACCCACAGATAAAACAGATTTCTTTAATCGACATCTCCGTATTGCGCAACAATTCAATCGCTTTGTTAATACGGATCTGATTCAGATAATCCAGCGGGGAAAGATTCAGGTGTTGTGCAAACAGTTTGCGGAGGTACCGTTCGCCTACTCCGGTCTGCCCGGCCACATCACTGATGGATATATCGGTCTGATAATTCATACGAATATAGGAAATTGCCTTTTTCAGCGACTCATTTGTACAAATCGGCAAGTAAGATTCATCCATGTAACGATAGATAAGAATCAGCAGTTCCGCATAGTACATCACCACCAGGTATTGATAGTATTTATTTTTCAGGTTCATCTCGTTTACAATGCGCTGGACAGCCCGCATGATACGGACATTATTCACGATTTTTATCAGACGGTTCTCTTCCGAAAAGATCGTTACGGGAGTCAGCTCGCCTGTCTCATCCTGTGCATGCGGATTGAAACGGGAGAATATCTCCGGTAGAAATTCCAGCTGCATCAGTGTCGTTCCTTCCGAGCCTGCTTCAAAGGTATGTTCCACATTCGAACAGATAATCATCATCTCGTTCTCATTGAAACTAATACTTTCGTTTTCCAGATGAAGGATGCAGTTGCCTTTCTTTACATAGTTGATCTCGATGCGCAGATGCTGGTGAGGACCGAATGTTTCAAACGGCTGGAAAGAGACGAAACGAAAGACATCTGCCAGACGTTTATATTTTAGATTCTCCGTTATCCCCTCTAAAAGTCCCCAAAGAGACTGTTCTGTTGTCTTGTTATCCATGATATTCCTTTCCCTTGTTCTGAAGCAAAGATAGAGAAAAGACAGTACCGGATTTTACACTTCGAAGAAAAAAGAAGGACCGAAATGGTATCTTTCGGTCCTTTAACTTATACAAATCGGAACAACCCTGTATATTCCTTTATTTTTCCAGTAAAATAATCATTCCGCCTCTTCCCATAATCTCACATTGCTTCAAGGAAGACAGTTTTCCTTCCCATTGTGTATTTCTAATCTCAGGTAAGATATAAGAAGATGGTTTGAATCCGAGCAACTCCTCGTCCAGTGTGATTTTAGCCGTCTGAGGCATATCCGTCCAGTTTGCCAGTACCACCAGCGCTTTATCACCATTCACATAAACAGTAGCCGGGATGTCCTTATTATCCGTTTTCACCGGACAACGTTCGTCCCAATAGCCTCTCATCTGTGCATTCTTCATGCCAAAATCATCCCAAAGTTTCCAGAGCGGAACAGGATTTCCACTCCATGGCAAACGGGGAAGCATTCCGTAAACCATCCCTCTGAATAGGTTCCGGGCATCCAGCGTCTCACTCATCAAGCCGAAAGGAATACCGGACATTTCCACCAGCCAGAAATCCAGTGTATTGCTTGCAGGGAAACCTTCACCGATCCAAGTACGGTCTACATAAGGCAGCAACTCCAGATAGAGATGCAGTGAATTGGCATAACCGGCCCACTGGTTCATATGGTTCCAGGAATGGATATCTATCAGCCGGCGCTTTCCATCGGCATCCATAATACGGCGGGCACGTTGCAATGTCTGATGGTCCAGGGCACTGTCATCTATATAAACACCATCCAGTCCCAGGTTCTTTATCATCCAATCCAAACCTTCCAGATAGTAATTGTTCCAGCGGGAATCAGGGGTAGTAATAACCGAGATATCCATATCGCCGGCATATTTACCTTCTTTAAAAGCATTATACCAAGCCGGAATGAAATGAGTCGTCAGGTTCTTGTTCAACCATTCGTGAGGACCGTTCCGATGAATCAGCGTACGGGCATCCTTTCCGGGACCGTCATGGATCACTTCACTACCCAGGCTACGCAACGCCCATAACTCCGGAATCTTCACCGTCAACTCACGGGTCGTATAATAAAGCCGGACATCCAGATCTTTGCTGTGTGCATCCGAGATAAAACGTTTCAGGTCCGGAACGGCTTCATCATAATAAGGATAGTTAATGAACGGATATACATCTTTCTTATGATGGATATTAATCATATTGGCACCTGCTTCCAATGCAGCAGGGATATAACCGGCACTCACATCGCTGTTGGAATGGTAGAAACGTTTTTCCGCCAGTTCTTTCAGGTTAAGCGGTTTCACCGGAGTAACCAGCATATTGAAATTATAATGAAGAACATCACCTTTCTGCATAGTCCGTTCACCACTATAGGCTGTCATCAGGACTGTACCGTCTTTATCGGGCAGAATGTCGATACCGCCCTTATTGGCATTTCCCCACGAAGCAGGCAGGTTCAGTTTACCTAAACCATAATAGATATTCACCAGCGGGCGGACATAGTTTTCATCTTTGAAGCAGAAGTTCAGACCGGCATTTATATTTCCCATCCAGATCTTATCCTGATGTTTGTCGACATTCCATTGCCAGTTAATTACAGAATCCGGACGGAAACCACCTTTATGTCCCAATCCCATCATATATTTGGCAGCATACGAAGTATAAGGTACTTCCAGGCGGATATCCTTTACTTTCACGTCTCCCAGGGATTTCACCTGTATCTGATAATCGACCAGACCATCGAAACCGAATTTACCGGAACACTGTACTTCAAAATTACGGTTCTTCCGGGTAGCTATCCAATTTACCGACGCATTATTTCGTCCGGTGATCCGCAGGGAGCCGGGTTTCAGCACTTCTTCGCCACTCTCCGTTTCTATCACAAACCGCATTTCTCCTGCCAGAACGGGAGTATTGCTCTGATCGTTCAACTGGTTACTCTGATCATAACGGGTAGAAAGGGATTGAGGAAGACCCTCTTTCGACAGTTCCATCGTTCCTCCCAACCAGGAAATCGTTTGTTTCTGTAATTGAACCGGGACATACGGAGCCGTCGGTTCATCGGCGTTACCGATGGAAGAATCCAACCAGCGCAGGCGGGTTTTCCTCCATCCTTCGTTATCTCCGTGGTTGGCGATGGGAGAACCTTGTACGGTCAATTCACATGCGATCTCTACCGGTTTGGCATCAGCAGCTTTGATCGTAACTTTACCTTTATAAACGCCGCTTGCCGTTACAGGTACATCGGAACCGATCCATAATGCCTGCACATTTCCTTTGGAAACATTCACCGTCTTTTTAAAAGATTTGCCATTCGTATCAGTCCCTCCCAGGTTAAAACAACGGAAAGCAGAAGCCGGAATCTTATTTCCCTTTTCATTCTTCCAGTCAGAGAAGATAACAGATACGTCCGACAAGGTTTCATACGGAGCGAAGATTCCTACCTGCCAGGTATAGAACTCACCCGGAAGACAATCGCCCCGGAACTTTGTCCGCGAATCAACCGACCGTTCCACCCAACGCACAGGGATTGCATCCGTCATACGGATATCATGTTCCCGGTTTTCCGTAAAACAGAAGTAACCGGCTTCCGGGTTTTCCTGTATCAACCTCTTCACCGCATCCGATGAAGCCACACGGCGCATTTCCGAGTCCTGCTCATTCACCGTACCCTGTCTTTTCAAGTCATCGAAGGCATTCGTTACATCATCCTGTGCCTGCATAACACAAGGCAGGGCCAGAAGCGAATACACCATCAGATACTTAATTTGTTTTCTCAACATTGTAGTATTCTTTTGATAATTGTTTGTATTTGTCCAACATTCGACGGGCAACAGCCACTTCGTCTCCTTCCGTTACCGGAGTACGGGCCTTACCCGGACGATCAACGAAAGCCAACTCCCAGTCAGCCAACGAATCATAAAACTCATTCGCACGGAAAGCCTGACGCCCTAAATCCATCTTTGCATCTTCCTCCCTGTAAATCGTTCCGTTATCGAGATGTCCCTGCAACATATCATAGAACTGTTTCCAACGTTGCAGATAATATCCTTCGATCAAACCGGTCCATTCACGCCATGAGTAATCGAATTGACGAACATCGACCTGTCCGCCCCAGATAGTCACCAGTGAAGAGGCATTCTTTTCAAACAAATTGCGTTCTTCATCGGTCGTTCCCCAGGCACGTGCATCAGTCAACCACTGGTCAAAGTTAAACTCTGTACGGGTACGAAGCAAGAGATCTACATCTTTTAATAACTCGAGGAAACGTCCGGAATGCAGAGCAAATGCCTCTTTATCCTTTTTCTTAAATGCCTCGGCGGCTTTTTTATGTATTTCCTGTCCCAGGTTGGACATAATCTGACGCTGTACATCTACAATATCGAAACGATAAGGTCCGGACCCTTTCAATTGTTCCGCATCCTGTAATAAACATACTTCAGCTTCTATCAACGATTGCGGATCATAAGGAATATTAAAACCGGCATTCGGTCCCGACTTCTTTACATCCACAGCAGGACGGGCACAGATGATCGAACTGGACTCGACCCCGTTCGTCCCGGCCCGATAAGGACCCGCCAGCAATAACTCCCAGGCCTTATTGGCAGCATCCGAAAATGCGCCATAACGACGTTCCGCATATTTATTCAACCATTCTTCCAGCTTCACCGAATCCTGATGAACCGGCATTTCAAATGCCAACTCATAAAATACAGGATTTTGTCCGATCGACTCCATGAATAAACCGGAGCCTACCACATTCGGCGTTTCCTGTTTCGCTTTCATAAACTGATTGGATGATACCAACGGTAAATCTCCGTGAAGATTGACACGCCCACCAAAATTATGCAGATTACCTACAACAAAATCATGGTTGCAAAAATGATCTTCTCCCCCTAACGCACCGTTCAGGCTCAATACGAGTAAATCATGTTTCGGTACAACGGATGCAATATCTTTCCGGAAACTCCAGGCTTGCATCACCCACAACGCCTCCGGATCGAACGTCTTCATCAATTTATGGATAGAAGCCCCTACTGCATTCAGATATTCAGGTGTATCCACAGGCGGCTTGCTTTCATGGAAAGGATCGGCAGCATATAGTCCGTAGGTTCCATATAATTTCTGTTCCTCTTCCAAAAAAGCTTTTCCCAGTTCCGTAAACAGCGGATCCAGCGGATCTAACTGGCAGATACCTTCAAATCCATACCAATCCGGTTGTTTCTGTATCTTTGCCTCCGGAAACTTTTCCATCATCTTACGAGGTACAGCACCGGAAAAACCTTGTTGTATCGGTGTCATGCCTAATTCCAACTGACGGTTTACCACTTGTTTACCCAAAGCAATATGCGAATCGATCCATGATTTCGGCAGCGGTCCGCCAAAGCTTTCGATATTAGGCATCCACTGCCAGGCAAAATGGGCCGGATCGACCAAATAAGAACGTGCTTCCTCATCCGTAAAACCGAAACGAAGCAGTGTATTATACCAAACACCTTCCAAACCGACAACCGACAAAGGCGTATTGATCGAGTTCATAGCCATATAGTCGATCTCACGCTGCCAACGTTCCCAATCCCACCAGGCACCGGTATAGCTCAAGGTACAATAATTAAAATAGACACGATACTTACCGTTAATTATCCGGTGTGTCGTCTCTACCGGAACAGGTAATGTCGCCGGTAAATTCAACTGATCGCCAAACCAGGAGACATGGGCATTACAATGATATTTCAGGTACTGGTTATATGCTGTTGCCAACGATACCGTATTGTTCCCCCGCAACACAACCTTGCCGTTCTCCCCGGCCACTTCATAGACATCGCTCCCGTTCTCCGGCTCTATCAGTTCCAGACTAAACTGTTGACTATAACCCGGAGTAATACGTTCGATCAAGTCATAAGCAGCCTGTATCTGCGGGTCTTTCTGACAAGACATCAGAGATAAAATACAAAAAAGCAAAAATACTTTACTTACAATTCTCATGGTATAAATCTTTATAATTATTTATATTACTAGACGTAGAAAAGCCCGTTTACCCTATAAGGATACGCAAATAAACTTACTTTATACGTTCTACATATCTATGCCCTGGATTGTTGTCAGTTATTCTTTTCCCTTACGGCAGATAACCGGATTTCCTCCCCTACCGTTTTAAACTCAACAGAAGCATACTTATCCATGTTATCCGGATGAGCAAAGGAACAAGAAAACACAAAAGAGACTTTCCCTTTCGGTATATTCATCTGATCCGTCTTTACGGAGAAGCGTTTGATCTCATTCCAGTTCCTATCATAAATAAGGAATGAATCTCCTCCGGCATACTTCAGATATTGCCCTTCTTCCAGTACACAATCCAACCGGACCGTAGAATAATTGGCAATCTCCAGCGAGATATCCGATATACGATCATTCGCTTTTAAAATGAACTGAACCGGCTGGCGATCATTCTTATTCTCGAACTCCCATTTGGAAACGACCGGTTCACCGGGTTGAAGGATCTTGTTAGTATGCTTGAAGCGTTGAACCTGAAGCGGAGATAACAGCCAGGATGTCGCAGAAGTTTCCGTTAAAGTGTATTCATTGGAAACATGTTCCATTTCCTTTTTCAGTTCCTTCGGGAAAGCTCCGCATAAACGGGCGTTTTCCCATTCGCGGATCGCTTTGATAATCGCTTCCGATTCTCCGTTATTCGCGACACTCTCCTTATTGGTAACCAATGTATAACCGGCATCAAAGGCAGCCGAACGAGCCAACAGCCATTCAATATCCTCTATACTGGTATTTGCATCGAATTTAAACCATCCCAACATGCAAGGGATCAGGTTACGACGATAAAAATCCTGGTTCATCAGGCGGTAGTTCATCTGGCTCTCACGGAATCCGGCATACCAGGGTTCGCCCCAGTTCATCCGGGTAAAAGTATGCCAGTTATAATGGGTGGTCATGCTGGCATCATTAATGCAATTACGATATTCGGGCAAAAGATTATCATACCACTCTTTCATCATCAGCGACAGTCCGTACTGTCCCAAACCGGTAGACCAGGCACCTTCCAACCCGTCAAAAGAAATCTGTTGCACACCTGTATAGTTGAAGATACCCGCAATATTACGAGCGATCTCTTTGGTCAGTTCCGTATCCGACAAAAATACCTTGTAACCATGATCCATCAACTTGCCGATCGTATCTCCTTTGGAATGGGCTACAGCTTTCGTCCCCCACGCCCCACGCTGGCAATTAAGTAATTTCCACGGAGCCGTTTCGCTTACCCGTTCATAACGGATCAATTCATCACCGATCATCACACCATGCAGGCTGTTATTTTTCATCTGGTTGAAAAACAAAGGATCTGCTATTTCAATAGTTTGCTGATCCGGACTGAGACCGGATGTCAGTATTGAACTTCCTACCTTCGCCAGACGCTTATCCGGGACAGGCGTTACATAGGCATCGTTGGTCGTAATAAAATTGGAAAGGGTATGAAATCCCAATTTAATTCCGGATTGTGCAGCTTTATTCACGCAGTCTTTCAATCCGTCCAGACCTGTAGGAAACTCCGACGGGTTAAGTTTAAAATTACCCCATGTCAGAAAAGGACCTCCGTGATACAGGTACTTCAAGCCGGTCCGTTTGGTAAAAGCAATTGCTTCTTCTATATTATTTTCATTGAACGGATAAATGATATAGGCCTGCGCCGCTTCGGGCGCCCGTTTCATCCAAACACCGTTCAGTTCCGGATGCGGCAGACTTTCCGTTAATTCTATCTTTTCGATATGGTCAAGCACCTTATCAGCCGGACAACCGAACAAAGCAATGCTGCTGCCGATCACACCGCCATCTTCATAAGCAGGAGCCGTATAATGCGTATGTCCCCACATCGGAACAACCCGTTCATGATCCCGGTTACGGCAATAAGCCTGTAAAACACTACCAAACTCCGTATGTTTGGCAGTCTGTCCGCGATATAATACCTTCATCGAATCGGCTACATCGACCAATGATGTCGTTGCAAAAATATCGAATGCCGGATCTATATCATCTTCTGTCGAAGGATAACCGCCGATTGTTTTAGGGTTCAGCGCTTGTATCCCTACTGCAAAGAGACTATCACGAACAACACCTACACACTCCCCTATCGTTTGGCTAATGGAAGTGGCATAAGGTCCCCATACAACCAGGTCGATCTCTTTATCCGATCGAACCTCCTGCACCTCGAAAGTAACAAACCCTTTCTTCTGCCCCGTTGCTATTGATAAAGCGACCTGATTCTTCGGGTAAGTCAGCAAAAGAATGCCTTCCCCTTCATCCCAGGATGCACCTGCCGGATTTTCATACTCCCCGCCGACACGGATTACCAGCAATGGTGAAAGTTGCCCGGAAGATAAATATTCTTTATGATGCGTCTTATCCAGTAAAGAAGATATATTCCCATTCGCATCGATAACCAGTCTGAACGTATCCGTTTCAAAACTCATCACCTGTCTCTGACAGGCAGACAGTACGCATAATAATATGCCGATTATAAATATAAAGTATGTTTTCATTTGATAGGTCAGTATTAAAAAAACGGATTCCGGTATCTTACTCATTAAGGTAAACCAGAATCCGTCTTACGTATTTTAGAATCTAATTATAACACAGGATCAAAACTGCCTCCCCAGTCCTTATTCTGATCGAGATTCGGATTCTTTTCTATTTCATCCTTACTGATCGGGAAGAAATAGTAAGATTCAGGCATGTACATGGCATCTTCACCCGTAGGATTCTGGAAGATCAGGTCGATCACTTGATAATCGAATTCCTCCGGCATCAAAGTGTAGCTAGCTGCCCGGTTCATCGCATCAGTCATATCGATGCCGGCTTTCACATTTGCCAGAATACCGTACTTATGCTGTCCGTTCAGATAAGTATGCAGCATACGGTGACGGCGTAAATCCCAGAAACGCTGGCCTTCAAAGCAGAACTCGATACGTTTCTCATCCAGTAAAGCCAAACGCATTTCCTCCCGTGACATTCCGGCTTTCAACCCATACAGATTGTTTACCCCCGGTTCGATACCTGCCCGTTTACGGATAGCGACCAGCGTTTCATAGCCTTCGGCCGTACTTCCGTTCTCATTGGCAGTTTCCGCTAAGTTAAACATAATTTCCGGATAACGGATCTCGAGCCAGTCCACATCATTCAGAGTAACCTGTGCTACCGGAAGCTCTTCCATGATTCCTTTCTTACAATATAAACCGGTACGGTTATGATGTTCTCCTTGTATATTATATCCGAAAGCGTCCAGCGAATTAGCTATGTTCGGTGTCGTATATTGACGACGTCCGGCTTTACCGCTTAATTCATAAATACCTCCGTTATAAACAATGACGGCATCGAAACGCGGGTCTCTGTTTTTCCAGAATTCCTGTACGTTATAAGAATATTTATCGGATTCACCGGCTTTCTTACCGTCTTTCATCGGGAACGATTCAACTAATCCCCAGGTCGGTTGGTCACCGCCAGTTGCATTTTTCGATTCCGATAGCGGACGGACTGCATCTTCCGCACGTCCGTTCACTTTTGTAGGATTAGAATATATGATCGGCAGGATCGCTTCCGAATGTTTTTTCGTTTCAAAGACATCCGTATAATTATCGACCAGTCCGTAACCATTCTGATCCAGCAACTCTTTTGCCGATTTCGCAGCATTATAAGCATCTTTCCAATAACTGTTGTTGTAAGGGCTCGACGGGTTAAATTGCGGACTTGCCTTGTATAACAGGACACGACTTTTAAAGGCAGCTACGATACACTGATCAATGCGTCCGTAACTATCCCCGGAGTTTTTGACCGGTAAAAGCTTAGCTGCCTCATCCAGGTCGGAAAGGATAAATTCGAAACATTCGGCAGTCGAATTCCGCTTCACATTCAAATCATCTTCCAACGACTGAGGTTCTTTGATAATGGGAACGCCTCCATGCAGACGGACCATCTTAAAATACTGGAACGCACGCATAAAATAGGCCTGTCCCTTCATCAAATTCTTTTCACTCTCAGGCAACGTCCCTTCATCTACATTCTTCAACAACGTATTAATATTACGGATGCTGGTATAAGGCCAGAACTTAAACGACGAATTATTCGGTTGTACGGCATCTTTTCCCATAATACCCAGGCATTCATCCGAATTTCCGCCATCCCGGGGCCAGGTTAAATTCAATACATTCCCATATATATCGGTCAGGAACGCCGATGTCAGCTTCGAATCATTCCACACATCCGGGCCATAATTACTCAAATCTTTTGTATCCAGCACATTACAACCGGAAAAAGCTAAAAGGCTTGCGGCTATTACTGCATATATCTTTTTCATACTACTAAATAATCTATTAGAAATTAATACTTAAACCACCTGTATATGTTCTCATCAGAGGATAAGAATCCAACGTATCCTGTTCCGGATCCATTTCGTCCATGCCTGAGATACAGAATAAGTTAGTTGCATTAACGAACAACTGCACATTGCTCACACCCAGTTTCGAAAACCACGTACGAGGTAATGTATAACCGATATTCAGATTCTTCAAACGCAGATAAGCTCCGTTCCTCATCCAGTAAGTAGAACCGGCAGCACCGTATTCTTCCTGCCATTCGCCACTTACACGCGGATATTTCGCATCTACATTATCCGGTCTCCAGACATCGCCGGTCCATAATTCGAAGTAAGGTTTATCACCTGTCTGGAATACGCCGTCACCATTCTTGGTCTTCAGCATACGGTCGTAAGCTCCTACTCCCTGGAAGTGAGCATCCAACGTGATACCTTTCCACGATAGATTGAAACCGAAACCATAGTTGATACGGGGAGTTCCCTTGTCAGAGAGATACGTCCTATCATTGCTGTCGATTTTTCCGTCGGCACCTTCCGAATAGTTGGAACCGCGGATATCCTTGAACAGGAATGTACCTAGAATCGGTTTACGGCCGAATTGTGTAAAGCCTTCAGGAAGCGCATCCAGTTGTTCCTGTGTACGAATAATGCCTTCGCAGAGATATCCCTGCAGACGGGTATTCGGATGACCGATCGCACTTCTCCATGCTTCCAGCCCTTCAGCTTCATCCAATACTTTCCAGGTATCTTTCACATAACCCAAGTTAGCATATACACTGTAATCCAGAGAACGATATGTATCCGACCATTTCAAAGAAACTTCAGTACCTTTCCAATCCTGCTCTGCATAATTCTCGTTACTCAGGCTGGCACCATAAGTACCTGGAATAACACGGTTACGGGCTCTAAGGATATGATTCTTATTTTTATAGAAGTAGTCGAACTCACCACTCAGACGATTATCGAAGAAACCGAAATCAAGGCCGATATCATAGACTTCCAGTTTTGCCCATGAAATATACGGATTAGCCGTACTACCTACCGTCAGGCCATTCTGGTAGTTATCACCGAAAATGAAACCGGTTCCGTTCTTATACGACTCACGCCACAAGAAGGCAGCGATATTGTCTTCGCCGTCCCAGTTATTATCATCACCGGTCGTACCGTAAGAACCACGGATCTTCAGGTTGCTTAACCATGAAATATTCTTCATGAAACCTTCTTCCGACATACGCCATGCAACAGAACCTGAAGGGAAGAATCCCCAACGTTCACCCGGAGCAAATTTATAGTTACCATCTTCACGGAAAGAAAATTCTGCAATATATTTATCTGCATATGAGTAGTTGAAACGTCCTACAACGGACTGGCGTGCCTTTTCCCATTCGCTACCGTTGAAGTAACGGCGCTGTGTATCGCTGGAGGTGACAAATATCTGGTCGATCGATGTAGTAAGCATATCGTCGGCTGTACCGTTCAGCGTCTTACCGCCTGATTCAGACTGTTCATACACCAATAAAGCGGATACGGCATGTTTTTTATTGAATACCTTGTCATATTGCAGGAACCAGTTGATCTGATAAGAATGATCCAGTTTGACCATCTCACGGATACCTTCATAATTGGAACTCAGGTTGTGAACAACCATATCATTCGGATCGACCTTTGCCGGAATAAATTTATTTTCCGCACTCGCGCTCTTGAAACGATATCCTTTGTTATGAGTCAGGAAGCCTTTCAGATTCTCGTCATAAGCCGTGTATTGTGCCAGGAAGCTGGTTTTCAATCCATCGACAAACTGCCCCAGGTCGAGATTAAAACGAACCTGTCCGTCGATCGTCCGTCTTGTTGTTTTCTGATAACGATTACCTAGTACCATATCGACCGGATTCCATGAACCGGCTGTCACCGGATTGGCATTCGTATCGGTCGTCGGGTTACCGTTATCGTCCACATAAAATGGGTATAAACGAGTCCAGTTGAAAGTTGTACGATAAAAATCAGGCACATTAAAGTCGTCCACATTATCATACGGCCAATAAAAACGATTATATTCCTTCTGGTTACCGCTCAGGTTAAAGTTCACATTGAAACGTTTGGAAACATGCGCCGTAATATCGGAACGGAAATTGTATTTCTTGAAATCCAGTTTCTTATAAGAACCGTTCTCGTCATGGAAGCCCAGCATCATATAATAAGTAATACGATCGCTACCTCCGTTGACACTGATATTATGTTGCTGGGAAGACGGATTTCTCCATACGTAATCATTAACATTATAACTCTTATCAGCGAAATAATCGAATATCTCCTGTCCGTAAGGTGCCGGAAGCCCTTTGGTTTCCGCTACACGGTTTGCCCAGATCAGCTCATCGGTTGCCGAATAATCCTGCAAAGAACGGGTCGTATTGGAGACACTGAAAACACCCTTGTACTGGAATTCCGGTTTCTGGTTCTTACCACCCTTCGTTGTTACCAGTACAACGCCGTTACCAGCCTTCGAACCATAGATAGAAGCACTGGCCGCATCTTTCAGGAAGCTGATATTATCTACCTCATTCGGGTCCAGGGCATCAAAGGCAGCTTTATCTTTGATTACATTATTAATAACGAACAAAGGTTCACCAAAACTACCGCGCATACGGATCTTGGAAGAAGCACCCGCCATACCGGAAGTAGTTGTTACCGTTACACCCGGAGCACGTCCCGCCAGCGTATTAGACAAGTTAGAGGTCGGGATCTTGTTCAGATCATCCGTTTTCACGGAAGTGATGGCACCGGTCAGATTCACTTTTTTCTGCGTACCGTAACCTACTACCACAACCTCATCGATCAACTGCGTATCTTCTTTCAGTGTGATCATTAAATTCGTCTGGTTTCCTACTTTTTCATGGAAACTCTGGTATCCGATATAAGAAACCTGCAAGGTTGCATTATCCGGAACCTGTAATGTAAAATTACCATCGATATCCGTTACCGTACCGATCGTTGTTCCGGTGACGGCTACAGCAGCACCTATGATCGGTTCATTGTTATGATCCACCACTTTACCGGTCAGTTTCTTTCCCTGCTGTTGTGCGGCAGCAACATCTTCCAACGTTTTCGGAACAATGATGATCTTTTTGTTTTCTACCTTATAAGAACACTCGGGCAAGATCACGGTAAGGATTTCATCGATCCGTTTCTTTGCCACATGGATACTTACCCTACGGTTGGTATCGATTGCTTTGTCATTATAAAAAAAGGTGAATTCACTTTTACTCTCGATATCCTTCAAAACTTCTTTGACGGTAGAGTTTTTCATGTTCAAATCAATTCTGGTGCTTTGAGCATAAGTTTCTACAGCAGAAACCTTAAACAGCACGACGGTTAACAAAATCAGGACTATTTTCATTCCCCGAAAGTTTATTTCTGTTAAGAAAGGACATAATAAGCCCTTCCCATAAAATTTATTCATATTTTTACATGGATTTTTCTAGTTAGACATGTATCCCATTCCCTGCCAGAGGTGATGTGATTGTTTAATTAAAATCTTCGGAATAGGTGAATGTTACCGCATTCGCCTATTTTCTTTTTCTCTACGTGTCTGGTCTCATAAGCATTCTTTTTTAAGGTTAATACTCTATTACTTTGGCATAATAAATGCCTTCCCGTTTTTTATCTGATAGCTGATCGGAATGATAAAACTCATAGCCCTCAATATCTCGTCGATATCTTCCTGACGGATTGTAAAAGACATATAAGTCGATTCAGCAAATTTTTCCGGACACACAATATCCATATTATACCATCCCTCCATACTGATCAGAATATCGGACAAAGGACGATTATCGAAAACAAGCCGGTCTTTGATCCAATCGGCATATAAACTTGCATTGGCCGATTTTACCGATACGGCATGGAGGTCCCTCTTATATTCAAATACTTCATTCGGTTTCAAATAGATCTCCTTGCGAACGGAAGGACCGGATATTTTTACGCTTCCACTCAATAAAGCCGTCTCTATATTATCTTTAAAAGGATAACTCGATATATTAAAACTCGTACCCAACACCTCCACGTCCACATCACCCGCTTTTACGATAAACGGCTTTTTTTCGTCCTTTACTACTTCAAAATAAGCGCCTCCGACCAGATTGACCGTTCTCTTGCCATCAGCGAACTGATCGGGATAGACCAGGCGGCTCTCCGAATTCAGCCAGACAACCGTCCCGTCCGGTAAAGTAAATTTACCTTTACTGCCTTTAGCCGTTATCAGCTGGTTCTGTACCATCAGTTTCGGTTCCGTCTGTTCAATGCTCAACCAAAAGTACAATCCGAACAAAACAAGCAAAACGGCAGCAGCCTGGTACCAACGGATAAATGATCGCCGGGTTTTCTTCCCGATCCGTTCATGTTCGTTCATAATACGCATCTTCAACCTGTCGAGAGCAATATCCACTTCCAGTTCATTGTCGGCAGAAGCATTACACGAAAGCCACAGATCTCTCGTATCCGTAAAATCACTTCTGTTCTTTTCCGATTCCTTCAGCCACTGAAGCAATTGTCTTTTCTCTTCCAGGCTTGCCGAACCGTCCAGGTAACGGATTATTATAAAATTTATATCAGTTGTAAAATTCTCCATATTTTCCATTCTATTAGTAGTACAAAATTTCAGGGTTTTACCCTACCCTCTATTTGAAATATTTTTTATTCGTCTTTACGTTAAGATATTCCCGACAATAAAATAAGCAATGAAATCAACCCCTCTTCAATCAAATGTTCTTTCAGTCCTGACAATGCTTTACTTATCTGTTTCTCAACAGCTTTTATACTGATTTCCAATTGTTCGGCTATTTCACGATTCTTCAAACCGTATGAACGGCTGAGTAAAAATATTTTCTTGCATTGCGGTGATAATGTATCTATAAATAAGTTTATTTCGGCTTCCAGTTCTTTTAAAAGTAAACTTTGCTCCGAGTTCAGAATATTAGCGGACATATATTGTTCAAGGATATCGCTTTCATTACTATCATCCAATGAATATTCTTTATTCTGATATTTTTTATGCATCACATTGATGGACCTGTTGTATACCGATTTGAACAAATAGGATTTTACCGCACCTTCAAATTCGATCGAATCGCGTCTTTGCCAAAGTTCGAAAAAAGTGTCCTGCACAATATCTTCCGCAAGGTCCGTATCATTTACAAAACGGAACGCATATGTCCTTAAAGGCTTATAAAAGCGTTTGAAGAGTGTCCCCAAAGCTGCTATTTCATATATATCTTTCTCTGAACTCATGCTTTTGAAAGGTTTAAGTGTTGTGGACAAAAGATTGAAACACACCAAAAACCGTAATAAGTCAGAGGACGTATAAACCATAGTTCATCTAGAACTATGTACTATATTAATATTCATTGGCTATATAGAATATGAGTTTGTTGTTAAAAAGAAGGATTTTTTCTGGAAGTACAAGGATTTCTTGTCTGAAAATTATAAAGCATGGTATAAATTTATAGAAAGAGATACTGCTTTATCCGGATTAACAGACAAAGCACCCTATTATATTCATTATAAAACTAGATTAATAAGGAAGTTGACTGGATTTTCACACTCAATTACCAAAGTTCTAGATGAACCGCGTTTTTATAAAAAAACTCAGACAGAAAACAAAAAGAGGCTACATAACAACAATATATCGCTACCAGAGGACAAAAGAAAGTTCCCGAAACTAAAGAACAAGTGCTAAAATAGTTAAATTTATCTATTCCACACTGTTGCATTTCTACCTTTGGATATAGCCTGAGAAATTCAGGCAATTTATATATATTAAAGCCTCGAACAATATTTCTCTTTAAGCCCACCGGGATATGAAGTCTTAATCCGGTCTGATCTATCACCCCGAATTCTACCCATTCATTTTTATCACCAAAATGCTCAGATAAATAGCTATATAAACAGGTGATAATTTTCCTCATACCTCAAAAGTGTGATTACATTTTATTTCGTAAAGATATGTATTTTTTCATATCTGCTAAAGACGAAATGAAATTATTCTAATTTATCCGGTCTATCCGGTTGCCATAAAGCCCTTCGGCTTCGGAAAAGAGATTGCCGGCAGATTGTTTTCCATTCTCTTTCTGAGAAGCATCTTTTACTTCCGGAGCAGCGATCAGAGTTGTATAACCATGTACTTTTATTAAACTCCCTCCCTGTATTTTAGTAACGGAGATCAGGTGGAGGGCTTCCAACTTGCGGATCAGGCGATTGATCGAACCGATGTTGATACCTGACAAGTCGGCTAATTCCTGTTGCGTACCGACATACTCTCCTCTTTTGCATGGAACCTTCCGTCCGTTCAATTTGGCATAGCCATCGGCAAAAAAACAAATGTCGAATAACAATATATGAAGCTGCCCCAATTGGCGAGTAGCCGGACACTTTAGCAAATTCAGGGTATAACGCGGAATTTTCACGTAAGGCAATCCCATCAAATCGATTGCCAGCTTCTCATTAACAGATCGGAACTCATCCATAGCATCAAATTTTATTAACAAATATTACGATGTAACTCCCGATGTAAACGGTGCAATTTCCTATTCACATTTAACAATCTATCAATAAGCTATTTAGACCACCTACTGAAATTAGTTTTATTTTTGCCCGATGTAACGATCGCGATTCCTTATATTATATATAATAAATAATTTAAAAATAAAATATAAAGATACAGGCATTTTTTTTGAAAAAAATAGAATATGCATCCTTTAAATCAATCGTAAAGATATAAAACACATTACAATTACGACACTGTTTCGTTGATTATTTTTTACATCATTCCTTATTATGCCTGTAAAAGCATCTATTTATAGTATTATTCTCTGAAAAAAATAAGGGACCTTTGAATTCAAAAGTCCCTTATTTCGTAATTAAAAGTCCTGTCTTAACATTTCAAAACACCGGACCTTTTTTCTGGTATCTTAGATCTGTCTTTACGGATGAAAAGAAACCGTTACCTTCCCCTGTACTTTATCACCTTTTCGCAACGGCCTGTATTCTTTCTCGGCATGAGGAATCAGGAAGTTTTCCTTTCCCGGATTGTTATAATCGGCAACCAATAAACGAATCGCATCACCCTCTATCCAGGCACGGACATACTGCGTTCCATCGGATTTCACGGTGATAGATTGTCCTGATTTGTCTTTCAGACAGGCTGAGTAAATATTCTCCTTCGTAGAACGAAACATGTTTGAACCGGCTGCCGTCTGATCATACGACCAGGATTTTACAGGCTGTTTGGAAGGACCAGCCAGTCCGGATACAGGCAATGAGGAATCGAATGCTTCTGCTTGTCCCGTCAATGCTCCTATATGATCTTCCGGATACACGTTCCAATATCCTTTCCGTTTCCAATCCAGATGAGTGAAAGAAGAAGGCAAGGAAAATACCAGTCCTGTCTGTCTCGGAGATATATCCTGAAGCATAGTGAAGTCATAGACAAAAGTGACTTCTCCATTTTTATGAAAACGATACTCAAATATGCCTTCGGCTTCTTTATAAATTCCTTTTACTTTTATGCTAATAAGCTCATCGCCCGGCAGGCAGGTAACAGACTGAGCTACCCAATTTTCGCAGACTGGGTTATATGGCTTGAACTTCTGGTCTTTACCGATCATCTGGACACCTTCACCATCTCCGTTCAACGGCAGTACCATCAAAGCTGGAGATTGCAACAATATAGTATTTCCTCCCTGACCGGCAGACAACAATCCGTTGCGCTTATCCACAGTAAATGCTCCTCCTGTTGACTGAATCTCGATAACATCGGCTTTTTCCTGACAAGACAGTTTTCCTGACTGCCCCTGTTCCTGCGGCTTGATCTGTTCCGGCAAAATACGGAAACAGTATTCATCGATCACAAAACCACGAACGCCGGTGACTGTCAATTCAAGCATCTCCGTATTCCGTAAAGATTCCGGTAACTGAACCTCGAACTCTCCCTCCGAACGGGGAGCAACATCGGTTGTTATCCTGCCGCTCTTTCCTCCGGCTTTCCACTCGATGGAACATTCCGACAGATCACTGAAATTATGACGGTTCTCCACATGGAAACGGACAATACCGTCGGCCGACATATTTCCTTTCTGTATGATCTTAACCGGACTAAAGGCTTTCTTCATTCCCCAATATTCCGGTTTTTCACGCCGCCATCCGTCTATCGGTCCCCAAGTTCCGTAACCGACCGCCTTTTCTCCCGGCAAAAAGAATGTATCGTCTATACCTGCCCATATCGCACCACCTAAAACACCCTGGCTATGATACATGTCATTCCACATTTTATCCAACAAAGGTCCCCACATACTACGAAGTCCCGGATCGGCAGCCAGTTCCAGGCGGTTATAAGCATTCAGATGGCAAAATTCGTCAAAAGTAACCGGACGCTTGCTGTTACGGTATTTATCCGGTCCGGTCGGTCCGGGATAATGATGATTGGTAACTTCAAGTTCGCCGTTATCGGCATCCGGACCCCACTGGCTAAAGATACGCGGACGTGTCGGGTCCATCTGTTTCACGACTTCACCCGCCTTTTTGAAATATTCGGCATACTTCAACGATTCATTTCCCAACGACCACATAATAACGGAAGGATGGCTGCGGTTCAGGTTTACCATCTCGACATGCTGGTTCACCAATACAGCATCGTGCATATCTTCCGGTACATTCGTGTTATGTGCCCAACAGAAAGGGGCTTCCACTTCTACCAGCATTCCCAATTCATCACAGGCTTCCAGCAAGGCTTCATCGGGTGGATAATGAGAGGTTCGGAAATAATTTACATTTCCACGGCGGAATAGTTCCACATCTTTCCGCCACATATCGTCATTCACGGAACGCCCCCGCAACGGCATGACCTCATGATGGCATACTCCGCGAAGTTTTACCGGCATATTATTAATGAACATCTGGTTTCCGCGAACTTCCACCTGGCGGAAACCGACACGGCGCATAGTTTCATGCAACACCTTTTTTCCCTCTTTCAACTGACAGGTGAGCGTATATAAATAAGGATGCTCGGAATCCCATTTTTCCGGCTTCGCTATATCAAAAGATATTTCAGCCTTTTCCGTCGCTCCCACCGCCATGTTTTGAACCGGACGAGCATTCTCTTTCAGTTGTATTTCTTTTCCATTTGCATCTTTCAACGTAAAATGAAGGGACAAACCGGATTTTACGGCAGACGATTCATTCGTTATTTCAATATTAGTCTTCAATACGGCATCGACATAAGAAGTATCGAAAGATGTACTGGCATGGAACATCGAAAGATTCACTTCGGGCAAGGCAAAAAGATAAAGATCTCTTGTTATACCACCCAATGGATGAACGGCATATTGCGAAGCACTGGATGTCGAATCGGCAAGACTTTCCGAAATGACAGAGACAGCAATACGGTTTTCTTTTCCTACCTGCACCAAATCCGTCACATCCAGTTCAAAAGCCGTAAAACCACCTAAATGAGAACCGGCCTCTTTTCCGTTTATATAAATCCGGCTATCACTGTATATGCCGTTACAACGCAACTTGATCTGTTGCCCACTCCAAGCAGAAGGAATAGTAAACGTACGGAAATAACCGGCGGCCTTCCCCTTCTCGACTTCAAAACCCTGCATCACCCATTCGCCGGGAACCTCTATGTTCTTCCAGTTACTAACACTTCCTTTCTTCCAGAATTCTTTTTCGGGAGAAGGGGTAAACTGCCAATTCCCTGCTAAAGGTACTTTCTGCTTTTCCACCTTGATGGGTAAAGGGGAAAGACGCGGAACAGTAAAATCCGCAGCACAAACTGATTGCAGGCATAAAACCGAAACCAGTAAGTAAAATAGTTTTCTTACATTCATATAGGTATTTTGTGTTTAAATGATATTAATACAATTTACATGTGCAAATTAACGACATTTATTCTTTTCGGCCCTGACTATAGTATAAACATAAGACTTTTATTCGGAACTAATTTGCAAGAAATGCATCAAAATCGGAACTACAGGCATAATAAAAAAGCCATCCTTAACTTACTATTAAGAATGGCCCTTTATTTGATCGATTATAGTACTTCGGGTTCTGTTTCCCTATTTACCATAAACATAGACCTCAGCTACACTCGTATAGGGTTCACGATTACTATCCGAAAGTAACAACTTCAGATAACGCCCTTTCATATCTATAGATCCGGGTATTGTAATTGAAGAACTGTCACCTTCCGACGTAGAAACATCAGAAACAGATAAAACCTCCCATGAACTACGGTCGTGTTTATATTCTGTCGGGAAAGGAGTTTCATATTCTTTCCATGCAGTGGCAAATGTATCAATCGCTACTTCTTCCGGAATATACAAAGATCTGTATTCAAAAGTTGAACCTGGCTTTACGTCCGGTAATTTGGCCAAATTATCAATAGATGGTATTTTTACGGTCGTTTGTGAACCATCGTTTTTTATGTAGCGTATTTCGTTGCGAACCAAATGCAGAGGTGCAGAATACCATTCGATAGTTCCTTCCTTATCCGACAGAGACAAACTCTTTATACCGCGATCGTTCAACGTAGCCCGGTAAGTATCACCATAAGAAGTACCAAAACTAGTTACAAACAAAGACTTATGTCCAAAATTATCTGTTGTTTGTATATTAAAGGTATAAGACTTTTCTTCCATATTATCCAATATGACGGAAATACTGTCATAACCGGTACTCAATTCAACCGGGATAATCAAAGAATCGAGTCTATCATTCCAATACACATCTACAGACCGGACATTCGGAGCATTGTAAGTACGACAGTTGAATAAAATCCGACCTTCACCGGCAATAAAATTCACCGAGTCAGGTTTAGGAGCATAAATGATCTCGCCGCCCTCGATATACTCTTTATGTACATCCATAAAGTCATCACAAGAAGTGAAAAACAAAACAGATACGGCAAATGCCACTAAGCTATATATTCTTTTCATAATTTATTCTTATTAAATGGTTGGTATATACATCATTCCTCGATACTTCCATAAAAGTCAACATCGGCTATATTCGAGAATGTGGCTCCTCCAAAAGCTGACATAAAAACCAAACGGACATACCGTACCGGAACTTGCGATAAATCAAAAGAAAACTCATGACCGTTTTTAGCTACATCCATATCCAGATCCGTCACTGTGGAGCCAGGAGAGCCGGAGGGTTTCACTATCTCACAATCCATCACTTTGGTCCATTCACTCCAATCTCCGCTTTGATCCGGTTTATGGTCACAAACATAAACTTCAAATGTTCTTGGATTACCATGTCCGTAAGCAATATTCGCTCCAAAATTATAAATTCGCTGATGTATAACTAAACGGCTTAACTTTGCAACAGTTCCCAAATCGAAAGTCGCAGGGGCACCCGGTAAAGCGTTCGTAATAAAACACCCGAATGTGTTATGATCGTCATCTAATATATAAGCATCTCTACCCTCCCAGTTCGTCAAACTTTTATCATTCGCCAAATTCATCACGCGCATATTTTTCTTGTTTAATTTTTCTTCAAACAAAGGAGTCACTTCAGCCGTGATCGTATCCGAATAATTATCATAATTATCACTTAATATCATGGAAAAATTATTCAAAACCGGAGCATAACCACGAATATTATAGACATTTTGATCAACGTCACTTGTCATAATATTCAAGGTAGACATCTGTCCCGTGGAATCAGGTCCTAAAAACTCAATATTAAGAGGTGCTTTTTCCGGATTTCTCCAAGTAAAACGAGCGCCTCCAAAATCTTGTTCGATGGTTACTGTCTTGACAGCTTTTGTCAAAGATGACTCCAACGGAGTAAACTTCACCTCTACCGGATCCGATAATTCCTGGGCACGATTCACGGCATAAAGGGTTGCCGTATGTTCCGATGTATCATTATATCCCTGAATCAATAATTTATTTTCATAGTATGAAGCTGTCACCTCATACTCTTTACCATTGGTTGCCGTATATACACATTTTACCGCCAACAAGTCTTCCGAATTAGGGATTTTATATGAAACGGCAGCTCCACCGGCAACAGGTTCAATCACAACGTTTGTAACAACTTCCGGCTTACCTAAACTCTCACTGATCGGTAATTGTTCCTTCTCTGAACAAGAAAATAAAAACGGAAGTAACAATATTAATTTAAAATATCTAGTATTCATATCTTTATCATAAATAATACAGATTAATAATTACCATCCCGGATTCTGAATCAATTGCGGATTCTTTACCAATTCCGATTCAGGTATGGGAGCGAAATAGTTTTTATATTCAAAAGATTGTTCATAAACGACTGTCGGTGTATAATAACCTTCAACATCTGATGCATTTATATTCCATCCTTCGATAGTACGATTCTGTTCTGTCTGAGCGGTTTTCCAACGATGACTATCCCAATAATAAACACCTTCACACGCTAACTCTATTTTACGTTCACGTTGGATTATAGCGCGCATTCCTTCTTTAGTTGCTGGTTTGTCCGGTTGATCCGAATATTTGTTCCAAGATTCAACAACTCCCTTCAAGCCAGCTCGTTCACGCACCATATCTATATATTTATATACTTCTGCATCCGGTGCATCTTTCGATTCATTCAGAGCTTCTGCGCACATTAATAACAAATCAGCATAACGCATATCCGGGAAAGGATAAGATTCCCAAGTGATACTATTAGCATCCCGGAAAGAAGAGTTAATAGAAACCAGCTTTTTCGGCCAATAACCGGTTGTATTATACTGCCCCGGATTTCCAGCAGAAGAATATTCTCCGAAACGATTTTTAGGATATAAACATTCAGCATCATCGTCCGGTAGATTCTTATAAGAATTTCCATACCATTTTCCCCTGTCAAAACCCAAGGTAGAGTAAAAACGAGGCTCACGATCAAAATTCAAAGCCGCAGTTTGTTCACCTTTCTGAATATAATAGCGATGTTCTTCGTCTCCCGTACGCAAGGCATAACGATTCGTATAATCGTATGTTTTATCTTCTTCAACAGGCACTCCATTTTTCGAATAAAACCGTTCAACTGTAGACAATGGAACACTCATCTTTTGTAAAACATTAGTAAGTGATACCGATGTCTCAAAATAAGTAAAACATTCAGATTGTAATCCACCGCCAGCAACTGATGCCGTGTTACTCCAGATAAGTTCGGGATTCCATCTGTGACTGATTGCCCCTCTTAATGTCTGGACCAACAATGTTTGGTCGGACAATGGTTTCGTTGCGATATAATCTGATGTTTGATATAAACGTACACCTGCCGATTCACATACCTCTACAGCTTTTTTGCAAGCATCCGCGGCAGCCGTCCAACGTGCAGGATCATACACCTGGTTAAAGAACGGTTCACCATTGTGATCCAGGAAACTATTATAGTCTGTGTTTCCGTTAAATAACGGACTCGCCCAATATAACAGCACTTTTGCTTTTAGCATATAAGCTGCTGGTCGAGTAAAACGACCTAATTCCGTTGCCGGATTAGTTAAGATCAATGGCAAACTTTCACTGTCTACCACCTCATTAAGCAAATCCATGATATACTGAAAACAGTCATCCACTTTTTCACGATAAACACGGACTCCCTGCGTTGATTCATTTACTGGCGGACTTTCACGCAACGGGCAAATTGGACCATAATAAGACAACAAATAAAAATGCAAATAAGCTTTTATCAGCTTTACCTCTGCGATCATACGTTGTTTTTCATATTCATCCAAGTCCTCTACATTAACAATTCCTTTCATAAAGGTATTACACTCACGAATACCGGCATACAACCCGCTACTCCAATAATTGATAAGAGCGCTAGTCGAACTATCATAACCTAATCCATACTGCATTCCCTTTTCTGTATTATATTCCGTATTCATAATCATTTCCAAAGCACCGAATATAGCAGGGTTTGCATTTCTGTCGGCAGAAGCCGGAAATTTCGAATAACAGGTTGCCAAATACTTTTCTACCGTATAACGATCCGCAAAAGCATGCTCTTCTGTTGCAATATTGTCCGGAACAACATCCAAGAAATCACAGGAAGTCGTAACAACAGCCACACATGTGCATAAAATATATTTATATATTGATTTCATCTTCTTTTGATTTAATTATTTTAGAATCCCAAATTAATACCAACGTTGAAAACACGCTGAATCGGGTACCCAAAGCCATTACCAGCCATTTCCGGATCCCATAGTTTGAATTTACTCCAGCACAAGAGATTCGTTCCACTAACATAAACGCGGAAGTTCTGTACTTTGATCTTCTTGATCAGATCTCTCGGAAACGTATAACCAAGCTCAACCGACTTCAGACGAAGAAAAGTTGCATCCTGCATAAACCAAGTACTTGTCTGATTATTATTAGCAACAGTTTGATTTGATAATCTAGGCCAGAAAGCATACGGATTACGGTTATTTTCCGACCAATAGTTACCTGCGATAACCTGTAAGACCTGATTCTGTCCGGTAAGGCCGTCATCATCACTCTCTCCGGCATTTCCATCCATAAAAGGAGTAATCCTTTTTTGATCCAACCAAAAAGACTGGCGGCCAGAACCCTGGAAAAAGAAAGAGGCATCAAATCCTTTGTAACCGACTGAAAGCCCGAAGCCATAGTTGATCTCAGGAGTTGTCGGATAACCGATAGGAACTTTATCCAGCTCGGATATCTTTCCATCTCCATTCACATCACGATATTTAATATCACCGGCCTTATATTCACCAAACTGTGTCGGTGAGTTTTTAATCTCTTCGTCATCCACGAACAAACGTTCGGCAATATACCCCCAGGTCTGTCCTAATGATTTACCGACTTTCGATAGCCAAGGAGTAGCGCTGTAATCCGGTTCTTCCCACTCTACCGCTTCACTGGTCGCATATGTAAATGTCCCACGTCCTGTCAACCACCAGTCTTTGTTGAAGCTCTTCTCATAATTCAGTTCCATATCGACACCATGGCCTTTCGCCTTTCCCAAATTGGCCTTTACAGCCGGAAGGATTCCCATCGTCCCAGGAATAACACGATCCAAAAGAATGTTTTTTCTACGTTCGGTAAAATATTCCACATTGGCTGATAAACCAAAGGTAGTCGTTGCCTCAAAACCAACATTCATTTTATAAGAGGTTTCCCAACCGATCTGGTCATTAGCATACCGATTAAACTTAACACCTCCTGGATTATAATCCATCAAAGTACCCCAGGCAACAGAAGAACCGGCACTCATATTTACATCCGACAGATAATAGAAGCGGTCATTTCCACTACCGATCTGATCCTGACCAGCCATACCATAAGATCCTTTAAATTTAAACTGGGAAAATACATCTTTCAACGGCTCGAAAAATCCTTCATTGGAAACCATCCAACCTAATGCTCCCGATGGAAAGAATCCCCAGCGATTATTTTTTGAAAATCGTTCGGAACCATTATATCCAAAAGTAAATTCACCAAAATAGCGAGAGTCGTAATTATAGGCCAAACGACCGGCCAAACCGATATTCCGATAGGGTAACGACAACTGGAGGTTATCAGCGATACCGGATTTCTGGTCACGCATTGTATAAACCAACAAGGCATTTACACTATGTTTATCTTCAAATAAACGAGTATATTCAGCTTTTCCCTCAAAATAGATACTACTGTTGATTTTACGTTGTCCCGGTTGATAGTCGATCCATTCTGTCCCTTCGGTTGGATTCAAACGGCTTAATTTATAAGATTGATCCTGTATGTTGAAAGAACTGATATTATAATAGAACGGTTTATATGCACGATTCACAGTATATTCCGAATAGCGATCCATATTGACTAGCACACTGGCTGTCAAACCTTCTGTTATCATACTCAAATCCTGATTTAAAACGAATTGTGTCAGCATGGTATTCTTACTGTATTCGTTATAACCTCTTAATGACTGGGCATAAGGATTGATATAATTGGCATTCCCATAATTACCGAATAAGATATGGTTCGCATAAGCATATTGCTCATCCGGTTTATAATAAGCCTTAAACAAGACAGGATTTGCCTGCATCACATAATTATACATTGCACTGCCTCCACCGATCGGCCCCGAATAATCGTCAAAAGCAGCACTCATACGCAAAACCAGTTCTGTTGTCTTTGTCAGATTCACATTCACATTCGAACGAATCGTATATTTCATCAAATTGATATTCGAATTGAAGTTATTACGTTTATCGACTTTCATATTACCATTGTCTCGCGTCATATTTGCAGCAACATAATAGCGGGCTATCGCACCACCTCCACTCACACTGATATTGGCACGCTGGTTCATTGTCAAATCCCGAAACATAGTGCCATACCAATCTGTAGCCGGGAAAAAATCCGGATAAAGACCACGCTCCGTCATAACGATCTTTTCCTGGGTATACAACGCAAGCCCCATCGGGTCACGAGTTTTGATAGCCTCGTTCTGCATACGCATATAGGTAACGGGATCAGCCAACTTCAACTTCTCGGTAGGAGTCGAAAAGGAATTTTCCACACGGACATTCACAGAAACTTTACCTTCACGACCTTCTTTTGTTGTTACGGAAATCACACCGTTCGCACCACGCGCACCATACAAAGCCGTAGCCGTTGCATCCTTCATTATTGTAAAGCTGGCTATATCATCCGTGTTTAAACGAGACAAATCTTCGGTACTCAACTCAATACCATCGATCAAGATCAACGGGTCCTTTTTAGCTTCAGCCCCGAATGTCGTGATCCCCCGAATGAAAAAGTTCGCATTATCCTTTCCCGGTTCACCACTTGTCTGATAGGATATCAAACCTGCCACACGACCGGCAAATGCTGTAGTCAGATTGCTACTTGGTATTTTCAGCTCTGCCGGCTTTACCGTTGTGATGGCAGAAACCACGCTTTCTTTTTTCTGTTTAGCAAACGCTACAACCGTTACCTCTTCCAGTTCATCAGCTTTCGGTTCCAATACTATGTTCAGGAACTTCTCCCCTTTGTACGTGATCTCCTGGGGTTGCATACCGATAAAGGAAACGACCAGTATGTCGTTCACCTTAAGACCATCAAATTCAAAATTTCCATCTACATCGGCAATAACCCCCTTTGTACCGCCCTTAATCTGAACTGTAGCACCGGGGAGAGGATCGCCCCCGGTATCCGAAATCTTTCCTTTAAACTTTAAGTTCTGTGAAACATGGTCTACAATTGGTTCCGTTTCACCCTTTACACCATAGTGAAAGGTAGTCTGAATGTCCTCCCTTTCATCGTTTAATGTCTCATCCGCCAACAAGGGGGATGTACAAACTAATGATAGAGGAACAAAAAGACCTAACAGTGCTTTTGTTTTCATAATGTATAATTTTACAATAAATAAAAATGTATTTGATTTTCTAAATTTACTCGAATCACATTCCTCCTCTGATGAGTTAGTACTGGCATATCACAAGTGCCGGTAGTGGCACATTGCAGGCACCGGGAGTAAAGGTTTGACTTCCTACAGTTTCAAGCACCGGGATTTTATCTTCAGGATCTTTCGTCACATAATAGTAAGCGATCCATACTTTCGTTTTGCTTTGCATAATAGTTCGAATTGCGAAAGAAATTATCTTTCAGGTTTATAATGTCGTTTTTATAAATTATACTAATACAAATTGACCATAGTCTTCGTAGAACTATGGCTATGCAAGAAAACATTTATTTATTCTGGAACTGTTGTATTATATGGATTCGAGTAAATATAAAGAACATGCTTATTATTATGTACTGCCGTGAACGATTCCGTTTTGTATACTTTTTTTATGATTTACAATCCGTATTCTCCATATCCTTTTAGGAAAACAGAACGAATTTTAATCAAATAATAAGGAATTTTGAAAGATCAAATTCAAGGCTGATATTCATCTGATTACACATCATTGAAGCAGTGCTAATAGCCGGCAGCACAGTTACAAGGTTTTAGGTCAAGCCGACAGATAATATCTCTTAAGAATTGTCATGATTACTATATAAAAGACTCTAGTTCTACGAAGACTCTAGTTGTTTCTTTCCCGGTTAAAGCATAAAAATCACATTGCTTTATTATGCAATTGGCTAGATTTTCCAATATAACAATTTGTAAATACAATATTATAAGTACTTACATAAAAGAAAAGAGGTTGTTCATGCTGAAACAACCTCTTTTCTTTTATGTAATATTCGATATATTACTTCTCTGCAGGATAATTAGCTTTTACCGGCCAATATGGATTCTGATAGATCGGAGAATCGGAATAGGCATCCCGGTCGTCCGTTGAAGTGATCATAAAATGCTGCATGGCAATCGGATTCAGATAGTGAGCCATATGCCATCCATATCCTTCATAAGCACGATTCGTTTTCAGAATTTCATATGGACGTAAATAATCACTGGCCGAAGGAGATGAAACATTAGAACTTGGATCCTGATCATAAATCAGATTATAACCAGCGGCAGCATACTTTTCCGGAAGATCCGTATTCCACAATTTAAAACCTTCGATATGATACTTTTTCGTCATTAACTGATCCATCGAACGCCAACGTTTCAAATCAGGGCTACGGAAACCTTCACTCAAAAACTCATTACGTCTTTCTCTACGTATATTAAATAATGTAGCATCACTCAAAATATTACCGGCAGAATAAGCAGCCCAATCGAACTCGGCTTCTTTCTGCATATCGGTCGCCTGTATTGTTTTAGTATAATCTTCATCCACATGAGCACGACGGCGTAATGCTTTCCAGTATTGATCGGCTTTACTATCCAAATGACCATAACATTCATAATAGGCCTCAATATAATTCAAATAGGCTTCTGCTGCACGGAAAATAGGCACACCAGTCTCACCTTGCCAATTATTACAATAAAGATGATCCCAATACCAATATTTGCGGGATACATAACCGGTATTATTTCGCAGAGTATACACTCCATTAACAATATCCGGCAATTCCGGTTCGACCGGAACACCATGCGTACCCTGACCGACATTCAACCATATATTAATCATTCCCGGTTGTTTCAGGAATAAGCGGATACGATCATCTCTGTTTTCCACGATATCCTGAGACAGATTGTCACCTTTATATAAGGAAGATGTGTAATATGGTAAACCGTCATTCATTAGATAGCTTTGAACCAAACCTCTGGTTAATCCAATTGCCGTACAGGTTGTTCCGGCATCTACTGCACGATTGTTTACGATATTCTTTCCCTTATCAAAATCTCTCCAAAGCAAAATCTCTTCATAACCGGACATATCCAATGCACTAAACATTTCGACGTATGGATTAGCATCGTTCGGACCTTGCATCAACACTCCGGTATTCGCTGTCAACTGATATTTAGATGCGACCTTATCCGAAGCATCCACAGCCTGTTCTAAAAACCATTTGATTTCGTTATCAATACTGCCCGATGGATATTGATAGCCTCTATTATATTCTCTGGTTGCACCTGGCCATCCTTCTCCGTTCGGTACAAATGCCGTTCCTTTGAAATATTTCAACCATGTACCTTCAAACAAGGCAACTCTCGACTTCATCAGGTAGGCGATATCTTTATACAGCCGGTTTTTCTTTCCGTCGGGGGCCGTCGCTTTCATTAATACCGCAGCAGAATCGAGGTCGGATATAATAAAACGGGCCACTTCGTTTCGAGGCATACGTTTAGATGCTTCTATCAACTGTTGCATATCATCGGCAAAGGTATGGCGCACAATAGGAAAATCACCCAGTGAAACCAATTTGTTATAATAAGCGACCGCCCTAAGGAAATAAGCCTCCCCGATATAATGTTCTATATTCTCTTTTACACCGGATATTTCTCCGTTCTGATGCAAAACCAATACCCTTTCAAGAAAATAATTCAGTTGATAAATATCTTCAAAGTTCCATTCGCCTGCAGTCTCTCCTACTTTCCAGTCGCCATCCGTATAGCTGGAAGAGTAATTCATACCGGCTTCATTATCCGTATTATTATCCAGTCCTACCCCTCCTCCGGCATTCGGTAAGGCCGTATACCGATTAATTACATAAGAATCTAACTGGGATTCTTCAGTCAGATAATCTTCTGGTATAATAGATGAAGGAGGCGTGATTTCCAGATTATCATTGCATGCTGTTAACACCCAGCCTAAGAAAAAAGCACTGATTATATATTTTATTCCTTGATATTTCATAATTGTCAATTCCTCCATGATTAATAAGTGATACTCAATCCAAATGAATAAACTGCCGACAGTGGATATTTGATCATACCAGCAGGATCTGTTGTTAATGTTTCCGGATCAAACAAACTTGTCAAGCTGGTTCCTGTCCATAAATTCTCACCGGTCACATAAACACGAAGATTCTGTAATTTCCATTTGTTAACCAATGTTGTCGGAAGCGTATATCCTATGCTGACATTTTTCAGGCGGATATAAGCAGCATTCATCAGATAACGTGTTTGTGCATGTTTATTCTTGCCCGAATCAAACACCGGCCTTGGATAATATCCACTTAAATTTTGTCCTAAAGGATGATCTTCATTTGCTCTGAAATAATCCATGTGTTGTTCATAGAAAGTGGATGACCATAAGGAACTGGCTCCCCAAAAGTCTGAACTCCCGGTAAAATAATCCCTTTTCATAATTCCCTGAAAGAATACACTTGCATCAAAACCTTTATAATCCATACCCAGATTCAAACCAAACATATATCGGGGCGTTTCGTTACCTATAACTTTCATATCGCCCAGATCTTCATAAGTAGAATTCCCCCAGTCGATCTTTCCGTCACCATTCAAATCACGATACATAATATCACCGGCAGCCCAGTTGTTTCCCATTGTATTCTGTCCGCCATTAGGTAAAGTCGCCAGGTGAGCATCCATTTCTTCCTGTGTTTTTGCTATACCCATAGTCTCAAAACCCCAAATCTCTCCCATATCCTTACCGGAATAATAACCTGTAACAGTTCCTGTATGGTTAGGATATTCCAGAATTTCAGTTCGTGCATCCGACAGATTAAAAGCGACTCTATAACCTAATCCATTTTTCAAACGGTCACGCCATGATACATTTAATTCCCAACCATTTGTACGTAAACTTGTATTATTCGTTTTAGGTACTGCCGTACCCAAGATCACAGGCATTTCTGGAGCCGGGCCTATCATGTCCTCGGTTTTTCTCGTAAACCATTCAAGACTTAATCCTAACCTGTTATTCAAAGCATTTACATCAAAACCTATATTAGTTGTTTTTACAGTCTCCCACCCCATCGTTGTACTAATCAAACCGGGGGCAGAAGATGTATTTTGCTGATTACCATTGATTAGCCATGCACTGTTAGATGAACCGATAGGCATTGTCAGATAAGTCGGATACCAAACTTTTGTATTTTGATTCCCTAATAATCCGTAAGATCCTCTCCATTTAAAGGTTGATATGTATTCCGCCAAGGAGCTAAAGAACTCTTCATTAGCCATATTCCAGCCCAAAGAAACAGAAGGGAACCAGCGCCAACGCTGATCCGAACGATAACGTGACGTTCCATCATAACGCAAATTCGCTTCAAACAGATAACGGCCTTTGTAATCATAATTCAAACGACCGAAGAAACCGGCAGTCGACCATTTATCATAGGCTCCGCTAACCGTGGGAGGAACTGACTTTCCGTCTGAATCATTCCCCGAAGTTGCGTCTATGACATTCGTTCCGGGAACAATAATTCCTAAACGACCAGCATTTGTCACATCCTGCCAGAGTTGTTCGGACTGCATACCGACCATTACTTTGAAGTTATGCCCACGCAGTTCCTTCAGATATTCGGTATAGGCATTTATATTCAAATATTTGGTTCCCTTATAACTCTCCGAAACACTTGAATTGGCACCACCCAGCGTAGCTTGGTAAGGTTCGCCGTTTACATCATAATTATAAACTTTCTGGGTATCAGCATGTACCCGCTCATTATATAACTGATAATTCACATCACCGATAATTTTCCAACCTTTGATCGGTTCTACAACAATATTCACCTGCTGAGTCGTCTCATATGTTTTCTTTGTTGTCCGTCCGCCATCACGCAACCGTAAAGCATGGGTTGCATATTCATATAAATTTCCATTCGGATCATACGCGATCAAAGTAGGCCAGCTTTGCCGGGACAGGTTTGAAAATAAACCATCGGTCAAATAAGTCGGTTTTTCATAATCAATCTGATTAAACCTCATATTATAATTAATACTGATATAATCATTTAACTTGGATGTTACTTTCAGATTAGTAGCTACACGCTGATTGTTTTCCGGATTCAAACGCATATAACCATCTTGTCCCAGATAGTTTACAGATGCATACATCTGAACTTTCTCACTACCACCGGATATACTTAAATTATGTTCATGAGAAAATACAGTATCATCAAAAATCAAATTGATCCAGTCCGTATTTCCATAGCCTTTATCATACAGGTCAGCCCATCGGGACGGGTTGTTTGGGTCAGGATCAATTCCTCCTGTCAACTTACCATCTATAAAATCCCTGATCTTTTGCATACGTTCCGGAGAAAAATGTCCCGCTTTTCCGGCATTAGTTGCAGCCTCATTAAAATAATTAGCAAAGGTATAAGAGTCAACTGTCTGTGGCATATTTGTGGCTTTACTCCAACGGAAAGAGTTATTATAATTAACAGACATCTTGCCGGCTTTACCTTTTTTCGTTGTTATCAGGATAACACCAAAAGGAGCACGAGACCCATAAATAGAGGATGCCGCAGCATCTTTCAATACGGAAACTGTTTCAATATCCTGAGGATTCAAACGGTTCATATCCCCTTCCATTCCATCGATCAATATCAACGGACTACCCGAAGAGCCTTCACCAATCGTACCGACACCACGAATATTAATAGAAGGAGAAGAATCCAGATATCCCTGAGTCTGCTGAATATTCAATCCTGGCATTGCTCCCTGCAATGCTTGCGACGCATTCGAAACAGAACGTCCTTCAAAGACATCAGAGGAAACAGTAGAAACCGCTCCTGTCAAGTTTACTTTCTTTTGAGTACCGAAACCAACAACTACAACCTCATCCAACTTTTGAGAATCTTCCCGGAGCGTAACTTGAAAAGAAGAGTTATTTCCTATCGGTATTGACTGCGCCAGATAACCGATATAAGATATTTCCAGAATGGCATCTTCCGGAACAGTCAAAGAGAAGTGACCGTCTATATCCGTTATCACCCCATTCGTAGTACCTTTTTGCACTACATTGGCACCAATAACAGGAAGACCTGTTTCATCGACAACCGTTCCGGATATCTTTTTTTCTTTTTTCTGATTTAGACCATAGTTCAACTCGGTAGTGACCGAGTTGAACTGATCATGATCAGTTCCGGCATAAACATGACTTGAGAAAGGACCCGCTCCTAATAAAGTCGCAATAAAAAAGTATCCCCCTCGTTTCCAAACACACATTTTCTTGTTTTCCATAATAATAATGTTTAGTGAAAACTACTTTACACAATGCTGTAATTCATAAAAGATTTACGATTACAAAGTAAGTTACGATCTCATTATCAGTAAGTATAATGCTTATGGTAAGAACTTTTAAATACGGAACGGATTCTTCAAAAATGTTCCAATTTAGGAACTAGAGAAAAAAAGAGAAAATATAGCTTTCAGGCTAAACGAGTAAAGATTAAGAACTATCTGCTTTTCTCATAGCGAATAAATAATACACCATTGGCTGATATATGAATTGTTTCTCCCAAATCAACAGGAGTCTTATTTTCCCAGATATTAAAAAAGAGATAAGTAGCATCCTTATCCAAACCAAACTCTTTTTCATTCAATATATAATCTTTCAACCAAGCATTCCTGTTAAATACTCCGATCCATCCGGCATTTCGATCCTTTTCTTTTACAGTCCAGATTTCAAGACCCTCTTTTTCTAAGAGTAAATGCCCCATCACTCCATTCTGATTACAAGCTAACATCTCTTGATTTGTTAAAAGACGTAGAGAAAAATCATCTATTGAAACGAGACTTCCACCATAAAATAAAGGAGATGCAGCCATAGCACGTTGAGTTATAAATGTATATTTCTGCGCATCGTTTAATTCACTCCAACGGTTGGTACCCCGGCCTGCTAATGCAATATCCTTTTGGTCTTTCGCCTTACGCCCCGAGGGTGACATAAGTTGTAACTCTCCGAAAGGAATCATATCCATATCCGGCCAAAAACCAGGAATATTTGTTCTTTGCCAACGTTTCCAAGCATCAAATGTCAAATCTATACTGTGTTGTGTATCCCAGATATCAGCTGTTACCCGCAACATATCAGCTCTACTTAAAACCGGTAAGTCTCTATTGTCCACCTTGTCTCCGGGAGAAAGACTTAATATGATGGGTCTGTTACACTGACTGATAGCTTTTACAATAGCGTTGACTTCCTCTGGGTAAGGAACAATATCATCATATTTAATAAAATCGACACCCCAATCCGCCATTTGATTGATAAGACTGTTATAATACTCCTGTGCTCCGGGCTTGGACATATCGACTCCATAATTGTAAGTACACCAAGTACACACATTTATTGTGTCAGCGATATCAGCAGCTTTATATTTCGTGCCTTTTATCGGAGTATTCAGATGTACAGCCTTACGGGGAATCCCACGCATCAGATGCAGTCCAAACTTTAACCCTTTTGCATGACAACTGTTTATCAGATCTTTAAATCCATTCGGAAAATAAGTTTTGGAAGGTTCAAACAAACCATATTCATTTATATGAATATCCGAGGCATGCCTTTCTACAGAGAAACGGGTATTTTTCTCCAACAAATACTCTCCAAACCAGCCGTTATCTATCACAAAATAAATATAACCATAAGGTTTAAGCTTTATATTCATCGCCTCCAGATTAGCAAAAGCTGCTTCTTCATAACAATAAACACCATAGGAATCAAAACTATTCCACCCCATAGGCGGAGAATCTGTTCTCTTTTGACAAAACACAGAGACTTGAACAAACACATATATCAAAATCAATCCTATTTTTCTCATTTCTGTTCCTTTAAACATATTCACTCAGACCCAATTTTTTAATTATGATCTGAGTGAATAAAAACTGAATTACAAATTAATTACTCGGCGAATTATATCCAGGATTCTGTTTCAATGATGGATTTAATACCAATTGATCCATTGGTAACGGATCCAGATAATAGATATCCTGCCAGCCGGGATTAGGTTCCTTAAAAAACACAATCCGTCCGGCATCCCTGTTATTATCAGGATAAAGATTCAAAGCAAATTTTGAAATATCCGGTTCACGACCACCGTTAATATAAGCACAATGCCTTTCATCTTCATAGTCGCTTTTCTTTACATAGACTCCCAACTGTTGCTTATTGACATATTTTCCTTTTCTCCACCGGCGCAAGTCGTTCAGACGAAAACCTTCAAACATCAGTTCGACACGCCTTTCACGACGGATTTCCCACAAAACAGGATCCACTGCATAATCCTGATCATATTTAGGATCACCTCCTCTATCTCGTTTAGGATCGAAAGAAGCATCTATTTCCGCCACATTCATATCTGCGACATGAGCTCGTTTACGAAGTTGATTAATTGTAATATCAGCAACTCCCTGATTAAATAAACCCAACTCCCAAGCCGCCTCTGCATGATTAACCATCACTTCTCCCATACGGAATAAGGGGCAGTCTGTTGAATTATCACTTTGGCTACTGCCTAATAATTGTAGGTTTGCTCCATAATAATGTTTATACACATAATATCCTCCAGAGCTGATATTATAAGGTTGATTCATATTATAGATGCCACGCAAATGAGGTATCTCCAATAAATAAATACATCCCCACTGCATGAGAGGCAACTGTTTTGAAGAACCATCAGCTTCCGGTTTACCTGTAATTGTTTGCATAAAGTCGATATACTCCCTGTCTTCCGGCTTTTCTGTATTAGTTATCTTTGATGCATCATCAGGATAATAAAGCGGAGCGCCTCCATTCACACGATAAGGAGGTGCCACAGTAAAATATAAACGATAATCACGATTTCTAAATTCCACATTCATCGTTGCATCACCTGTCTTCGGATCTCCTTCATAATTACTACTTGTCCAAATAGGTTTTCCGTCTGAACAAAGAAAAGCCTGAACAGATTCAGCACATGCTTCAGCATATGAATCACTCGACCTCAAGATTCGATCGATTCCATGTCCTTTCCCCGGATTAACGTAATTACGATACAGCAAAACACCAGTTACACCTGCTAAAGATTCCGAATTAAACAGCTCATCAAAATGATTATGTACAGTAGGATACTTACCGATCAATTCTTTCGAAGCATCATAACTTGCCTGTAAGTAATCAGTATAAGGGATCTCTCCGGAAATCTGATGATATTTCTGAAATGTACCTTCGAATAGTCCGAATCTGGATATAAGTGCATTTACAACATCTCTATTAATTGTATTGTCTCCATCACCAGTCGTTTTTATATTATCTCTTGCATAAAGTAAAAGATCAAGAATCTTTTTGGAAACTTCCGATCTCGGAGTTCTTGGACCATATAAAAGTTCATCATCCTGATCGGTCACCGTCTTTTCCAACCAAGGAACATCTCCAAACTTAGCAACCAATTGAAAATAATTGAATGCTTTGAAAAAGTATCCTACACTCCTCCAGTGTTCCTTATCTTTTTCATTCATGCTTGAATCATCAATCTTATCCAACATAACATTTAACGCACGAATATTTCCAAAATCCCATCCTCCACCACTTCCCGGAGTTGTTACTTTATTAAATGCATATATATTTTCATTACTGGCTGCTCCCCAAAAGCCGTTATCTGTATTAGCCTCCATTTGGTTTTTATCGTAAGCGTATTTTCCCAAATTCTGATAGAACTTCCAACAATACGTCTTAAAATTGTCATATGTTGTAAATACAGTTGCCTCAGTAAGCGAATTCTTTGGTTGTCTGTCCAGAAAATCATCATTACATGCAATAAAAACCAGACAACATATAGTCATTACTAAATATTTTTTCATATTGAATTAGAATGTTAGATTAATACCAAATGAAACTTGTCTCATCAATGGATATGACCAGGCCCCACTTCCCGAATCACCTGTAACTCCGGGCAACATGGAACGACTGCCTGGAACAGCAGCATAAGCATCCGGATAAAACCCGGTAGGAAGATGATGCCATGTATATAGATTTTCTCCACTAACGAAAACTTTCAAGTTCTGAATAGTAAGACGCTGACACCATATCTGAGGCAAATTATAAGACAATGTTATATTTTTCAGACGTAAGAACGATGCATCGCGCAAATATTTTGTTTGCACCTTCTGGTTAGCCCCATTATTACCTCCAACACCATAAGCTTTAGGCCAATATGAATTTACATTATCTTCAGTCCAATAATTCATTTGATAATCAAACACAGATGTAATAAATTGTGAATTTGGCCCCCAGTAATTAGGCATCCACAAATCACGTTTTCCCACTCCATTGAGGAAAAGTGACAAATCGAAATCTTTCCAACCGAATCCGGCGGTTATCCCATACAAAAAACGAGCAGAGTTATTACCGATAACACGACGGTCACCCGGATTATTAAAAGTATTATCGGCTGCCCATATTTCACCATCGCCATCATAATCTACAAAAAGAATATCGCCCGGATTAGGATTTACACCTTTTACACGCGGAATGCCCGGCAATAAATTTCCATTTGCATCAAAATCAGCAGTTGTATAAAAACGATCGGTTGTATATCCCCAGATTTCACCATATTGCATACCTTCACGTAAGTTAATCGTATTATCCGAATCAAGCGCACCTGCGGGATTATCATATTTTGTGATCTCCGCCTTGGAATCGTACAGATTGAATCCAAGATTATATCTGAAATCTTTTCCGATATTACTTCTCCAGGACAGGCTTATTTCCCATCCTTTAGTTCGTAAACTGGCAGCATTACTCTTTGGGGCGGATGTTCCCAATATACCAGGCAAAGCCTTTGATGGAGCCAACATTTCTTTTGTATCACGTTGATACCAGTTGAAAACAGTCTCCAATCTATTATCAAAAAGCCCTAAATCGAAACCGACATCAAATGTTTCAGCTTTCTCCCATGTATAATTAGCACTAATCAATCCCGGAGCACCTATTGAGGTTACATAATCAGATTCACCTGGCAACACCCAATTTGATTTAGTATTCGATGTTTGTGTCAAAGCATTCATTGTTGCAATATACCCGTAATAATCTACATTCTGATTACCGATACTACCCCATGAAGCTCTCAATTTTAATTGAGTCAGGTAGTCTTTGGTAAATTCCATAAATGACTCTTCCGATATTCTCCATCCAGCTGAGAAGGAAGGAAAAAATCCGTAACGATGATCCGGATTAAAACGAGATGAACCATCATAACGTCCGTTTGCTTCAAACAAATAACGTCCTTTATAATCATAATTTACACGGTAAAAAAGACTGCGCAGGGCATATTCCTGAAAATTATCATTATTTGTCAAAGTACCGGTAGCCAATCCTAGTGATGGCAAGTCCTGGTTTATCAGATCCTGCCGTGAGCCGGCTAACAGTTCATAATAGTATTCTTCCTGATTAAAACCTCCCATAACAGAGATATTATGACTGTCAGCGAAAGTCTTTTTGTAAGTTGCATAAATATTTATAGCATTGTTTGTCGAGAAGTTCTGAGACATGGAATAAACAGTATTGGTTCTTGTCTTTTTCTTCTCATTACTGGTTGGTAACAAATAATCAAAAATCATAGGAGAAGTACTTTCCGAGGCCCAAGTTCGATAAAAACTATATTCTCCTACAACTTCCAATTCTTTCAATGGCTTAAGAATAATACGTCCCAAAATACGAGTGCTATTGCTTCTATTCATTTTAGGATTACCTAGCTCAATCAAATTGCGTGGAGAACCATAAGGGACAAGTTCTTCCGTATCACCACTATTCGGATGTCCATATCCTAAAGGTCCCATTGGCTGATAATTAGAAGCGAACGCCCATATTGCCTGATTATTGTTTTCAGCATTAGTCATTGCTGTCGATGTTTTTGAATCAGAATAACGAATATCCAATTGTCCTGTCAACCACCTAGTTGCATCCAAACTGACAAATGAAGAAACATTGTAACGAGAATAGGTATCTTTGTCTGTTATCAAAATACCATCATTATTAACCATACCAAAAGAAATACGATAACTGGCTTTGCTTCCTCCTCCGGAAATAGACAAATTATGTTGTTGCTGAAAGCCGAATTTATCCATCATATCTTTATAGACATCGGTCGGCGCCAAATTATAAGGAGTTCCTCCATCCAACACAACCCCTTCGGGATGCAAACCTTGTGCATATTCATCCAGATATGTCAACCATTTACCGGTACTCTGTCCCGCATAATAAGTTGGAGCAGAAATATCATCGTACACTTTAACTGTTTCATACGGAGATACTTTCTGAGGCAAAGTCGCCGGCTTGGAAAATGCAAAATTATTAGAATAATTGAAACGAATCGGTGAATCTTTCTGTCCTTTCTTCGTTGTAACAAGAATAATCCCAAAAGCCGCACGCGCCCCATATATAGCTGCGGATGCTGCATCTTTTAAAACAGATATTGACTCAATATCATTTGGGTCCAACATATCTAAATCCATTGGCACATTATCAACCAGAACCAATGGCTTTGCATCCGGATTATTAATACTAGTCACACCACGGATATTATAATTCATTCCCGAACCTGGTTTACCATTATTCGAACTGATTTGCATACCCGGAATCGCTCCTTCAAGAGCCTGAATAGCACTTGCTACAGGTCTGTTTCCTAAAACTTCATCCATTTTTACAGAAGTCACTGCACCTGTCAAATTTACTTTCTTTTGGCTTCCGTAACCAACCACTACGACTTCGTTCAAACTTTGAGTGTCTTCCGTTAAAACGACATCCAATGATGTTTTTCCTTTAAGTGCTATTACTTGCTGTCTATAGCCTATATAAGATACTACAATTTCAACATTGTCAGAAGGAACTTCCAATGTGAATTTCCCGTCAATATCTGTAATTGTTCCACTAGTTGTTCCTCTTACAGATATATTTGCACCAATAACACTTTCTCCTGTATGATCTTTTACGGTACCGGTTATCTTATGGACCCTCTGCCGGGGATTAGGTGTCAATAATATCTTTCTATTTTCTATTCGGTAAGAATAATCGCTGAATACATCTTTCAATATACTCTCTATATCTCCTTTTCGAATGTTTACATCTACTCTTTTCGTCAGATCTATCTCTTCCGTACTATAAAAGAAAACAAACTCTGTTTGCTTTTCAATAGCTTGTATGGCTTCTTTCAATGAGACATTGGATAACTTTAAATTAATAGATGTCTCCTGAGCATAACTATTCACCGCCGATAATTGAAAAAAGGTAACAAAAACCAAAAACAATATTAGTTTCATTCTTCTAAATGAATTAATGTTAAGAAAGGACATACCATTCCCTTCCGTGGATTTTTTTTTCATATGTTTGTATTGCTTTATATTAATAAGAAGCTCTCGATTGTCGCATTTTGAGAGCCGATTTTAATTAGACATTTATTAGGCGGATGTTACCAGCATCTGCCTAATTTGTTTATTACTTTGGAACTTACATCATAGGCTATCAGATTTAAAAGGTTAATACTATATTTTATAAAGAATAATGTTGTCGTCTTTTATAGTATAGTCAATACGGACCAATATAGACAACATCTTTAATATTTCTTCTTTTGACTCATTACGTATCGTCAACGAATATCTGGAATTTAAAGGAACACCCTGTTTACAGGATATCTCAATACCGTACCACCGTTCCATCTTTCTGAGAATCGTAGATAAACGTTCATCTTCAAAGACCAGCTTTTCAGCTGTCCACAAAGCATATTCAGCTGCATCCACACGATCAACAGTAAAATTGTTTGCCCGTTTATCAAAGGACAATTTCTCATTGGGAGACAGGATACGTTTTTCTCCGCTATTCTTCATCATGACTTCGACCTTTCCTGATAACAGAACTGTTTCCGATATATTTTTCTGTTCATAGTTTCGCACATCAAAATGGGTTCCAAGTACTTTAACTGACATATCGGAGGTTTCCACATAAAAAGGAGCATTCGCATCCGGCTTTACTTCAAAATAACCTTCACCAATCAGTTTTACTTTCCGGACATTTCCTTCAAACTGATCAGGATAAATCAATTTACTATTGCTATTTAACCAGGCCAATGTCCCGTCCGGCAAAGTTACAGCCCCCTTATGTCCGGGTCCCATAATGGCCTGATTCATCATGACATTTACAATTTTAGGCATATTCATTGCGCTTTCTCTTCCAGAGAAAAAGGCAATAGTCGCACAGGCAATCAATAAAGCTATCGAGGCCGCAACTTTCATTAATTTTATAGAAAAGAACTTCTTCTTACCTCTCTTTTCGAAAGCCAATGCATTCTTTCTAAAAGTATTAAAAGCTTTGACACTTTCACCATAATGCAAAGAAATCGAAGCCTCTGAGGTTAACCATAAATCTCTTGTTACAGCAAACTGCTGCTGATTATCCGAGTCTTGCTCCAACCAATTCAGCAATTGCTTCATCTCTTCCTCCGTTGCTGTCTGGTTCAAATATTTTATAATAATATCTTCCATTTCATCCATCATTTATAATTATCACACAAAAACATCTTCTATCCCTTGCTTTATCCTAAGAAATAAATATTATTTAACACATGAAAAGCATTAATACCTGAAAAGACCAAAATCGGAATAGAATATTGCATCCTTTCATAAAATAGGTATCTTTGTGCGGGAGAGGATGTTTATTAGATTCAAATAAAATGCATAACAGACACAATATGATAAAGGACGATCCCCTGAAACAAGATTTTATCTTTTTCGAGGATATGTTTCATGTTTATTATTGTCCTTTACTGGCATTTGCCAATAAATATACAAATGACAAACATGCTTCAGAGGATATTGTACAAGATGTTTTTCTTGCCTTATGGATGAAACGAAAAAGTATTAATTTTAATGAACCTATAAAACCCTATTTATATAAGGCTACCTACAATAAATCAATCAGCTATCTTAACTCTTTACAGGAAAATCTAAATATCGACGAACAAAATATCAAATTACAGTTACAACAAAAAATAATCAGTTACGATTTACAGGAGTCATTACTATTAAAAGAAATTTCAGAAGAAATTATTTCCTGTGTAGATACACTACCAGAACAATGTCGCAGAGTTTTCCTGCTAAGTCGTGGACAAGGGCTAAAAAACAAAGAGATAGCACAACAACTAAATATCAGTGAAAAAACGGTGGAAGGACATATCAGTAAAGCTCTAGCCGAACTTCGGTCTCATCTAAAAAAACTGGATTTGCTACCTATAGTTTCATATATCCTATATCAATGTATAGGACTGTCTTAAAATGTTCTTTTTCGCCACAGACAATAATGTACTTGGAAAATAACACAAAAAAGCTGGACTCTATCTGTAAAATAATAGAATCCAGCCTCTTCTTTTAGATATAGAAACCTCTATTACAATGTAAATTCTCCTTCCAGCCGGATATCATCCGAAGCTGCTCCAACCATGACTTTAAAGTCTCCCGGTTCTACCACTTGCTTCATTTCCATATTATAAAGAGACAGCTCTTCTTCACCCAATGTGAAAGTGACTTTCTTACTTTCGCCTTTCTTCAGGGAGAGACGTTCGAAAGCCTTTAACAGGATTGGGGACTGGGATACAGAGGCTACTTTGTCACAGATGTAAAGCTGAACGACTTCTTCCCCTTCACGGTCTCCGGTATTGGTAACCGTACAACTGACTGTTTGCAAGACATCTTTTCCATTACCTTTCTGTAGCTCCAATTGACTGTAATCAAACTTAGTATAGCTCAATCCATAGCCAAATGCATAAAGAGGCGTTCCTTCTTCTTCGACATAGGCACGCTGTTTTCCCTGTGAATAGAATAAGGGTAACTGACCTTCGCTACGGGGTACGGATACTGGCAAACGTCCGGCAGGATTATAATCGCCAAACAAAACATCTGCTATAGCTGCCCCACCTTGTTCACCCGGATACCAGGCAGTAAGCAACGCCTGTGCCTTTTCCGAAGCCAGGTTCATATTTAATGTACGTCCCTGGATATAAATAACAACTAATGGTTTGCCTGTGGCAGCTACCGCCTCCAGGAGTTTTTCCTGATCGCCCAGTAAACGCAATGTGCTACGGTCATATCCTTCGCCACAATCCATATCCGACAGGAGTTGGTTTCCATCATTAGAAACATCCGCTGCACCTGTACCTATATATTTTGTCTTGAAATCGCGGGCACTCGAACCACCGACAACCAAAACAACTGCATCGGCAGCACGGGCAGCTTCCACCGCTGCCGGGATATTACTGGTCGTTACATCACGGATTGCACAGCCTTTTACATAATTCACTTTCGTTGAAGGAGAAACGGCTTTTCGTATACCATCCAGTACTGTAACAATCTCTTCACGTTCCTGAGGAGCCGTGTAGTCACCCAACTGGTTATACATCATATCCGCATTCGGACCGATTACAGCTATACTTCCAATATTTTTTTTCAGAGGCAATACACCTTCATTTTTTAGTAAAACAATCCCTTCACGGGCAACTTCGCGAGCCAGTTCTTTGTGAGTTTTTGAACGTACCACCTGTTTGGCCTGTTCCGGTGAAACATACGGATTCTCAAACAGTCCCATGCGGAATTTCAGACGAAGGACATTAGCGACCGCTCTGTTGAGGTCATCCATGGTAATGGCACCTTCTTCCAAAGCTTTCTGAAGATTCTTTCCATAAGCATTTCCTCCCAGGTCCATATCAAGACCGGCTTTCAAAGCCAGAACGGCAGCTTCCTTATTATTTTTCGCCACTCTTGCCCCGACAATGCCTTCGATACTTGTCAAATCCGAATAAACGAACCCTTTAAAACCCCATTGATCACGGAGAACATCCGTCAATAAATATTTATTAGAAGTACAGGGAATACCATCGATAGAATTATAGGAAGTCATAATCGTTCCAACCCCTTCTTCCACTGCTTTCTTGAAAGGAGGCAGATAATCGGAAAATAACTGACGCATACCGACATTGGCACGTGCACCGTTATGTCCGGCTTCAGGAATGCCATAAGCGGCAAAATGTTTCAAGGTAGAATACAAATGCTTTCCGTCATTCTGCGATTTCCCCTGCATACCTTTCATAAAGGCAATCCCCAGATGAGTTGTCAGCACAGGATCTTCACCGAAAGTCTCTTCCATACGTGACCAACGTGGTTCACGGGCAATATCCAGCACCGGACCATAACCGATGTTGGCCCCCTGTGAACGTGCTTCCAGGGCAATAGCTTCTCCCATCCGATGCATTAACTCTGCATTCCAGGTACTTGCCTGAGACAAAGATGTCGGGAAGACAGTGGTACCAATCGCCATATGTCCGTGAGGACATTCTTCTGCAAACAGCACAGGGATTCCCAGACGGGTTTCTTCTACAGCATATTTTTGTAAGGCATTCAAAGCTTTAGCTGACAGTTCCGGATTTAATCCTGTCTCCAAAGTCTTTTGTGTCCAGGGATCGGCGCGGAGGACTGCCCAGAATGAACCGATAGGCATCGTCTTCATCCGTTCTTTATAGAGGTCGGAAGCAACAACGCCGTTTTCCGTTTTAGTATACATTTCCCAACCAAGCGGACAACATAACTGGCCGACTTTTTCTTCAACCGTCATACGTCCTATAAGATCGTTTACTCTGTCTTCAACAGGAGCCGTAGCCTGCTTGTATAACGGTCGTTGCGCCACGGCCTGTCCCGCACAAATGGCAAGGCCGATAATTAAAGTTGTTGTTTTACTCATATAACAAGTTATTTTATTTCAGTTATTTATCAGAAGCAAACTGCAAAGCAATCGGTTCGTTTTTCAACCCTTTCGGAAGGGTGACTCTTACCTTACCGTCCTTGCTTGTATATTTTACTGTTTTGTTACCTTTCAGCATTTTCATTTTACCTGTCGGAATGTTTCCTGTCCATTCAATTGTTTCAGGCAAATTCTCTCCTTCCGGCAAAGCATAAACAGCATATAATGTTTTACCGTCCTTATCAGCTGTAAACCAGACATTTCCATCATTATAAACCGGAGTGATACGAGTGTTGTAAATAGCCTTTCCATTGGCTCTCAGCCAGTCACCGATCACATGCAGACGTTCTGCAACAGCATCTTCAATAGTACCCTGTGGCGTAGGACCGACACCCAGCAGCAGACATCCGCCTTTTGCTGTGATTTCAGCCAGCAGACCGATTACTTTCGTCGGAGATTTATAAGGAGCATTAGGAACCCATCCCCAATCGTTACTCAAAGTAATACAACTTTCCCAGGGATTATTCAACTGAGTCTCAGGAATACTACGTTCCGGAGTTTGATAATTTTCATTTCTTCCACGGATAGTACGGTCTACGGAAATCAGTCCGGGTTGAGTAGAAGTACGTACCTTGTTCAATAATTTATCCAGATGGACATCTTCACCGGTCACCCAGCCGCCATCCAGCCAAAGGATATCGAAGTTGCCATAATTAGTCATCAGTTCATCCATCTGGTTATAGGTAAATTCCTGGTAATTTTTCCACCAGTCTGGATGACGGTCTATCTTATAATTCTGTCGACGGTTGGGAGTTGCAAAATAAGGATTCCAGAACCATTCGCAATGCCAGTCCGGTTTGGAGAAATAACACCCGATCATGAAATCCTTCTGACGGAATGCGTCAAAGACATAACGGGCCACATCTTTTTTGGGGTTATTGGCAAAAGGACCGTTTGCAATAGAAAAATCTGTATATTTTGAATCAAACATACAGAAACCATCATGGTGTTTGGTTGTAAAAATCATATATTTCATTCCGGCATCCTTCATAATATCAGCCCATTTGTCCGGATTGAACTGTGTCGGGTTCAATGATTCCTTTAAACCGAAATACCACTTCTTGTATTCATCATAGGTCATATCCTTTTTACGGGAAATCCAGTCTACATCCTCTGAACAAATAGACCATGACTCTACAATACCCGGAACCGAATAAAGCCCCCAATGGAATAACACACCGAATTTCTGGTCCTGCCATTTATCAAGTTTATCCAAGACCTGTTGATCTGTAGGCCATTCATAATCGGTAGAACGTTCATGAACGAATCCTTGTACTTCTTGGGCGTTTACATTCATAGACAAAGCTACGCCAACTAAACATCCGAATAGTGTTTTCTGGAATTTCATAAAATGATTGTTTTAATTATTGTACATTCTTAATTTTTCGTTTAAGTCAAATCAGATTTAGTATTAAAAATCACGGCAAGTTATAGAAAATATCCCAAATGTCAAAATGTAATCCAGACAATATGTAACAAAAAAAATGTATGGACTGGGCGAGTGATTGATTTGTCAGACGACATTCAATCTCAGCCCGGTCCATACACTTTTTGTTCTATTTATTCCAAAGAACTATCCAATACGATGATCTTCCCTTTTGCCAGCTTAACAGATTTCACCAAGCCGGCATAACGTACAGGAATAATTTCATCCCTCTTCGTCCTGTCTGCTTTAATTACTGCTTTAGTCAATACTCCGTCTTTCCAGAAAATATCGACCTCATAACCACCACGTGCCCGCAATCCGGTAACAGAGCCTGTCGGATATTTTGCCGGTAAGGCTGGTAACAAGCTGATTTCCCCTGCATGACTCTGTAAAAGCATTTCGGTAATAGCGGTAGTAATACCAAGGTTTCCATCTATTTGCCATGATTTCATAAATTCGCAAGTCAGATTCGGAGATAAAGCCAGATCAAAATGACGGTCTATCACACGTTGCACACTATCCGGTTCTTCAAAACGGGCCCAGTAAACGGCTGGGAATGATCCTGTCCAGCTACCACTGTTATAAGAATAACCCGGGCGCCGGTATTCTATCGTTTTTCTGAAAGCCTGGGCCAGTTCAGGCGTCCCGCGCAGCGTTATTTGATTTCCTACGGCAAATGCCCAGCCATGCCCGACCTGTCCGCTGGCCGGATTGGAAGGTTCCCAATCATCGTTCCATTCCTGTAGTTGTCCTGTTCTTGGGCTGATCTTCATCGGAGGCAGTTTAGCATATGCTTTTGCCACTTCTTCTTTAAAAGCTCCGTCATTCAGAATTTCAGCAGATTTCATCGTATTTTCAAACAAAGCACGAACGATCTGCATATCCTGGGCGGAACCGATACAGGCCCATCCCTTCTCGCCATTCGGTTTGATATAACCATTCTCAAAAGATTCGGACGGACTCGTTACCAGATACCCATCCCGATCCGTTTGCAGGTTATCCAGGTAAAAGATGGAAGCGCTCTTTAATAAATCATAGTGATCGCGAAGGAAATCCTCATCCAGGGTAAACAGATAATGATCCCAGATATGTTGGCAAAGCCAGGCACCTCCTACCTGGAACAAAGAATATAATCCGGTTCCTCCAACCATCCAGGTCGTACGCCATATATCGAGATTATGATGGGCAACCCAACCACGGGAGTTATACAGGTTCTTGGCTGTCCTTGCACCGTCGACAGCTGTTTCCCGGATCATATCGAACATCGGGAAATGGCATTCGGAAAGATTGGTGATCTCAGCCGGCCAGTAATTAATCTCCGCATTGCAGTTGATCGTCCAGTTTGCACTCCAGGCAGGTTGCATGTCCTGATTCCAGATACCTTGTAAGTTTGCCGGCTGCGAACCTGGCCGTGAAGCCGAGATAAGCAGATAGCGTCCGAACTGGAAATACAAAGCAGTAAGGGCCGGGTCCATGTCGGGTTTATAATTTTTTATTCGCTGGTTAATCGGTAAATTTGATTCCGGAGATTCACCCAAATCGATACTTACCCGTCCGAACAGGGAAGAGTAATCTGCCAGATGCGCCTTATATAAATCAGGGTATTTCTTCGTCTCCAGAGAGGAAAGATATTTTTTGCATATTGCTTTTTCATCTCTCCCATTTACAGCAGGATCTTTATCGAAGCCATTAAAGCTGGTAGCTGCAACAAAAGTAATAGTGGCAGATGCCGCATCTTTTACATGCAATTTATCATCTTGGGCAGAAATCGTTCCTCCCTCCTGCTTTACTAATAACCGACCTTCAAAACGCATGCCTTTCCCTTCCTTATATACCGGAGGATGAACGCCTGTATAATTAGGATCGGTATGCCAGGGAGCCTGCCCGTTAATTACAATCTGATCACCTTCCACCTTTGTCTGGTTATTGATCTGACTACCCAGGCCAGCGATAAACTCAACAGCGTTCTTCTTATCTGCAGAGATATTCATTACAAGAGCCTGGTCGGGGTATGAAGCAAACAGTTCCCGTTTATAATTAACTCCATTCTGCGTATATGTAATCGTGACTACTCCCCGGTTCAGGTCCAACTCTCTTCTGTATCCGGAGACATTCCCGTCACCAGGCCATTCCAGCAGAATATCGGCCAAAGGCATATAATTCTGGTTCCAGGGGCCAAGCATATGTTTATCGATCAACTCTTGGGCCTCCAGGTTCTTTTCTCCCAACAGCAATTTTCGTATTTCCGGAAGACATTTATAAGCTCCCGGCCGCTGCAAATCCCGTGGTTCGCCGCTCCAAAACGTATCATCGTTTGTACGGATGGTATCTTTGGTTACTCCTCCATAAACCATCCCGCCCAAACGGCCGTTGCCTATAGGAGTCGCTTCATACCAGGAAGCGGCAGGCTGGTCCATATAAAGGATGGTCGAAGACAGGTTCTTTGCCAGAGGCTGACCTCCGGCACAAGACAATAATGCTACCGGTAATAGGTACCGGATAACTTTTATAAAAGTGTTTTCCATAATATATAATATATCTATCAATTATTTATAGCCGGGTTTCTGATCCAATTGAGGATTAACATCCATCTCGCTAAGTGGAAATGGCCACACATACATATGGTCCTCAAATGTACATTTTCCTGCCGGAGTTACCAAAGAATTCATCACCTCTTTTGCTGTCTTCCACCGGATTAAGTCGAAATGTCGTAATCCTTCGAAAGCCAGTTCACGCCTTCTTTCCAGTCGTAGTTCGTCACGGGTTACAGATGTTACAGAATTCAAGCCGGCTCTTTCCCGGATTTCGTTCATGCACTTAACAGCCAAAGCATCTGATGTGCTACCATTCCCCTGCTCCATCATTGCCTCTATATACATCAGATAAACATCTGCGTAACGGAGAATAACAACATCATTATCTGTCCGGAAATCATAATTTGTATATGTGTAAGTTTCTTTTTTATATTTATCCATATGTTTCAGTAAGATCCATCCTGTCAAAGGAGCCTGTTCTGTCGATGCTTCTTCTCCAAAAGGATTGATAAATGTTTTCTCACCTATACCGGTAAAAACGTACCATTCTTTCAAACGTTCATCATTCTCATTATAACATTTCATCAGATCGTCCATCGGAGCGATTTCATTCTGATAATAATAAACCATCTCTGCATCATGACGGTAATCCGGATTCAAGTAAGTAATGGAAAATATAATTTCCGGGTTATCCTTCTGTCCTTCCCTCTTTATAAAAATAGACTGATAAGTATCTGCCAGGCGATACCGGCCGGACTGAATCAATTCCCGGGTAATGTTTTCCACCGTTTTCCAATCTCCCTGAAATAAAGCAATCCTTGCCTTTAAAGCCTGGGCCGACCCTTTCACTGCATGTCCGCTGCCATAAGCAATATCCGGTAAATTATCTACGGCAAAATTAATATCCTGATAGATAAAATCATAAACCTCCGAAGCCGGACTTTGCTTTACTTTAGAAGCCTCCACCGAGGTAATCGCCTCCTTATACAAAGGAATATCACCGTAAAAACGAACTAACTCGAAATAGAAAAAAGCTCTTAGAAAACGAACTTCGGCTTCATAAGCATTTGCCTTTTCCTCACTCAACTTGGCATTCTCCTTTGCTATCGGGAAATTCTTCATAAAATTATTACAAGCAGCAATACCTTCATACCCGGCTTTATAATTATCACTGATAATTCCACCGGTTGTCGCTTCTATCGATCCACTTTGGATACTGGCTATTCCGCTCCAGGTTGTCCAAGAGTAAGAATTATCTGTAATATTATCCAGTCCGTAGCGGTTCCAACTCATCGATCCTCCTTTGAGTTTGGTATAGACACCAGCGATTCCGCTTTGAATATCGAGTTCTGTTTTCCAGAAATTATCCGGTCCTAACTGGTCCTGAGGAAACAGGTCCATATCATTACATGCAGGCATGGTAAACAGCAAACATGTAAGAAGCATATATATCAGATTCTTTTTCATGGTTGTCTTTTTAAAGTTTTAAAATTTAAGATTTAATCCAAGTGAGAAGGTTTTTGCATGAGGATACTGGGCATGCCAGCCGTCCCCCGCCCGTTCCGGATCAAAATCAGGATATTTCGTAAAGGTGAAAAGATTCTCTCCCGAGAAATATACCCTCAGAAAATCAATGCCAACTTTATTCAACAATGATTGCGGCAGATTATATCCCAATTGAATATTCTTCAATCTCAGGTAAGCGGCATCTTTTAGATTATAAGTGGAACGTAATCCCGTCATCGGTGCATAACCATGCGTATAAAGTGCCGGAACATTGGTATCCGTATTTTCCGGAGTCCATGCATCCAGGAATCGTGAAGGAGGAGGAGCTCCCTGTGCAAACGGGGCATCGCCAAAGAAGTCGGTCCATATCTTGCGGCGGGTTATTCCCTGGAAGAATACCGACAAATCCCAATTCTTATAGCCGACATTAAAGTTAAACGAATATAACATTTTAGGATAGACACCTTCTACCATTGTCCTGTCTTTTCCATCGATTACTCCGTCATTATTCAAATCTTTAAACTTGATGTCTCCCGGTTTTGGATTATTCGGATGGTCTGGTGAGTTGGCTATATCTTCTTCCGACTGGAATATCCCGTCCCATATATATAGATAATGTTCTCCATATGGTTTTCCCACTTCATAAATATAACTGCCATAAGAAGGAGCCCTTAATTCCAATACCTCATTCTTATTCATGGAAGCCATAAAGCCTGCTCCGTAAGTAAATTCGCCAATCCTGTTCTGATGTCCGAATTCCAATTCAAAACCACGGTTTCGCAATTTTCCGTAATTAATTGTCGGAGCCCCCATCCCCACACTCAGCGGAATAGCAGCCTGCGATAAAATACCATCAGTTATTTTATTGTACCAGTCGATCGTTGCAGAAAACAGGCCGTTGCCTAATGTAACATCCATTCCGACATCCGTCACAGTCGTTGTTTCCCACTTCAAGGATCTGTCCTTCAGATCTTTTTGTATCACAGCCTGCTGCACCGCTCCGTCAAAAATATAAGCAGTACTGGAATAAACCTCCTGATAAGGATAATTACCAATTTCCGAATTCCCCAGTTTACCCCAGGAAAGACGAAGTTTTAAATTATCCATCCAGTTAATATTATCTTTGACAAATGATTCCTCTGAAATTCTCCACGCACCTGAGAAGGAAGGGAAAATACCCCAACGATTATCTGTATGAATCCTGCTGGTTCCATCATAACGAAAATTAGCCTCTGCCAGATACTTCCCTTTATAAGAGTAATTCAAACGTCCGAAAAGAGAACGCAATGAATATTCGGCAAGTCCTCCGGATAAAGTCTGCCCAGCCGTGGAACCGCCATTGATTTCCGTCATCGAATCTGAAGGATAGTTCTCACGCTTGCCTTCCAGCGTCCGCGTACTCTGAGCCTCTTCCTGATAACCCAACAGAGCCTCTATGCTATGATCGTTCGTTATATCCCAGGAGTATCCTAAGGTCGTGTAAAACATACGATAAAACTCCCTTTGATCCCGGTTGGACACACCTTTCTCCGGGAAAAAATCAACAGCATACATGTGTTCATCTGCTCCTCCCGGCTTATAGTCAGATTCTTTCAGGTAATAATAGCCTTCAGGATGGGCCGGATAATGCGTATTCAGGAACTGGTCGGCATAACGAAAACCTGCCTTAGTCGTCCAGTTCAACTGCATATTATCCTTTTTAATAAAATCAACAATGGCATAAGCCTGCGCATTGGCAATCCAGTTTTCAACCTCCCGGGAAGTCTCGTTCATTGCCCAGACAGGATTTCGGTTCAGCCATTCGCCACCATAACTCTCCGGCATATTCAGATACGAATATCGACCGCTTCCATCCGGCAAATAAGGTTTTGTCATCGGACGTGACTGAAGGATCATCAGGACTAATCCATCATTCGTATAGTACGGTTCATCCAGTTTGCCATTATAAAAATTACTGGTTGCCCCGATCTTTATCCGTTCATGCACCTGTGCTTCCAGATTCATCAGACCGGTATATCGCTTGTAATCATGCCCCGGCAGCAGACCTTCCTGCTTTAAATATCCAAGAGAGACATTATAGGTTACCTTTTCCGTACCACCGCTTACATTGATGTTGTGCGTCATGTTTGAACCGGTTTTGAAAGTTTCCTCCATCCAGTTATAATCAGGATACAGATTCATATTCCGGTTAGGATCACTATATTTATCAATCATTTCCTGGGAATACTTCACCTTCCCTCCCATACGGTCAGCCATCTGGTTATACATTTTCATATAAGTAGCCGATTCCCAGACCTGATCGCTCAGACTGGTCGCTTGTTGCCAACCATAATTAAAACTATAAGAGACTTGTGCTTTTCCTGATTTCCCCTTTTTCGTGGTTACGAGGATAACGCCGTTAGCCGCCCGGGCACCGTAAATAGCAGCAGACGCAGCATCCTTTAAAACACTGATGGATTCTATATCATCCGGAGCCAATGCACTTAGAGATCCTATAATCCCATCGACCAGTATCAGCGGATCGGAACTGGCACCAAATGACCCTTTCCCACGAATGGTAATATTTCCGCTATCACGCCCTGGTTGAGCCGAATTACTTACAATCTGCAAGCCGGGGATTTTCCCCTGAATCATATTCTGAACATTCGGCTGTGGCCGTTCTTCCAGTTCTTTTGCACTGACAGACGATACAGATCCCGTTAAGTTGATCTTTTTCTGCGTACCGAAACCAACAACTACCACTTCATCGAGCCTTTGCGTATCTTCTTTCAATGCTATATTCAGAATCTCCCTGTTCTGAACCGGTATTTCCATACTCAGATAACCTATATAGGAAACTTCAAGAATAGCTCCCTGCGATACCGAAAGTGTAAACTTACCATCCATATCCGTGATAGAGCCGTTGGTTGTTCCTTTTTCAACTACATTAGCTCCTATCACAGGCTGTCCGGTTTCATCTACAACCGTACCGGTAATTATCTTTTTGGCCTGCTGACTAACAATATTATTATCTTCCGGTTTGTAAATAATAATATGCTTATCTTTAATCTCGTATTGTAATCCTTGATTTTTCAATACCTGATTCAATATAGTTCCTACTGTTTGCTGGTGGACCTGTACCGAAACCCTTTCCTTCAAATTCACCTCACTACTTTTCAGAATGACCGAAAATTCCGAATTCTTTTCTATCTCATTAAAAACACTTTCTAACGTCTTATTATTTATATTCAAATTAAAACGAGTAGTCTGGGAATAACCTGGAGCTGCAAACATATTATAAGATACAAAAAGTAAGAGAATAAATATGTTTCTCATGGCTATAATCGTCTTTCGGTACCCGGGTTTTCCCCGACCGGTACCTGTGTTATTTTTCATAATGAACCAATTTTAATTAACAATAAACTCTGTAACATGATCTCTCTGATCCTGTATCAAGGATCTTGATACTGCCTTATATTTACTGCGAATAAATAAAAAAGCAGGTGGTAATGATTTTTCATTTTATCATAGGCAACAGTATTTAATTAGTATTTCTTTCTTATTTCGATGGTACCATTTTTCTTTTCATATTTCCAAAAACGCTTGTGGGACAATAAGGTCAATATTTGTTCCAAATTTTCATTATAACCGAAATGGGCAAAATAACGATCATTTTTAAGAGATTCGGAAGCAATCAATATTTTCACGTTGAATTTGCGTTCCAGTATTTTAACTATTTCATCCAATGTCGTGTCTCTGAAATACAACACCCCTTCTTTCCAGGACAGATATTCAGCCGTATTCACATTCCTGCATTGAAATTCACCGGTACGATTATCTAATACCAATTGTTGATTAGGTCGCAGAACAATGCCGTTCACCGCTTCTTTATTTGATGGCATTGCCTTTACCAAACCCTCTTTCAGTGTCACAATAGTTTGATTATCCTCTTTATAGGATTTAAAACCAAACTTCGTACCTAAAACCTTAACCGACAAATTATCGGCATTCACAAGAAACGGATGTTCCGCATCTTTCGCCACTTCAAAGAAACCCTCCCCGGACAGACTGACACATCTCTCCTTTCCTGCAAATAATGTCGGATAGGTTAACTTTGATCCTCCGTTTAAAGTAACAACAGTTCCATCCGGCAGCGTTATTTTAGTCGTTACACCTAATGGAGTAACTGTTTCCGCATATAGATTAGCCCTTAACTCCTGTCCAGACTTATAGCCGAGATGATAAGCCGCACTGACAGACATGAGTAACAATAAAGCAATTCCGGCAGCTACTAAAAAGCGAATGTTAACACGTCTTTCGTTCATCTGGGAAGTCAGTATGGAATCCGTCTTGATCTTATCATTAACACGTTCAAAAACAAATTCCTTACTATCATTTACCTGTTCTGATACATCCGGATGTTTTAAAGCATTCAATACCCGAAATACTTCCTTACATACTTCATCTACTACCACTTTATTTTCATCAACTTCTTTTAAAGTCATGATCTCTTATTTTTCATTAATCCTTATGATCTATCATATCTCTGTTTATAAAGAGTATTCCTCCGTTTTTCACCTATAGAGATATTTCCGTTTTTCACTTTTTTTATCATTAAAACTCAAAGAAGGATAGTACTTCCTGACCGTTTCTACAATTTTGCGAATAGCAATATTCATTTGCTGCTCAACCGTTCCTTCCGTGATCGATAGAATCCGGGCAACCTCCTTATGTTTTAAGCGTTCTTCTCTGATCATTAAAAAAACAAGTTTACATCGTTCAGGTAATTCGGAAACAGCACCATTATAAACATCAAGCATTTCCTCTTCTATCATCTCTCCTTCCACATTGTTTCTATCGATCAGCAATTCTACAGGCATATCATCGATGGAGATATTCGAATTTTTCTCTTTTTGTTTCAGATAATGATAAGCCTCATTTCGGCAAACAATATAGATCCAGGCTTTCAGATCCTTTATGTCAAGCAGGGAATTTCTCTCTTTCCAGAATATAAAAAAAACATCGGAAACGACTTCCTCACAGTCCGCCTTATTAGGTAAAAAATAATGGATAAACCGATATACCTGTGGATAGATTATATCATAAAAAGAGCGGAAAGCATCCCTGTCTCCGGAAGCAATCCTTATCAACATAACTTCTGAAATAAAATAAATATCTCTCATTCTGCAATATTCTCGAATCTCTTACCTATAAAGTTCGTCTCTTGATAATAACGAGTAAAGATTCACCATTTCCCTATAATGAAAAAATCATTTTAACATATTTATATTACATAAGTTATATCTTTGCACGCAGTTTTGATTGACAATATATCTGTAACATGATCTGTCACAAAACAAAAACGGGAAGTGCTGCGAACACTTCCCGTTACTTTTATCGATATGTACCTATTTCAAAACTTAACCTGCCGTCTTTATATCCACCCATTCACCTTTACGGGTTTCAAACGATAGTATGCCGTCTTCGTTCGTAACATCTCCGGCATTACCTGTTACTACTGCTTCATCTGTTCCGAATGGAGATGCGAGACGTAATGTTCCGCCCTGTTCAGGATAGATGCGAAGTTTGGTGATCTTTCCATTCTGTTTTTCGGCAGAGATAAGGAAAGCACCCATGGCACGAAGGTTATCAAAAGAGACATTCGACCAGTCGGAAGGGATCGCCGGGAACACACGGATGATTCCGGTATGACTTTGCAAAAGCATTTCCTGGATACCGGCAGCGAAGGCAAAGTTACCTTCCAGGGTAAACGGACGGTATGTGAATTTGGACTTCCCTGTTTTTGTCTGGTCGCCGTTGGCATGGAATGTATTACGCAAGCAAAAACATTCAGCAAATGTACGCAATTCCCGGGCAGCACCATCACCATCAAATGCACGGGCTTTCATATTACCAAACCAACTATATGAATAACCGGTCCAGTAGTCGGGACCATAATCCTGCAACTTCTTTATCGTAGCTTTAATGATCTGTTGTGACTTTTCACCCTGACTCCAATCCAGCAAACCTAGCGGATGGATAGCCATTGCATGAGAGAAATGACGGTGGGACTGATCGTATGAGAAACCTTTGGCAAACGTCAAGGCACCATCCTTATCCACATCCAGTTCCGGCAGTTGTTCATTCAGTTTTTTCCAATGAGCGGCCTCTTCCGGAATCTCTAATTCAGACGCAAGTTCAGACGCGGCACTGAAAGCGAACTTCATCAAAGCCAGATCATAGTTTGTCATATCCTTAAACCAGGCGTTGATCGAGTTATCGTATATCTCAGGACTGGAACTCATGGTCAGTTTACGAACACCCTGAGCATCCACCACAGATATTTGTTCCAGGTATGTAGCCACATCTTTCAAGAAAGGATAAGCACGGTCTTTCAGGAAATCACGATCCATCGAATATTTCCAGTGAAGATAAAAATGCTGTGCCAGCCAGGCTCCGGCAGTCTGCGACATGGAATATTGAATCCATCCGCCCATCGGAACACCTAACAACGTACATACACCGGGGACATTCATTCCATCCGTTTCAAAATACTGGCGGGTATATTCCTTATAGACATCCCGCTGATTCCAAAGCGTATTCAGATAACCCAGACCTTCCGTCAGATGGTTACCGGTATAAGTCGGCCAGTAACTGAGCTGGGTATTCAGGTCATGATGATAATCACCTTTCCAGGGCGGGAGCTTACCGTTATCGGCAGTCCATACGGCCTGCAAAGAGATGGGATAAGAGTTTTCGCGGGTGGCAGAACCGTATTTATACATTTCATTATCATATTGTTTCTGCAAAACAGGATCCGGAAGTGTGACGGATGACTGTGCCCAATAATTCTTCCAGAAATTCAGGTGAGACTGATAATCCTGATTCACTCCGCGTGTCATGGCCTCCTGTGTCTTTTCTGCTGCCTTATCGGATTCCAATGAAGAAGTCACGCTCCAGACACCATACAGCGTCTTTCCTTTCTGTTCCCAGCGAACATTCACATCATACGAAAAACCATTCCAGCCTTCCTGATGATAGGTAATCTGATTCGCATCTTCATCAATAGTACCTTGTTTATAACCTAGACGGCGCAAATCCTGCCCTTCTACGGAATTACCGGCTTTATCTCCTCCTGTACTGTATTTGGGAGAAATTAAGGTAGGAGTTATCGACGAGGGTAAATTCTCGAAAACAAACCAACCGACCGGTTCGGTGGCATGGACAAAAGTTTTCAATGTGGTTCCGTTATCCCACGTCGCTTCACAAAGCGCATCATTCAAATAAAGACGGACATCGGAAGGAGAACCCAGTTCTTCCAGAGAGAACTCCAGCGCCGCCCCCGGTATTTTGGACGGAGCCGGTTGACGGTCATACGGATGGTCGTATTTCTGCTGAACCGGAAGATAATCCTTTTTCTTCACTTGTTCACGAACCCAGGCAAACCGGTTATTCGGACCGGAGATACTATCCATCGGACGCAAATCCCAAAGGTCAGTTCTATCCAACGAGAAACGTAATGCCGAATCCCGCTGCCAAACCAAAGCCCCGACAGTCGCATTTCCTAACGGCATCCCTTCATCCCAGGTAGTTGCCAGGTTGGAGAATCGCAAATCGCTTTCGGAAGGAGTAACAGGCAGATCGACCTTTCCACCATTACAGGCTGCTAATAGCCAGACTGTCGATACGAGTAATAAATGTTTCATCATTATATGTATAAATTGGTATTATTTTATTGCATAAGTTTTCCTTTAATACCGAAATCATCGATAATCAGCATACCGTTTCCTTGCTTCATAATGGCAATATAAAAGTCTGTACATGAGGGAACCGTAAAGCATACCCGACATTTGCCCGGACGATTCAGATCGTAAGAAAATACAGGAACTTTTTCCGATGGAGAGATTCCAACGACCTTATAAACATCACGAGCGTCTACTTTATAATCGAATTCGATCTCATACGTCTGACCGGGCACAAAACGAATCATGGCCGGAGAGGTTCTGTACACTTCGCCGTTCCGTTCACGCCAGGTTGCTAAAGACCAGTTACCATTAATCGTATTATCGGTATAGATGCCATGCTTTTCAGACAGATGTGTTGTAAAGGCACTGGGTTGGCAAGGGATAAAAGGACCCCATCCTTCATCTACATGCTCAAAGTCTTCGTAGTAATCATATCCTACTTTCTTTGGAGACTGATAAGCGATGACACGTACATCATCAAAGGCGACAACAGACGTATCACCCGAAACAGCAGCACATAAAGATAATGTAACGCTACTTTTACCGGCCGGAACCCGGAAAGGAAGTTTCAAACGCTGCCATGTCGTTTTAAAACGATCGGTATTATCGGTATAATTAAATACGTTACTTTCTTCAATAGAAACCTGTTCATTCTGTTGGCTGCCCGTCTGTATATTTAATGCAGCTCCCTTCCGACCGGTTACATTAACCCACACGGATGCAACATATTCCTTACCAGGAACCAACCCTTCAATCTGCTGGCTCACACTAGCAGCTCCTCCTCCTTTTACAGATAAATAACTTTGACCGTAATCCGTCCTTTCAACAGATACTGCGGCAGCATCCCCTTCCACTTTCCAATGATCGAATGTATGGCTATCAAAACCCATATCTTTAACAAGACTACCTGTACTCCATTCCATTGCCGGCGATGGTTTTGCTTCTTCTTTATATAAAACATAACCGGTTTCCGGCAATGCTTCGATCTCTACTCCACCGTTGCGTACGGGCAGTTTTGCCACAAATGATTTTCCGGTATCTCCCAAGCGATATAACCAAGCATCTGTAACCGATTTCCAGGAAACAGGAAGTAGCCAGGATGTCTTACCGCCTTTTACATTATAATGATATATCTTCTCTTCCGTAGCCGGATTCCAGGGAATAAATACGCTACCGCCGGACATCAGTATCCGGTCGCCTTTACGAATGACAGTTTCCTCTTTTTCATCCCAGTAAGAAGTCAGGCCGTCTGCCAGTACGGCACGAACGGTGTCGAGTTGCATAACCGGATAATGCATCAGATAACGATAAGGCAATTGTTTAGTAAAGAAATTACGTATCACGCCATTAAAATCACGTCCTTTCTGCCATCCCATAAAACCTATCTCGGCCCCCCGGTTATACCCCCCCCAGCAATGCCGGATGTTTAGCATATCCGTCGCGATATTGGTGATGCACAAAACGATGTATCAAGCTCTTAGCCTCAGGATTATAATGAATCCAGGTTGCTTCTTTATCGAAGACATTGGCATCTTCCGTCCAGATCGCCCAACCGTTCTGATTGAAAATCCGGGCAGTCTGATAGGCTAGCCAACGATATTCACGGTACGTATCGAGATAGACGAAAGAGAGATCGGGCACATCTTCCTTCAGCTGATTCAAACGTTTCTCAAAAGTTCCGGCCAGCATATCTGCTTCTTTATTGATAAAGAATGCCTGATCCAGCCAGCTCCAACCGGGCATATCGGTGACGATCTTGTCGTCGAATGCTTTTGCTTCGGGATACGATTCACTATGATTGATATGGACACCGATGTGAGCATTGTATTTGCGGGCTTCTTTGGCGAGGAAGGCCAGGTCGTCTTTACCGCCTGCCCGCTCGTTATAATTGCCGGAATAGTCCGGGTGAGCACTGTCATGTCCTTCACTCTGGTAGCCTTTCAACTCGAGCATTTGTCCGAAGCCGTCGGTTGCCAGATAGAATTTCTTTATGTTATCCAGCTGACGGAGGAAAGGGTATTGAGCGCAACTGGCAAAATTCATCGTAATGGTAGCATATGAATTCTGCAGCTTTTCTACGCCGGAAGGTGCCGGATAGACTTTCTGCAAAGCAACTGCTCCATCTTGCCAGTCTACCTGATTATCCTGATTACAATCATCGGACAGGATTACTTTTATATAAGGCAGTTCAGTCACTTCTCCGTCATGTCCGCGGTAAATCCACTCATTCCCCCATATACCGGTAACAACTTCCCCCGGCAACTGTACCGACTGATATAAAAACTGACGGGTACCATAAATAGAATTACTTTCAAGTGTTGCCACCAACTTATCTGAATTCAACAAAAGAATGGAACCATATTGACAGGTATTATCAACAGCCTTATCCTTTAGCGGATAGAATATATCGGAATGTACATTATCGGCAATAGCCAGAGAGGCATTCGGAGTGGATGCGGAAGCAGATACCAGGTGATGGTCGGGAAAGGCTAGTGTCTTTACTTTAACATCGCCATCTTCTTCGATCTTTTTTACGGAAAGCTGAAATATATTATCGGTTACTTCGCAGCAAACATGTAGTGTAACACCTATTTCTTTTACTTTCAACGTATACAATATACAATCAGCCTCAACTTTACTCGTCACCTTGGGTTGATAATAATCTCCGTTGATCGTGATACCCTTTACGTCAAATAACTGTCCGTTCAACCGAGCCTGATTATCCTTCCACGTATAGGATTGGATAGATGGAAAATCTTTATTCAGCAAGACATCCATTCGGGAAGAAGACAACCTGTAAGCACTTCTCTTTTTGGCAATTTCTTTGCCGGGTTCCGGCAATGCCCGGCAAACGACGTTAGATATTTGCACATTACCTTTATCATGTACACGAAATCCTGTCTGTCCGGATGAAAAAGTAATGTCTGGTATATACTTATGACCAATTTGTTCACCGTCTACATAAACTGTCAATGTACGTCCGACGCAGTTTACTTTGATATGCCTTAAATGATGTGCATATAATTTCGCTATATCGCGCGCAATCTCGATCTTTTCACCCGGTGTTTCCACATACCAAACTGCAAAACCCAAGTTATCCGCAGCCTCGTTGCATCCAACATACACCCAGTCCTTCGCATTCTTATAACGCAATAAGACACCTACCTGGGCTGATGAGTTTTGCGGTAACAGATCAAACTCGACAGTACTGTTTACGGCAGAAAAGTCATTTACCAGAATGAGACTATCCACTTTCGTACTCAACCGATAAACAGATGAAGGGGTCTTCATTCCCCTTTCTACCGGCGATAAGGCAACAGAGGCGACAGAGATCAAACTGAAAACCCCGATTGTAAGTATTTTATTCATGGTATCTACTTGTAATTCCTATATGATATACAATAATCAAATTAACAAAGATAAAAGGTCTATACATATAAAAGAAATATATTCCTGCTCTCTTTTCCACTATATCGTATTTTGCAAACTATTCCACAGATTATGCAAAACACAAAGCAATCGTACTTCTAATAATATGTTTATTCCTCCACGATAGCCACTTTTGAAATAACCAGATCAGGACCATTCTTCAGCTTTGCTTTCAAACGAAGTATTCCGTCGTTTGAATCTTCACGCATAATATGGAGTTTAACCCATGACTCTTCATTCTCTTGTTTTACCAATTCGTAGTCACGACCTTCGAAGACAAGATGCCCCGTGCGTCCTTTCTTATCCTTGTCGACAAAACAAACATATAAGGAACCGATGATTCCCGGAGGACATTGGATCGTCAACTCCATCTCCTTTGCCTGCCATTCGGGAGTTATCTCGTATGTTGTCTTCTTATTGGCAAAAGTTTTATCCTGAGCTGCACAATCTATATACAGTAAAGCATTGCTGAACTCACCGGTAACAGTGCTCTTCAATGGTTCCACATAAGTCAGCATTTTCTGCAAGGAGGCAATATCTTTTTCATACGAAGGATTGAAATCGTCCGAACTCATATAATGCAGGATGCTGTTCTTCAACTGGCGTGCGGCCGGATTCTTTTCATCTCTCAGATCAAAACCGCAGACAAGCAATTTTCCTTTTCCTACTTTCAACTCAAAGATAGAGGCCAGCTTATTATTCCGATGGAAATCATCGACCGGCTGTGCAATCGGCTTATAACTTTCCGGATAGTCGTTTATATAGAAGGCACGGGCATCTTTATAAACGGATTGCCACTGCCAGTCGCTATGTGAATCGGTCGGGAACTGGGCAAACAACGGATGTTTATCGCGAACAATCATACCGATCGTGTTCTTACCCTGTCCGGGGAAGAAAGTCAGCGACCAATACAAAGGGTAAAAACTAATCTTATCGCAGGTTTCTTCCGTCCCTAAAGCAGATGCCTGCAAAAGAACCTTCTCTCCTTTTTCCAAACGTTTCAGGCATTCGGCATCCATCCGGTCGGTGACATACACATCTTCCGCCACAACAGGTTTGTCCGGAGACTTTGCAGACGGATAAACCCAGATATTCCACCGGTTAACTATGGGCCGTCCCTGCAAACCGACCTCAACCGTCAGTTTTTGAGCAGCAGAGATAGAAGAAAGATCACAATTTATTTTACCTCCCAGTTCGGAAGTACCTACAAGCCAACGGCGGGATGCAGTCTTTCCGGAAGCGACCAGATTACTGTTTCCATCTTTAATCTTCCAGTAAAGCCCCTCCTGCAAATCTTCGGTTCCGTAATGTGCCAGCTGCATTTCAGCAGTAAAAGCCTCGTTGTTTTCCCATACATATTTAGGCATACGTAACAAAGGGACTGTCGTATCATGGTATGCACGGAACTGTTCAGGCGTTGTAATGCCTTTGCTGTCATAAAAAACATCCAGCCAACCGATCAACGCTTCGCCCTGTCCCTGATAATCCTGCATGCTAAGCAACTGGATGCCGGCACAGGAAGGTGTACGAAGGAAGGATTCTATTTCATATTTGTACATGATCTGGTTCAGGGCACCGGAAGCTGCAACAAATTCCTCATTCTGCTCCTCGATCCTGTTTTTACGTGCCTGTTCGCGGAACTCTTCTAAGTTACGTGCCTTCAGTACACCTGTATATTTCTTTATCTCCTCCCATTTCGGATAAACCGGCCATTGCCCGATCTCATGCGAAAGAATGGGGATGTCCGAACGTGAATACACATCTTCAAAATCCCAGGCGGTAGAAGCACCACCCCGAAGACCGCGGGTTCCGCCCAGTCCGTCAATATAATGGGTGACCATATATTGATCGAGCGGCATGATCTTACGAGCCGTTGAAGTTGCATACAGGCGACGCGAGTCTTTTTCTTTCAAGGGTTTCATCCACGACTCCATCACTTCGAAATCAGAGTTACCCAACTCGTTACCGATACATTGCATAATGAAAGACGGATGGTTGCCGTAAGCATCGATCATACGGGTTAATTCCTGCTGCACATACCGGTCGGCCGAAGGATTCTTACCCAATCCCTGCGGATGGCCTTTGGTATCCATCTCTTTTCGTTCTTTCTGCTCGACAGACATCCACCAGTCGATCCAAATCGTTTCTGCCTGGATATAAATACCGATCCGGTCGGCCGCGATAAAAGCCGCTTCCGGAGGACACCAGGAATGAAAACGAACATGATTCAGACCGTAGTCTTTATAAATACGGAAAATCTTTTCCCAATCTTCTACCTTACAGGACGGATAACCCGTCAGCGGGAAATGCACGCAATCGAGATTACCACGCAGAAAAACAGGTTTTCCGTTGATAAGAACTTTCGATTTGGATGTCGTCACTTCCCGGAAGCCGAACTCGATTTCACGGGTATCGTATATTTTCTTTTTATCCCGTACGGTAACTTTCAACTGATACAAATGAGGAGTGACATCATTCCATAGCTTGATACGCTCCGGCATAGATGCTTTAAAATTCAGAACATTCGCTCCTTTTTGCAGCAACTGTTCGGTCACTTGTGTAAAAACAACTGCTCCACTCTCACGCTCTGTCAGTTGCCAGGTTATACGTGCATCGACCTTTTTGGATGAAGTATTCATCAAAGTATCCATCAGTTGCAGAGAACAGGGAAAAACCTTGGTAAACACCTGCGGATTAGAGAAATGAACCGGTTCGATCGCCTTCAATTGTATGCGTCCGACAGCTCCGTTCCAGATACTTTGCGTATATTCCGTATAGACATGACCTTTATCACCGATATTATAGATCAGATCATTATTGATACGAATAGTCAACCGATGTTTACCGGGGGATAGATAACCGAGATCATGGTAATGGGGAGTAGACAAAGCATCCTGCACGGATACCTCCTTTCCATCTACAAAAACACGTGATTCCCATAAGACGCGTTCCAGTTCCATCCGAATGCGTTTTCCGTTCCATTCGGATGGAATTTCAATTTCTCTCGAATACCAGGCCGGACCATAGTATTTATAAGCACGGGTCAGGATACCGAAATCGGAACCGGACGTCTTCCCGCCATATTGCGCTTCATCGGTTGTTCCCGGCAAGGCAATCGTTTTATCAAACGAACGGTCCTGCCAGTTTTCTTTCATTCCCTGATCGGCAGGGTCGAGGCTGAACTGCCAGGTTCCTGCCAACGATTGAATATCCTGCGCATGCAGATAGCTTCCAAGAGTTAAAGAAAGTAGTGTTAGTGAAATAGTTTTGCTTAGCTTCATATAAAATTATGTTTCTGATACAGTCTATTAGCCCGGTCACAGTATGATTTACCCGCCAGTTTGTAAGGATAAACCCCAATTCTTTATTCATATCACAGCTGTGAAACAAAAGAAACTCAACTGTGATACAAACGGAATCCAACTGTGAAACAAAAGAAATGCATCTGTGATATGGAAAGAATATACGCTTATTCCGTCATAAACTTGAAATTATATTCACTGAATGACCAAATCTTTTTTCCTTTCGGTTGAACGGCTTTTCCTTTTTTCTTTCCTTTCTTATCAACCGTAACGGTCAGATCGATGCGGGTAAACTCTCCCTTTTCGTAGTTATAGGAACTTCCGTCATCATCATATAAAGAATATGTGCCCGGTTTGTTTCCATAATGCCGTACTTCCAGCGGATATTTCTGATCACCAAATTTCGACATAGCAGGCCAGAGTGGGATAATACCACCGTCTTTTACATATACAGGAATATGGCGGTCAGCCGGGATAACAGTTATGACTTCTCCCTCACCGGCAAACTTTCCGGTGTAAAAATCATACCATTTACCTTGCGGGAGAACGACTTTACGTTCTTTCTCTCCGGCAAACAAAGGAGCGACCAGGATATTCTCGCCGACCATAAACTGGTCTTTCACTTCCCGGCGTACAGCCATCGCATACGGATTCTCAGTTGCATCCAGCTTACCTTCTTCCGTCTGTGCTTCAACAGAATAACCTTCTTCCAGATTCATGGCACGCACCGGAGGTGTTCCGTAGAATGCGTAATCGGCAAAAGCGGTATATAAATAAGGTATCAACTGAATACGCAACAAAGCGATCTCACGAATATCATCTTCTACATCTGCAAAAGTCCATGGTTTCGTTCCGTCCGCCCAGGCATTCAACTGTGCAATAGGCGAAAAACAAACAGTCTGCATCCGTCGAAGCCATTCTTCCGATGTTTTGGAGGAACGAACTTCCGGTGTCCATAACACGCCGATAAAAGAACTGTTTATCAAAGCGGTGATAAAACCGCGATGGTCGTAATAGTCATTATACAGGACATAAGGATAAGCATTCGTTCCCGCATTACCGGCACGTACCTGCCCATAAGTACGCAGATTCTTTTCGCGATACATCTTTACCGTAGCCTGTTGCATCAGCGAACCATACAAGTTACGCAACTGTTCCGCCGGGATACCGGAAGGAAACGTAGCTACATCAGGCCACAACCAGGAATCATAACCATCGTTCTCATCCATCTTATATCCGCTTATTCCCAGGTCGACCTGATGTTTACGGAAGTGATCGGTCATAATTTTACAGGCCTCAGGCATGGAGTAGTCGGGAACCTCACCCAGCCAGACCGTATGAGAACCGGTATAGGGTTTTATTTTATCGTAGACTTCACTATATTTGGATACATACGGATTCATCCAAAGGTTCAACCGTATATTCCGGTCGAGCATCTCTTTGGCAAAGCCGGGAGCATCCGGGAAGCGGGTTTTATCCCATTCATAGGTACAAGGATAAGCTTTGCTATGCCATCCCGGTTCAAGACCAATCACGGAAAGAGGAAATCCGCGTTTCTCAAATTCATCCACCTCTTTCTTTACATCGTTATCGGTAAACAAAGTCGGTGTACGATGCCAGAAACCCAGTCCCCAACGCGGAGGCAAAGCGCCACCACCATTATACAGATTATAACGGCGAACGACATCTTGCATGGTTGGTCCCGCAAAGAAAACCAATTCCACGCCCTGTGCGGGAACCAGGACTTCGATATTGTCGGAATAAGGTTGTGCAGGCCAGGTCGGATCTGTATTACGGTCCTGTTCCTCCGGAGCATTCGGCCCTTTGCGAACGGCCGTTCCTACCCATAAATCTATATAGCGGGCGGAATTGATTAATACACCATATCCGCGGGAAGAGACGAAGAAAGGAACCGGTGCATGGGTACGGCCGTTATCGCTTCCGGTGTAATGATCCATATGCAGCCGCATGATACGGCCCCGTTGTTCGACAGTTTTGAAGTTAAGCCCCAGACCGAATATCTTCTCCCCTTTTTCCAACGGGAAACTGATATACGTTTTGCCATCCCTTAATTCTGTTTTTACATCAGCCGGTGATATAGGTAACCGACCTTCCGCCATCTGCTGCAAGGCTTCTTTCTTCGGAGTTATATCGAGTTCGCTCAGCAGATTGATCTTTTCGGGTGTGCCTACTGAAAGTTTCCATACTCCGGCATATTCATTATTGCCCCATTCTTTGGGGGTTACGTTCGGTTGACTATAGGCTGTCATGACTAAGCCGATAGACGCAAATAATAAGGTAAGTCTTCTCATGGTATTGTTATATACGTATTTACTCCGCAAAATAAGAGTTTTTCCCTAAAAGAACAAATAGACTATATAAGAGAAAAGATGGACAATCATTCGATAATCCATCTTTTAATCTATTTTCAACGTTCACTATTCATAACCTTTTTTACTCTGCATGTAAGGTTATTGTCCCTCCAATCGTATCCCCTGCCTTTAACGGTTTCCTGAACGGAGCATAATAGCTACTCAGGAACATTTCGTTGCCGGCAGTGACGAAATCAGCCACCAGGAAACGGATACGGTCTTTTTCCAACCATGAACGCCAGTGCTGTTTGCCATCAGAAACGGCGGTTACCTTATTGCCTGCGGCATTGGTTAGGCCGGCGTACCAGATATTACGACGGGTAGAGCGGAAATCGTTGCTTCCCAACTCATTGTAATCGAGGCTCCACGACCAGGTGGGCTCCACTCGCGGATTAAGATGCGAGGGTAAACCGGAATAAAACAGGTCTGCCTCTCCTACCGGACGACTGATATGGTCTTCCGGATAAACACTCCACAGGCCATCGCGACGCCAGAATGTTTTATTGAAGGTTGCCGGAGCTTCAAAAACCAATCCCCATTGGCGGGGGTTTACGTCAGCCAGCGCATTAAATGAATAGCTGACAGAAAGTTTTCCGGCCGCGTTGACAGTCAGTTTATAGCTTCCTTCAAATTCTTTATAGCTTCCTTTTACCGTGACAACTACATCGTCACCGACTTTTGCCGCATCGATTTCCGTTGGGTTCCATTCCGTACAAATATCATTAAATAAAGGAGTATTTGCATTATGGTTCGGATAACAACCGCCGCCATTCAGAGGAAGCGCCATCAGCCACGGACCGCCGTTCAGTATCTCCTGCTTTCCCTGTTTCAATGACAGGATTTGTCCGGTCGTGCGGCTCACTTCACAAATAAAGTTTTTACCGGTAATGCGGTAACGGTCACTTGCCTTCTTCAGTTGTGTCGTAAGCGGCTGCAATTCCGGTAATTCATTCTGAACCTGTTTACCTACCGGAATGATATACTCGTCAGCAATGAAACCGCGCGGATCGGTAAAAGAAAGATACAACTCGTTTGCCTGATCCGGATTCATAATCGGAATACGTATCTGACCGCTCTCTCCCGGCTTAATCGAGGCAAAAGAAACTCCTCGTTCATCCCCATATTTCCAGTTGAGTTGCAATTCATTGAAATCAGTATAGGTATATCTGTTTTCCAAATGAATAACCAACTCTTTAGCAGGCGACAACCGGTCTGTTTGCACACGAATCGGACTATATATCTTTTTCATATCCCAATACTCCGGTTTCGGACGACGCCATCCGTCTATCGGTCCCCACGGACCGTAACCCACAGCATCCCCATTCGGCAATTGGAAAATATCGTCGATACCCGACCAGATAGAACCGCCCAGCACGCCATCCGTCTTATACATATTCTCCCAGGTCGGAGACAGTGCCAGCGCCCAGTCGCTACGTACACCGGGATCGGTCACCAACTCGCTGCGGTTGTAAACATTCAGGTGGCAATATTCCCCATACACCATCGGACGGTCGCTCTTGGCGGCAACCTTATATCCGCCCGGTCCGGGATAGTGAATATTGGAAATAGGAGCCGTACTTCCCTGGTTGTTGAAACCACCGTATGCCTGGTCATGGAAAGTATGCGGACGAGTTGGATCGGCTTTCTTCACATACACCTCAACCAGAGCAAACTCCTTGTTCCAATACGACTCGTTGGCAATCGACCAGAAGATAACGGACGGATGATTCCGGTAGAAATGGATTGTCTCCATATTTGCCTGCAAGACATACGGATAATATGTACTATCCTGATAATCGAGTTCTTTCCAGTTCTCATTCGCATGATGACCAATCCAGCAAACAGGCGCTTCCACTTCGACAAACATTCCCAGTTCATCACAGATTTCAAGTAATTCTTCGCAAGGAGGATAATGTGACGTACGGATAAAGTTACAGTTAGCGGCACGATATAATTCCACATCTTTCCGTTCCAGTTCCGGAGTCATGACACGCCCGGTAAGCGGATGCGCTTCATGACGGCAGACGCCTCTCAACTTTACCGGCTTGCCGTTTACCAACAGACGGTTGCCCTGTACTTCTACTTCACGGAAACCGAAACGTTTTTCTATCTGTTCAGTGGTTACGTCCGCATTTCCCAATTCTATTTTCATCGTATATAAATAAGGATGCTCATTATCCCATTTCCGGGGATCGGCCACTTTTCCGGTTAACCAGCCGGTCCAGGTTTGGCCCGGAGACAGTTCCGGAATTGCCTGATCGAGAACAACGGGAAGACCGCCGATAGAAAGACGCGCTGCTATATTCTTCTCCGTCTCCCTTCCGGCATTTGTCACAGCCAGATACACTTTGAGTTCGGCATCCTTATATTGTTCATCCAACTCCGTCACGATACGGAGATCGGAAATATGCACATCGGGTACGGCAAAGAGCGTGACTTTGCGCGTAATACCTCCCAGTTGATGAGCGGCATACTGCGTCAAGCTTCCCAGCATATCAGCCAGCGATTCGCTACGGACCTTCAGTGCTAATCTGTTTTCTCCCGGTTGCAAAGCTGTGGTAGCATCCAACTCAAACGCAGTCATACCTCCCATATGGGTTCCTATCTCTTTTCCGTTCAGCCAGACAATACATTCGCTGGATACACCGTCGAAACGCAACTTCACCTGCTTGCCTTTCCAGTCTGCCGGCAACGTAAAAATAGTCTGATAACCTCCAAAGCCGGCAGAATCGACTTTGAATCCCTGCATCGACCATTGTCCGGGTACGACAATCGGATGCCATCCGTCCGTATCGGCCTTGCGGGTATAAAAATCAGCTTTCGGAGACGGATTAAACTGCCAGGTCCCGTTCAATGAGAGAACCGGATTGTACACGCCCGGCACACTGTACGGAACAGTTGTATAAACCGGAAGATGTTCTTCCACATTCACGGTCGTATCCACCCGGTAACTCTGCGTCTGTGCCAGCGCCAGCTTTTTATCCCCTTCAAACGGAATCGGTTTCTTTGGATTGGATGAATAAAGATTCAATTCCGAAACAATGCCATTCGGTCCTTTCAATACTTCGAAAACCAGTACCAGCTGCCCATAAGCAAATGCCTTTTTCGGCAGGTCGATACGGTAACGCTGTTCCTTCCCTTTTTCAAGAACGACAGGAGCCTGTACCTCGTTTCCATCGGCTACAATCCGTTGCCGGCGCTCGCTATCCGCCAGATAGACTACCTCCAACTGGTAATCCGCCTGTATATCCAAACGGTCGAAAGCATAGATAACAGTCCCTCCGAAATTGCAGGTTCTTGCCGTCATACTTCCTCCCGTTTCATCGGGCATGGTATAATTATCGCCTTTCACCAGAAACGGTTGCTTGCCGTCCACACCACAGTCGTTGGAAGCAACCGGATGCAAGGTCGTTGTTTGTGCGCTCATTGTTACAATCGAAAGTAACAAGATCAAAGTACTCAGAACAGGCCTCCTGTGCCTGGATCGTTCAAGGTTATTCATGCTATATCATATTTAGTATTTCTACTGCAATATTACGAATATATGTCCGCTTTACCCGTATATTTTTCCGATAGAAAAAACGAGAGGATGGAACTAATACCGAATAAACTTATACAAAACGGAATAACGGCATATTACTAAATTAATGGCCTTATTTCATAATAATAATATATTATAGAATAATAAACAAGATATATAGTTCATTATCCGAATTATTTCCGTTCCTTTGCACTAGAAACAATAAGAGATTTATTTCGATCTTACTTTCACATGTATCTCCTCAGTAATAAGCATTGAGTATTTCCATCTCTGATAAAGACCTTCCTAAAGTTTTATTGTTATATTATTAATTTTTTATTTTTATATTTATGAACATGTATATTGGTAACCTTAGCTACAATGTTAAGGAATCAGATTTGAGAGATGTAATGGAAGAGTTCGGAACAGTTGATTCTGTAAAACTTATTGTAGACCGCGATACCAGAAGATCGAAAGGTTTCGCTTTTGTTGAAATGCCGGAAAATGCAGAAGCCTTCAAAGCTATCAACGAATTAAACGGTGCAGAATACGAAGGCCGGGCAATGGTAGTGAAAGAAGCACTTCCAAGAAACTAATTGACTGACATTATATTTATTATATATCAGTAGGAGAAAGGATATTCCATATGGGATATCCTTTTTTTGCGTTTATAGTACAGGGTTTTCTACAAATCAACTATCATACTATCATTCCCTCATGTAAGTATCTATATACAGGCACATTAACCTATGACAGTTACCGCTTTTAACTATCACTAATCTATCATACAACCATCATTTTAACGATATTTTAACCAAAGAACAGTCATTTCAACTCATAAAAAGTACCTGTAACCGTTCGATACCACCTCTTATAATTCGTCGCCCTACTACCTTTTTATCTCAAACCTATGACTTATTTTCATCCGAATACCTATTTTTTGTTGCCGGCATGCCCATTTCGACCTGTTTCACACCCCCATCTCAACGATGCTTACACCCGGGTGTCGAGCATATCAAGACCCGGGTGTCAAGCGACTTATATTACTATCAATCTGATTTTGAACAGTATACTTACTGAAAAGAAGTACTTATCTATCCGTCTTTTCAAGCAGGCTATGATAGTTGCGTGATAGATAAGTGATAGTTAAAAGCGGCAACTATCATAAGACAACACACACATATACAACACATTACATAAACAAATGATAGTATGACAGTTAATTTCAAAAAAACATGGTAGTAAATCTGTTTAGTTGAAATACTTATTGCGCCTTCAAACTATCTACCGGATTGGCATTTGCCGCCCGCCAACTCTGGAATGTGACTGTTCCTATCGTAATGACCAGCACAATTGTCAATGCGGCCAGATATACCCACCAGTACATCGGTGTCTTATAGGCAAAACTTTCCAGCCATTTCTTAATGCCATAGTAGCCGACCGGCGCAGCCAGGGCAAAACAAACTAGTACAATATAAATATATGAACGGTTAAGCATCTTCAGAATTTCACTGTTAGTCGCCCCATGTACCTTACGCACACCGATTTCTTTCCGACGATACTGTGTATCGAATACGACTAATCCGAATACTCCTACAAGCGATATGATTATTGCCAATATGCTAAAGACAGTAATCAGACTACGCAAATTCTCTTCCTTATGATACAAATGATTAAAGATCGTATCATAAAACTGCACATCAAACGGATAGGCCGGATCAATATCCGCCAATGTCTTACGGATATGATTAACAGCAGCATGCACATCGGATCCCGCTTTCAGACGAATATAAGAGACAGACATCGGATATGGCATTTTTGACACCACAAAAGCAATATTGTTCTCTCCGTTGCGAAGAGAGGTAAACTTCACATTTCCGGTAAATCCGATAATACGTCCGGGAACCCATGACTGAAGAATATCTCCCTGTTCCATATTTACCGCCAGTTTGGCTGCCTCATTAAATATATAAACAGGTTCTTCCGATAACTCATCGGACAAAGAGAAATCGCGCCCCTCTTCAACCGGAATACCCATCACCCGGAGGAAATTGGAAGAAGTCATGATCATAAAAAATTGAAACTCCTTTTGCTTCAAAACAGCTCCATTGGTACTGTAACCATCTTTTGAAGCCACTTTTTCCATGGCAAAGGCAACATCCTCGATATCCGGAAATTCCTTCAACCGGTTTACATATGTCTCATGATGTTTGTTATAAAGTTCTCCGCTTAATTCCACAATAGCGATCTGATCCTTATCGAAACCAAGCGAGAAACTACGCATATAATCATTTTGTAACTGCACAAAGCTAGCCCCGATAATCAACAGGATAGAAACTATAAATTGTACACTGACCAAAATGGTACGCAGTTTACGACCGGACGGAGAAAGTCCGAAACTGCCTTTCAGCACCAGTGCTGGCGGAAAAGAGGTTACATACCAGGAAGGATATAATCCGGCGACCACTCCGGTCAGCAATGCCACCCCACCCGTAATCAAAATAATCGGCAGATTCTTCAGGATACTCAAATCAGCTTCCACAAAAGGTAAAGCGGTTGCCCTGCCAAGCATCCAGACCAGAACCAAACTGATCGACCAGGCTATAAGACTGACAATAGCAGCCTCCGCCAGCAAAGCGTTTCGTAATAATCTATCAGAACTGCCCAGTACCTTTTGGGTGTTGATACTCTTAATACGAAGAGGTGTCAGGGCCGTACTGAAGTTGGTAAAATTGATAGCAGCTACGATAATGATCAATAAAGCGATAAAAAATAACAACAAGGTCACTTCGTTATTTCCACTGCGGAAAATCATTCCGTCCTGGCTTTCATTCAGATAATAAATAGCTGTGAGAGGGGTAAGTTTAAGCTGTTGGCCTTTATTTCCTATTTTAGTAAAATCAAAATTTGCATTGAAGTTATCAACCACATCCTGTGCAGATTCCGCTTTATCCAGCAACACATAACAGGCAAAATTACTCGCCCCAAAATTATCCCGCTGAAAAGTCGGTCCGATAGCCGTATAGATCAGATTCCTCATCTGGGTGTTCCCGGGGAAATCTTTATAAACGGCACCTACGGTATATTCACGGTTATCTTTGGTCTGTACATTCTCTTCGGCATGCAACATTTTACCTACAGCCGGTTGGTCTCCAAAAATTTTTCGAGCTATGCTTTCAGGTAAAATGAGCTTATCGGGATCTTTCAAACAATCGATATCTCCTTCCAATATAGGGAAATCAAAGACACGGGTAATCTCAGGGTTACAAGTATATACCGGTTCGCGGTAACCAACCTTCTCTCCATTCTCCATAACGGAAAAATAAATAGCCGGATTATAAGGATAGATCAACGACCCGGCTTCAATATGCGGGGATGACTGGATAACAGTTTCTACAAATCCACGAGGTAAAATAAGACCGAATGTACCGGGAGTTTCCAACTCCACTCTGAAAACTCTTTCCGCCGTCGGATGGCAACGATCAAAACTACGTTCATAATTTACCTGTATCAGAATAACGATAAAGGCTGCAAATGCAACAGCCAGTCCCGCCACATTCAAAAAGGTTGCCATCTTGAACCTACGCAGTACGCTTAAAAAGTTTCTTAGTATTGTTTTCATTATCATATATGTTTGCTTTGGTAATTCAAATTACATGCCAAAGCAACAACACACAGAATAACAGAATATTAGCCCAACCATCAGAAAAGAACAATGTCTAATAATTAGACAATGCTGTCAAATTATTAGACATTGAAACAGATTCTATGTAAAACGCTGTTACTCCGACTTCAAACTATCCACCGGGTTAGCATTAGCTGCCTGCCAGCTCTGGTAAGTCACCGTACCGACAGTAATAGTCAGTACAATAATCAAAGCCAGCGGATAGACCCACCAAAACATTGGTGTCTTATAGGCAAAACTCTCCAGCCACTTACTGATCCCATAATAACCAACCGGTACTGCCAGCACAAAGCAAATCAAGACAATATAAATATAGGAACTGTTCAGCATCTTCAAAACCTCACCGATAGTCGCACCATGCACCTTTCGGAGACCGATTTCTTTCCGGCGATATTGTGTATCGAATACCACCAGATTAAAGACACCCACAAGTGAAATAATGATCGCCAAAAGGCTGAATACCGTGATCAGGCTACGCAAATTCTCTTCCTTATGATATAATTCGTTGAACACAGCATCATAAAACTCGATCTCGACCGGATAAGCCGGATCTATATCAGCCAGTGTTTTATAAATATGTGAAACGGTTGCATCGACATCTGCCCCGGCTTTCAGGCGTATATAAGAAGTAGTTAGCGGATAAGGCAGTTTCCCTGTCACAAAACCGATATTACTTTCTCCCTCTCGAAGCGAAGTAAACTTGACATTGCCTGTCAACCCGACAATATCACCCGAAGCCCACGAATCCATTTTATCCCCCACTTCCATGCCTACTTCCTGTTTTGCCGTACAATTAAAAATGTAAGAAGGCGTTTCAGCCATTTCATCGGCCGGATAAAAGTCACGCCCCTCTTCTACCGGGATTCCCATCACACGCAGGAAATTTGCGGAAACAAAGATCATAAAGAAGTGGAAATCATTTTCCTTGACAGAACCGCTGTTCGTACTGTAACCATCCTGCGAACCGACCTTCTCCAGAGAAAAAGCCACATCTTCGATACCGGAAAATTCCTTCAGGCGATTAACATAGGTCTCATGAGAATTAATATACAGGTCACTGCTCAAAGGAACGATCGCGATCTGATCTTTATCAAATCCCAGCGAATAACCACGCATATATTTATTCTGCAAATGAACAAAACAAGCACTGATAATTAATAAAATAGATACCACATATTGGATACCGATCAACACCGTACGTAATTTGCGTCCCGACGGTGAAAGCCCGAAACTTCCTTTCAGCACCAGGGCCGGAGGAAAGGAGGTCACGTACCAGGAAGGATATAATCCGGCCAGTATGCCGGTAACCAATGCGATAACACCGGTCAATAAGACAATCGGCAGGTTATCTATTATACTCAAATCGGCCTCTATAAACGGCATGGTACCGGTCGTAGCCAGCACATGCACAATGAACAGGCTCGCCAGCCAGGCCACCAGACTGGTTATAGCAGCTTCGGCCAATAAAGCCCGACGTAATACGCAATCCGGACTGCCTAACACTTTCTGGGTATTGATACTCCTGATACGCATCGGCGTCAACGAAGTATTGAAATTCGTAAAATTGATGGCAGCCACTATAATGATCAGTAAGGCAATAAAAAAAAGCAGCCAGGTCACTTCTTTATTACCGCTGCGGAAAATCGTACCATCCTGGCTTTCATTCATATAATAAATGTCCGTAAGAGGCGTCAACTTTATCTGTACCTTCCCACTTCCCAACTTGGAAAAGTCGAAGTTCGCATTGAAGTTGTCCGTAACAAGCCGCGCCGATTCCGGATTATCCAGTAAAAGGAAACATATAAAACTACTGGATCCGAAATTCTCCCGCATAGTATTATCGATACCCGTATAAATAAGGTTACGAATCTGCGTATTTTCCGGGAAGTCTTTATAAACGGCTCCGACAGTAAAATTCCTTACATTCTTGCTCATTATTTGCTCTTCAGCATGTAATGCCTTACCTACAGCCGACTGTTTTCCAAACATCTTACGAGCCATACTTTCCGGTAAGATCAGTTTCTCAGGATCGTTCAGGCAATCGATATCTCCTTCGATGATCGGGAAATCGAATACATGGGTCAGTGCCGGATGGCAAGTCTGAATCAATTCATGATAGCCTTCCCGTTCGCCGTTCTCCGTCACCGTAAAATAGATGGCCGGACTATAAGGAAAAATCAGGCTACCAGCCTCGATATGGGGAGATGATCCTATTACAGCCTCAATCAATCCTCGCGGAAGAATACGGGAAAATGTCCCGGCCTCCGCTTCTATCTCCTCACCACTCAATTCCACCCGGTAAATACGGTCGGCCGTCGGATGGCAACGATCGAAATTACGTTCGAAGCTGATCTGTATCATAATAATGATAAAGGTTGCAAAAGCAACGGCCAACCCCGCAACATTCAGGAAAGCGGCCAGACTGAAACGGCGCAGCACGCTGAAAAAGTTCCTTAATATTGTCTTCATATCAGTTTGTTTTTACGGCATCCATTCCAAAGCCGGATTATTCCGACTTTATACTTTCCACCGGATTCGAATTTGCTACCTGCCAGTTCTGGTAAGTAACGGTTATAAAAGTAATGGCCGAAACAATAACAAAGGCTGCCGGAAATACCCACCAATAGATCGGAGTACGGTAAGCAAAGTTCTCCAACCAGCGATATACGCCATAGAACGCAACCGGAGCCGACAGCACAAAACAGATCAACAGGATCAACAGATAACTTTTGTTGAACATAAACAGTATCTCCGAGGTAGAAGAACCCAATACTTTCCGTACCGCCACTTCCTTACGCTTATGCTCGCTTTCAAAAACGACCAGGCCAAAAACACCGACAACAGAGATAAATATGGCTATCAGACTGAACAAGGTTATCAGGTTACTTATCTTCAACTCCTTGTCGTACGTATGTTGCAACACCTCATTGTAAAAAGAGACTTTAAACGGATAGACCGGATCGATCTTGCCCAACGATGCTTTTACATGTTCCATGGCAGCCCACAGGTCGCTACCGGCCTTTACTTTGATATAAGCTGCACTGTAATACCGGATTCCGTCATTTCCTTTCCAATACTTTCCACCGATGTAAAAAGCCATTGGCGACACTTCGTTACGGAAAGAAGCAAACTTGATATTAGGAATAATTCCGGCAATCTCTTCGCCTTCGACCGATTCACCCACCACAAGATCATACATATCGCGTGCCTTTTCATTAAATATATACGTTCCTTTATCTTTCAGATCATCTTCCGGCCGGAAATCACGGCCATCGATTACATTTATTCCCATGACATGCAGAAAACTCGGGGAAACCGGGATACATTGAAAATCGATAGGTTTGTCGTTATAATTCCGTCCCCAGCCCATATAATAGTCCCGGCTCGACAATATCTGGTCGGCACACGTGATAGCTTCTATTCCTGAAAATGTTTTTATTTCACTTTCCAGCACACTCAGGTTTTTATTGATCTTACTGTTCAGCTCGACAACGATCAGTTCGTCCTTATCATATCCAAGCGGCGCACTTTGCATATAATGGTTTTGCAGGAACATGAACAGAGAACCGATGATCAGGATAAAAGATGCAATAAACTGAATACTGACCAATGTACTCCGCAGCACACGTCCTTTAGGCGACAACCCAAAACTCCCTTTCAGCACCAGGGCCGGCGGAAAAGAGGTGATGTAACAAGCCGGATAAGCCCCTGCCAACACACCGACTAGCAGGGCAATGATCCCTGTGACACCGATAATTTTCCATTGCACCACCAAAGACATATCGGCATCCACCAAAGAAGCAATAAACGAATCTTCAGCCAGATGCAATACGACCAGTGAAATCAGGAATGCCACGAAACTGATAATGACAGCCTCTCCCAATAAACTCAGCCGTAGCAGGCTATCCGGACTACCGAGCACCTTCTGCGTATTGATGCTCTTAATGCGCATCGGCGTCAATGCCGTACTGAAGTTCGTAAAATTGATACCGGCAATCAACAGGATTATGAAAGCGATGGCAAACAACACCTGTACTGTCTGACGACTGGCTTTCGGCATCGAATCGTAAGAAGCGTTGGTCAGGAAATGTAATTGGGTAAGCGGAGTGATATGCAGGTCGATCTTATCCCTTTCCCAATCCAGATCAGAACCGGCCATTTTTGTCTTATCGAAATTCTTTTTGAAGTTTTCCTTCACATCTTCCGCATTTGCCGGATCATCCATACGGAAAAAGAAAAAATAATTACTGTTACCCCACTCATCATAATTTTCCTTCGGATCCATCTGGAGGTAAATGATATTGCGGACAGAAGAATTACGGGGAAAATCTTTAAAAACACCGTTGACGATCGCGACTACCTTTCCCGATGTCCCACCCATCAACTGTTTACCGATAGCCGATTCATTACCGAACAGGCGATTAGCAATGCTTTCGGGAATCATGGCCGACTTCGGTTGCTCCAGCGCCGTTTCATCGCCTTCCACCATATCGAAATGGAAAACACGGGTAAAGTCGGGGGTTACCGTCGCTACCGGGTCCTGATAATTTTGTATCTCACCGTTTCGTTCGACACTGTAAAACCGGTCGGAAGTCCACAATGTCATAAGAGTTCCGGCCTTGATATGAGGCGACGATTCTGTAAAAGCCCTTGCCAGAGGACGACTCATAACGGCTACCAGTTCTCCCTGATATTGCATATCCATCCGATAGATCGCTTCTGATTCCGGCTGGCAGGAATCGAACGTATAATCATAACTTACCTGCATCATGATCACCATAAATGCGGCGAAAGCAATGCTTAATCCCAGAATATTCAACAAAGTCGCCATCCTGAAACGGCGGAGTACACTGATAAAGTTTCGTAATATCGTTTTCATATTGACCTCTTTTTATCCAATTCGTTCAAATAACATGCCAAAACGATAACTCTTTATCTATCAAGAACATTTGGCTCACGCCTTAAAAATGAATGTCTAATAATTAGACAGTCGTGTCAAATTATTAGACATTCATAAAGGAAAATAACTTCCCGGTCACTCCGACTTTATGCTCTCCACCGGATTTGAATTAGCGACATGCCAGTTCTGAAAAGTTACGGTTATAAAGGTGATGACCGAAACAATAATAAAGGCTGCCAGAAATACCCACCAGTACATCGGCGTGCGATAAGCAAAGTTTTCCAGCCAACGATATACACCATAGAAAGCCACAGGAGCCGACAAGATAAAACAAATAACCAGAATAATCAGATAACTCCTGTTGAACAACACCAATATTTGCGGAGTGGACGATCCCAATACTTTGCGGACAGCCACCTCTTTACGTCTGTATTCACTCTCAAACACCACCAGTCCGAAGACTCCCACTATGGAGATTAAGATCGCAATGACACTGAACAGGGTGATCAGGTTACTGATCTTCAGTTCCTTCACATAAGTACGTTGTAATATCTCGTCATAAAAAGATACTTTAAAAGGATAAACCGGATCGATCTTCTTTAATGAAGCCTGAATATGTTTCATTGCCGCACGCAAATCACTGCCGGCCTTTACCCTGACATAGGCTGCTGCATAATATTTACTGTCGACTTCCCCTCCCCAATAGTATTTTCCCCAGACATAGAAAGTCATCGGTGAAACTTCATTGCGGAAAGAAGCAAACTTGATATTAGGCATAAAACCAATAATCTCGCCACCGTCAATCTTATCCCCCAGTTCCAGATCGTACATCTCACGGGCCTTCTCATTAAATATATAGCATCCCGTATCTTTCAGGTCATCTTCTTGGCGAAAATCACGTCCGTCGGTCACTTTAATCCCCATTACACGAAGGAAAGAAGGAGACACCGGGATACATTGGAAGTTAATATCCTTATCTTTATACTCGCGTCCCCAGCCCATATAGAAGTCCCGGCTCGATAAAACCTGTTCGGCAAAAGTGATATCTTCAATCCCGGAGAATGTTTTTACCTCACTCGCCAATACATCCTGGCTCTTATTCACCTTACCGTTCAACTCCATCACGATCAATTCGTCCTTGTCATATCCAAGCGGTGTATTCTGCATAAACCGGTTTTGCAAAAACATGAACAGGGAACTGATAATCAGAATAAATGAAGCAATAAACTGGATACTGACCAATGTACTTCTGAGCAACCTCCCTTTTGGAGACAGTCCGAAACTGCCTTTCAGTACCAGTGCCGGCGGAAAAGAGGTAATATAACAGGCCGGATAAAGACCTGCCAACACACCGACAGCCACAGCAATAACCGCCGTAGTAATAATAACTCCCGACTGTGCCGAAAAAGCCATGTCGGCATCCACCAAAGAGGCTATAAAAGTCTTACCGGCTATAAACAACATCCCCAACGAAATCAGATAAGCCACCGCACTGACGATAATCGCCTCCGCCAGTAAACTCAAACGAAGCACACTATCCGGACTTCCCAGCACCTTTTGCGTATTGATACTTTTAATACGCATCGGTGTCAATGCCGTACTGAAATTGGTAAAGTTGATACCCGCAATCAGTAAGATGACAAAAGCTATGGCAAACAAGACACGCACTGTCTGACGGCTGGCCTTCGGCATTGAGTCGAAAGAGACATTTTCCAGGAAATGTAACTCGGGAAGCGGTGTGATACGCAGGTCAATACCATCTTTCTCCCAGTCAAAATCCTTACCGAACTGTTGGGATGCATCAAAATTCTTCATAAAGTTTTCTTTCACATCCTTCGTATTGGCAGGATCATCCATTCGGAAAAAGAAGAAATAATTCTGATTACTCCAAGTATCGTAGTTTTCTTTCGGATGCATCTGCCGGTAGATAATATTCCGGATAGAAGAGTTAAGGGGAAAATCTTTAAAGACGCCGCTTATTGTTGCGACCGTACTTCCCGTCTCCACATTCATCAGCCGTTTTCCTATAGCCGACTCGTCTCCGAACAGGCGACGCGCCATACTTTCAGGGATGATGGCAGTCTCCGGCTGATCCAGTGCCGTTTCATCTCCTTCCAGCATATTGAAATGAAAGACACGGGTAATCCCGGGCGAAGCATTCACGACCGGATCCTGAAAATTCAGCCTCTCCCCTTGCCGTTCGACACTATAAAAAAGTTCGGAATTCCACGACGCCATAATCATGCCGGCCTTAATATGGGGCGATGACTCTGTAAAGCCTCTTGCAAAAGGACGGCTGAAAACGGCACTCGCTTTTCCCTGAAAATCCATGTCCATCCGGTAGATTGCATCTGCTTCCGGCTGGCAGGAATCGAACGTGTAGTCATAATTCACCTGCATCATAATCACCATAAAAGCAGCAAAAGCGATGCTTAGTCCAAATACATTCAGCAACATCGCCATTTTGAAACGGCGAAGCACGCTGATAAAGTTTCTTAAAATAGTTTTCATATCAATTGAATTATTACTCCGATTTAAGGCTGTTCACCAAACAACTTTTTAATAAATACGTAATAATTTCAGAAATGTTGCATGATTGCTATTCTGTTTTTATACTTTCTACCGGATTTTCATTGGCAGTCTTCCAGTTCTGGAAAGTAACCGTCAGGAATGTTATAACGGAAACGACTACAAAAGCGACCGCATATACCCACCAATACATCGGAATCTTATAGGCAAAATAAACCATCCAGCGGTTCACCCCATAATAGGCAACCGGTATTGCCAGAACGAAACAGACAATCAGGATACGGACATAAACTTTATTGAACATAAGCAATATCTGCGAAGTGGTAGCACCATGAACTTTCCGGAGACCGATCTCTTTCTTTCTGTATTCGCTCTCAAAAATAACCAGTCCCAACACACCGACAACCGATATAAACACGGCTATCAGGCTGAATAAAGAGATCAGCCACCCGATACTCAGTTCCCGCTTATAGAGATTATTCAATATCGTATCATAAAACCTGATCTCGGCCGGGAAATTCTTATCTATCGAAGTCAAGGCTTTCCTGATCGAAGCCACTGCATCCCGGATATCCGCCCCCGCCTTTATTTTGATATAGGCATACCTCGGCCGATACCCAGCCGCAGGCGAAACATAAAAAGCCATCGGTGCCACTTCCGTACGGAACGAAGCATATTTAATATCATCTATAAACCCGGCAATCAAGGCGGGAGGAGCCTCATACCATTCATTTCCCGTGATATATTCACCGGCAACCAGATCATATTGCAATCTGGCCGCTTCGTTAAACAGGTAAACGCCCCCAACCGATTTACTGTCTTCCTGAAGGAAATCCCGTCCCGAAATAACTGGAATGTTCATCAGCCTAAGAAAATCAGGTGAAACGACAAACACTTTGAACTGTACGTTATTCTCCCTGTAACCACGGCCAAAGTCGGTATATTCATCACTTGCCGAAAGTAAATCTTCCGCAAAAGAAACTTCCTGCACAGAGACTTCCTGCTCTAATCGATTTTCCACGGCCTCTATATTTTTAATCAACTGGCCGTTCAATTCCACAATAGCCACATGCTCCTTATCGAAACCTAAAGAAGAGGCCAGCATGTAATGATTCTGCAAGTAAATAAACAAGGCGGCGATAATCAGAGCAAAAGAGATGACATACTGGAAAGAGACCAACAAACTCCTCATCCTTTTACCGGAAGGAGACAATCCAAACGATCCTTTCAAAACCAAGGCAGGAGAAAACGACGTTATATGCCAGGCAGGATATGCTCCGGCCAGCAGGCCGGTAAGAGCTGCCAGTATTCCCGCCCCTATCAATAAAGGAATATTGGCTTCCAATGAAAGTTCTCCACTGATCATATCTGCCAGCCAGGTATTAGCCATCCCTTTAACAATAAACAAGGAAAGGATGAAAGAAAACAGACAGATCGCTACCGCTTCAACCAACATGGCACAACGCAACGTATTATCCGATCCTCCCAGAACCTTTTGTGTATTGATACTTCGGATACGCATGGGAACAAGTGCATTGCTGAAATTCGTAAAATTAATCCCGGCAATGACAACGATCAATACAGCGATGGTAAACAACACGAATACCATCGTTTTATTACCTTTGTCTTTCTGTGAATCAAAACGGGCATCTGCCTCATAATAAATATCGGTCAGTTGGGTCAGTCTCACATCTTTCGTTTTCCAATCATAATATTCATGGTTGAAATGATTCTTGAAGTCAGCAATTATCTGGTCTTTTTTACCGGGATCATCCAGTAACACATATAACTGGTAGCCGTTGGCATTCCAATTATCCTGATTCTCCTTTTCACCGATTCTCCTGTATACGGCATTTTGTACCACTGAATTTTGAGGAAAATCCTTATATACGCCACCCACAACAAAAGATAACTTATCGGCTGTCAACTGTTTGCCGACAGCCGGTTCATCTCCGAAAAACTTTTCAGCCTGGCTCTGTGCTATCAAAACATACCCCGGATTATCCAGGCTTTCTATCTTCCCCTCCAGCATCTGAAAGTCGAAAACAGAGGCATATTCAGGAGTTATTGCATTTACCGGACACCAGAAACTCGTTTCATCCGTATCATTTCCCCTTTTTAATGCAAGCTGACTACCCCAGGAAGAAAGTAATGCTCCCGTCTCTATATGGGGAGACGATTGAACGAAAGCCTCTGCAAAAGGGGGAGAAACAACCACCTGGTTCCCCCAATCCGGAGTATAAAGTCCTACCCGGTAAATCCGTTCTGCATTCTTTTGGAACCTGTCGAACCCCCAGTCATATTGTAACTGGATCATTAAAATTATAAAGGCAGCAAAGGCTATACTTAAACCCATCACATTCAATAGAGTCGCCATTTTAAAACGACGGACAACTCCTAATAAATTCCTGATAATTGTTTTCATGATAGTATCTGTACTAAGTTTATAAATCTAATGACCCATCCGCTATTCTGTTTTTATGCTTATCACCGGATTTTCGCTTGCCGCCCGCCAGTTCTGGAAGGTAACAGTAACGATCGTCACAGCCGACACCAGCAGGAAAGCCAGTATGAACACCCACCAATAGATCGGAGTACGGTAAGCAAAGTTCTCCAACCAGGCATGAATGGCATACCAGGTCAACGGAGCGGCCAGCACAAAGCATATCAACAGGATACGGACATACGTTTTGTTAAACATAATCAGAATCTGCGACACGGAAGACCCCATCACCTTGCGGACACCTATTTCCTTTCTGCGATACTGGCTGTCGAATACTACCAGACCAAAGACACCCACCATCGAGATAAAGACGGCTATCAGACTGAATAATGTGATCAATGCTCCCAGACTCGTTTCTTTTTCATATAAATTATTCAGCACTTTATCAAAGAAAGTGATATCGAAAGGATAATCCGGATGAATCTCGCTCATTACATTCTTGACATGCGTCATAGCTGCTCCCATGTCCGAGCCGGCTTTTACCTTGATATATGCAAACGCCGCACCTCCCGAATAACTTTTACCACGCACTAGGAATGCCATCGGAACCACCTCCGTACGGAAAGAAGCGAACTTGATATCCGGAACAAAACCAATCACCTCCATATCACCGATCTTATCTCCCAGCTGAATGTCATAGGTCTTTCGCGCACGTTCATTAAATATATAGGCACCATGCTCCGTCAAAGTATCTTCTTCCCGGAAATCCCGCCCGTCACTTACTGCAATATTCAGTACCTTCAGGAAAGAAGGATCGACCGGCATCACCTGATACTGAATATTTTTACCATTCAGTTCACGTCCCCAGGTCATATACTGATCCTGGCTGGCCAACAGAAACTCCGCACAGGTCACATCCTCAATACCGGAGAACGATTTCATACGATTCGTGAAAGCCTCTTTACTGTTTAAGACTGTAGCCGTCAGGTCTGTCACGATGATTTGATCTTTGTCATATCCCAACGAACTGGTTCGCATAAAATTATTTTGCAAATACATGAACATAGCGCCCATAATCAAAACAAATGAAGAAATGAACTGCACACTGATCAGCACGTTCCTCAATACCCTTCCTTTGGGAGAAAGTCCGAAATTACCTTTCAGCACCAGCGCCGGCGAGAAAGATGTCATATAATAAGACGGATAAATCCCGGCCAGCACTCCGACCAGCACAGACAGCAGAGCCGTCAACGAAATCAACACCGGATGAGCGGAAAAAGAGATATCCGCATTGATCAGGCCGGTTATGGGACTGCTCGCCGTCATACGGACGATCCATAATGCCAGCAAGAAAGCCACGACACTGATACAAACCGCTTCCATCAATAAAGAGAACTGTAATGTTGCATTAGAACTACCCAGCACCTTTTGCGTATTGATGCTTTTCATACGCATTGGAGTCAATGCCGTACTGAAATTGGTAAAATTGATACCGGCAATAAGCATAATAACAAATGCGATGGCAATCAGAACCAATATCGTCTGGCGGCTAGTCTTAGGAACCATGTCATAAAGAACATCCGTTACATAATGAAGTTCCGTCAAAGGAGTCAACCGCAAATTCAGGTCATCGGTAAACCACGGCATATTTTTCCCTATCTCATGTTTTTTATAATAATCCAGAAAGTCGTTTGTCAAATCCTTTGCCGCTTCGGGGCTATCCAGGCGGATATAAGCATAATAATTAGAACTTCCCCAATCATTCAGGCCCTCCTTATCATCCAGTTTCACATAGACAGCATTCTGGAGGATACCGTTTACCGGAAAATCCTTATAGACACCTCCCACCGTATAATCCATCTCAGGTATGGTAAAGAGGCCAGCCAACCGCCCTCTGGTATCTTTCGCTTTCATCCTCCGCCCGACAGCCGATTCCGTACCGAATATCTTTTTAGCCTGACTTTCCGAGATCAAGATCTTTTCCGGGTCCTTCAGGGCATCCTTCGTTCCTTCCAACATATCAAAAGTAAACACATCGGTAAAGGAAGGATAAATAGTCATATTCGGTTCCATATAACTATCCTGTTTCCCGTCCTTATCTACAATAAAAACCGTCTCACTATAGATAGGATAGCTAATGGCTCCGGCTATGATATGCGGTGAAAAGTTGAAAAACACATCCATCAGGGGCCGGCTTACAATAGCCTGCGGCGTTTCCTTACCCCACTGTAGCTCCACCCGGTAAATATTATCGGCTTCATTATGGAAAGTGTCAAAATTCTTATCATAATCGACCTGCATCATAATGATCATAAATGCAGAAAAAGCCACTGAAAGCCCTAAGATATTAAGAAGCATTGCCATCTTAAAACGACGTAATACACTGATGAAATTTCGAAGAATTGTTTTCATTATATATTTATTTTTACCCGAATAGGTTCAAAACGCATGCCAAACATGTAATCATCTAATAAATAACGCCTTGACGAATCAAGGCGTTATCAGAAGTGTCTAAATTTTAGACACTGGTGTAAAATAATTAGACAAAGAACAATACAAACCCCTAGCCTCCGCCTAATTATCTTTTATACTTTCGACCGGATTTGAAATAGCCGCCAGATAACTTTGAAGGAACACCGTCACGAATGAAACAAGCAGGCAGAACAATCCCGACGCAGCGTATATCCACGGCGATAAAACAATACGGTAAGAATACTCCGACAGCCACCCGTTCATAAAATACCAGATCACCGGTACCGAAATAATGAACGCTATTCCTACATAAGTCAGGAAGGCCTTTACCAACCGTACAAGCACCTGCACATTTGTCGAACCGAAAACCTTACGTACCGCTATCTCCGAAGAACGCTGCTGGATAAAATAGGTCGACATCGCCAGCAATCCCAATAAAGAGATCAGGATAGCAATCAGAGCAAAGATCGAAACGATCTTCAACGTCCTTTCCTGGTCGGCGAACGAAAGCTCGATCTGCTCATCGATAAACCGACCGGTAAACTCCAACCCTGTCAGTTTCTCAAAGACAGCCGCCACTTCCTTACGGGCGGCAAACGGATCGCCTTTTACTTCCACCAACACATTGCGCGGATGCAGGTCTTCCCTGTTTGTATAAAGCATCAGGATAGTCGGTTGTTTGTCCATCAGGATATTGTTCAACTGGAAATCCCTGACGATACCGGCCACAGTCACATCTTTCCACCCTCTGTATTTATAAGCCATAACATCTTCCGGCAGTTCCTGTACCCTCATCGTTTCCTGGGACAGATAATATTTAACCGTTTCGGCCACATTATTATCGCGCAGAATTTCAAAACCGAGCATATCCCAATAATTCTTATCGCCGCTAAACTCCTGGAAACTGATATTCTTATCATCGAAACGGCCTGTAAAGTTCATCCCCATATTGAACGGAGTACCTTCCGCCACTCCTACCCGTTTCACACTGGCCAGTTGTTCCAACTCGTTTACCAGGGTAAAACAAGTCTGCCGGTTCGACAATGCTTCTCCGCTTATATCGATGATGTTCTCCGAATTATATCCCAACGGCGCTTTAACCAAATGCTTCACCTGCAAAAACATAGTAATGGAGGCGGCAATAAGGCAGATCGTGATTATATTCTGGAAAATGATGAAAAACTTGCTGAACACCATCTTCGTCTGTTTGCGGAAAGTCCCGCGCACCACTTCGATCGGTTTGGCATTCGAGATGACAATCGCAGGCAGCAACCCGGCAATAAATCCGATAAACGCGATCAGAAGAATGACAATGATCCCGTTCAGCGGGGTGATCATTTCAGACGGATAAATCTGTTTTTGTACCAGATCGCCGGCATAAGGAGCAAAGAGGAAAGCCAGGAACAAACCGATACAGAAAGAAATAGCTGTCAGCAAAGTCGACTCTATAATCAGCCTCGAAAACAATTCTTTGCGTGAAGACCCCAACAACCGCCGGGTAGCCATCTCCTTTGCCCGGAAACCGGTCTGCGCCACCGTCAGGTTAATATAATTAATGATGGCAAACAGGAGGATAAGCAAACCGACCGATAACAAAATGATCACGAACTGGCGGTTGCCCCTCTCTATGCCGGGCGAATATGTATGATTCCAGAAATACAACTGTTTCAAAGGAACAAACTCGACGACTGTCGATAAATCTCTTTCATATATCCAGAAGAATGTCTTGAACCAGTCCCGGATATCATCCGATTTAGAGGCAAGATCAGCTCCTTCGCGTTTCATCACGAAAACATTTACAGACCCTGCACTGTTATAATCGTCAAACATATTCTGCCCCACCGCCCTGATGTTATCGATGCGGCACATGATATCTTCATTGGGGATCACGGAATGGCGTATATCCTTCAGTACGCCGTTGACAACCACCGTCAACTCATCATTGACACGGATCGTTTTCCCCATCGGGTCTTCATTGCCAAAAATCTTATTGGCAAACGACTCGGAGATCACAGCATAGTTCCTGGCAGCAAAGGCCTGGTCTCTGTTTCCTCTTATCAGAGGGAAATTGAAAAAGTCGAAAAAGGTCGTATCGACAAGCATCAGGCCGGCATTCAGCTTATGCTCTCCGCTTTGAACCGGCAGGTAGAATGCCCGGGCCAGCACATGGCAACTCTTCTCAATCTCCGGATAACGTTCTTCCAGGCGATATCCTATCTGGTAGGCCGAACCCGTCGACTCGCCATTCGTCAACGCATAGATACGGTCTCCCTTCTCATGAAAACGGTCGGTCGATAACTCACCGACCACATAGGTCGCGATCAGGATCACAAACATCAGCGACACGGACAAACCAAACAGGTCGATAGCCGTATACCCCTTGTTCCTTCCCAAGAAATTAAGGAAAGATTTAAAATTCAAAATATTACTCATGGTTCATCAATTATTGGGTTTTACTCATTCCCTGTACTATATACTATTCATTAGATACTCTTTTCAACTCAAAATACATGCCAAAAGAACCAACTAACTAATTGTCAAACAAATACTCACAAGGTCAAAGTTCCGGTATTGTCTAATAAATGGACAGTCCTGTCTAATTTTTTTACAGGACTGTCCTCATTTACAAATAACTAATTATCTTTTATACTTTCTATCGGATTGGCTGTTGCTGCCTGGTAACTCTGGATAAAGACAGTGATAAATGAAATGATCAGGCAAAACAGTCCGGCAACTGCATAGATCCAGGGAGAAAGTGTGATACGGTACGAATAACCGGTAAGCCACCCGTTCATAAAATGCCAGATCAATGGTATGGCAATAATAAAAGCTACTGCCACATAGGTCAGGAAAGCCTTTACCAACCGGAGAAGCACCTGTGCATTTGTCGAGCCAAAGACTTTACGGACGGCTATCTCTGCCGCACGCTGCTGTATAAAATAGGTCGACATGGCAAGCAACCCCAGCAATGAGATCAGTATTGCGATAGCGGCAAAAATCATGACGATCGTAGAGGTCCTTGTCTGAACGGCAAATGATTCCTCGATCTGCTCATCCAGAAACTTACCGTCAAAGTCCATCCTTGCCAGCTTTTTATACACAGCCGCCACTTCCTGGCGGGCGGCAAACGGTTCCCCGTTCACCTCCACTACGATATCATGCGGACTAAAATCTTCTTTATTCTCGTGAAGCATCACAATGACCGGCTTATTCTCCAGCATCACATTACGCAACTGAAAATCTTTGACGATGCCGGCAATAGGATGCTTACCCCAGACATTAAAATCAAAATCCGTTGCATCTTCATTCAGTTCCAACGCCTTCATCGATCCTTCGGACAGAAAATACTTGACAGGGTCAGCTACATGATTGTCCCGCAAAGTTTTAAAGCCCAAAATATCAAAATACTCCTTATCACAACGAATACCCTGAAAACTAATACTCTTATTATCATAACGGGCCGTATAATTCATTCCCATATTGAAAGGCGTTCCGTAACCTATCCCTACCCGGCTGACACAAGACAATTGCTTCAACTCGTTTACCAGCGTATAAGCCATATTTTTATCCGGCATCTCTTCACCGTTTATATTCAGAATATTCACCGAGTTATATCCCAACGGAGCTTTGATCAGGTATTTTACCTGCAAAAACATCGTAACGGCGGCAGCAATCAGGCAAATAGTGATCGTATTCTGAAAAACAATAAAGAACTTACTGAATACCATCTTCGTTTGTTTACGGAAAGTCCCCCTCACCACTTCGATCGGCTTCGCATTCGAGATGACGATCGCCGGCAACAGTCCGGATATAAATCCGATCAGAACGATCAAAACGATAACGATCATGCCATTCAACGGAGTGATCATATCAACCAGATCTACCTGCTTCTGCAACAGATTGCTCGCAAAAGGCGCAAAGAAAAAGGCCAGCAGCAAACCGGCAAAGAAAGAAATCGTTGTCAGCAACGTCGATTCCATGATCAGACGGGAAAACAGTTCTTTACGCGAAGACCCCAACAATCGCCGGGTAGCCATTTCCTTTGCCCGGAAACCGGTTTGCGCCACAGTCAGATTTACATAATTAATAACGGCAAACAAAAGAATAAGCAAACCAACCGATAGCAGGATCATCACAAACTGCCAGTTCCCCCTCTCTATGGTAAACATTCCGAACGGATTGCTCTGCTCCCAGAAGTATAACTTTTTCAACGGGACAAAATTGACTTCCTTAAACGATCCTTTTTCATATATCTTGAAAAAGGTCTTGAACCAGTCCCTTATATCATCGGAGCGGGAAGAAATATCAGCCCCCTCGCGTTCCATCACGAAAACATTGACAGCTCCGACACTATTATAGTTGTCGAACATACCCTTTCCAATTGCATCGACATTGTCGATCCGGAACAGGATATCTTCATCAGGGATAACTGAATAGCGGATATCCTTCATTACAGCGTTAACAATCAGCGACAAGTTATCATTGATGCGGATCGTTTTACCCATCGGGTCCTCATTTCCGAAATACCTATTGGCAAAAGATTCGGAGATCACAGCATAATCCTTTGCAGCTAACGCCTGTTCCCAATTTCCTTTTACCAACGGAAAATTGAAAAAGTCGAAAAAAGTCGTATCGGCAAGCATCAGGTTTGCCGTCAGGTTATTCTCACCGTTCTTCAACGGGGTATTGTCGAAGACACGTGTCATGACATGGCACACTTTCTCGATCTCCGGATAACGTTCTTCCAGGCGGTAACCGATCCGATAGGCAGAACCTGTATATTCACCGTTACCTAAAACATATATCCGGTCGGCTTTTTCATGATAGCGGTCAGTCATCAACTCGCCGGTGACATAGGTAGCTATCAGGATCACGAACATCAGCGAAACCGACAGGCCGAACAGGTCGATGGCTGTATATCCCTTATTCCGTCCCAGGAATTTAAAGAATGATTTTAAATTTAAAAGATTGCTCATGATATATTTATTGTTTAGATTAGTTATTCACTTTTTACACTGTTCACCGGATTCTCATTTGCCGCTTTCCAGTTCTGGAATGTAACCGTCAGCATGGTTATACCGGCCACAATGCCGAAAGCCAGCACAAACACCCACCAATAGATCGGGGTCCTATCGGAAAAGTTTTCCAGCCATTTATGTACACCGTAATAAGCAAACGGGACAGCGATCACAAAACAGATCGAGACAATACGCAGATAAGACCTGTTGAACATATTCAAAACCTCCCCTACCGTAGCACCGAACACTTTACGCACTCCGATCTCTTTACGCCGGTATTGCGTTTCAAAAACAACCAGTCCAAAGACACCCACGATCGACAGCACGATAGCCAGCAAGCTGAACAAAGTGACCATCTTTTTCAGATACTGTTCCTTATGATACAGATTATTGAATACCGTATCATAAAACTCCACCTCGAACGGATATGCCGGATCGATATCGGCTATTACCCGGTGGATATGGGCGACGGCATCTTCCACATCGGCTCCGGCAGACAGGCGGATATAGCAGACAGGCGTTACCTGTTTTTTGGTTACTATAAAAACCAGCGGCCGGGTTATCGAGCGTAGCGATGAAATCTTTATGTTATCGACAAAACCGGCAACACGGCCTATCCCCATCCAATTTTTCTTCAACAGATGCCCCGGTTCCATATCAGGAGCCAGTTCCTGTACCCGGCGGGTAAAAATGCAGGTATAAGTAGAATCGCTCTCTGCATCCGAGCGGTTGAAATTATGTCCGCTGATAATCGGAATCCCTACGACATCGAGAAAGTTCCACGAGGTATATACTATTTCAGTATTGAATTCTTTATCGTTACAAACGAAATTATTTGCGGAATAGTTATTCGATGCTCCCACTTTATCGCTGGCAAAGCCTACACTTTCGATGGCGACATGTTCTTTCAGCCGGTTCATCAACAGATCGCTTGACTTTTCGACCATCTCGGTACTTAAAACGGCCATTGCAACCTGATCCTTATCAAATCCCAGCTTGTAGGAACGCATATAATTATTCTGAAGTTGTATGAAGAAGGAGCCGATAATCAAACCGATCGAGACAACGTACTGGAAACCGATCAGGACCATACGCAATTTCCGTCCCGAAACCGATAACCCGAAACTCCCTTTCAGGACCAATGCCGGCTGGAAAGAGGTCATATACCACGCCGGATACAGTCCCGCTATCACTCCCAGCAAAACAGCCATTCCCAGCATCATAAATAATAAAGGTATATAATGCAGCATATTCGTGTCCGCCTCCACAAAGGTAAGAACTCCCGACCTGTTCAGCATCCAGGTCAGCAAGAAAGAGAGCAGACAGGAAAACAGACAAATGGCAATCGCTTCGACCATCAGGCTGATCCGCAGGCTGGCAGTCGAACTGCCCAATACCTTCTGCGTATTGATACTTTTGATGCGCATCGGTGCCAGTGACGTACTGAAATTCGTAAAATTGATTCCGGCAATGATAATGATCAGCAAAGCGATCAATACCAGCAACCGCATCGTACCGATATTTCCGGCTTTGATCATATCTTCATACTGGCCGGCCGTATAATAAATGTCCGTGACAGGAATCAGATGCAGGAAGGTCTTATCCTGGGTTCCATATTTAGAAAAGTCGAATGTCTTGTTGAAGTTATCTTCCACCTCCTGTCTCGATTCGGGCGAATCCAGCAGGATATACCCCATAAAGTTCTGAGAATACCAGTCATCTTTCCCCCAATCTTCCTTCATACGAATATAAATGCTATTTTTCATCTGTGCATTCTCCGGAAAATCTTTATAGACGCCTCCGACGGTAAAGTTCTTCTGGTCTATATACCATATTTCATCCTTACAATAAATATTTTTTCCCACGGCCGGTTCTTTACCAAACATTCGCCGGGCCATGCTTTCCGGTATGATTACCTTTTCCGGATCTTCCAGACAGGAAGCAGTCCCCTCCAGTATAGACGGTTCGAAAACATGTACAAAATCCGAATAACAGGAGATGATGGATTCTTTAAAACCTTTCTCATTCCCCTCTTCTCCCACGGTCACATAAGCTTTTACACCGGAGGGACTTAGCAGTACACTGCTTTCTATATGAGGGGATGAAGTAAAAACAGCATCCGCCAATGCACGAGGCAGTATCGATGCATAAATATCCACTTCTCCATGATTCACGTCCACCCGGCAAATGCGTGAAGCGGTCGGATAACACCGGTCGAAAGTCTGTTCATATTCAACCTGCATCATAATCACCAGAAAAGCGGTAAAAGCTACCGACAGTCCCACTATATTCAGGAAAGACGCCATCTTGAAACGGCGCAGCACATTCAGAAAGTTTCGCAATATCGTTCTCATTGATATATTATTTTTTGTTATTTCAGTTATTTACACATTCCAACGACCAAAATACGTGCCAAAACAATAAAACATTAGATATCAACAAAATAAAGAACTTCTAAACTTCAAGATATGTCTAATAATTAGACAGTCCTGTCCAGTTTTTTTACATCCTATCCGGCACTTCCGGTAAGTCTTCACATTACACGTTTCAGGTGTCAGCCGCAACAATCTCCTACCTTTCAATAACATAAACTGAAAGGTAGTATCTTTTGAAAACAAAACTAAGGAGTTTTGATTGCAAAACATATATGCTTTGTCAACGAAACATATATGCTTTGAAAATGGATAAGCACCCGTTCCTCAATAGATAGTTATCTGTTTATAACCGGATGCCTACTTATTTAGAAATAATTGAACCTACTTTTCCCTTGATGGAAAAGTAGGCAAAAGATCAAGGCTACACCTGTTTCGCTACTTCGCATCCTACGTTCGCTGTCGTCTGTGAACTCGCTTCGCTCAAACAGCACAGCCTCCGGACGCTCTCTACGGATGCTTCGTTTTACGCTCATCAGCTGATGCCTTTCATAGAACGCTTTGCGTTCTCCTAAGATGGCCGATACTACCTGTTAAATCCAAAAGTTTTTGTTCTATAAGTATCGGTGTCGGCCATCCTAAGAGGAAGCAAAGCTTCCTAGGAAAGGCCTAAGCGGGTGAACGTCCGCGCAGGTGAAAGACGGAACGGTTAAGAAAATCCGTTGTTTGAGCGTAGCGAGTTTCGGATTTTCGAGTGGAGTATTTCACCGAAGCAGTGAAGCCGGTTGAGCCTTGATCTTTTGGTTACTTTTCTATCAAGAGAAAAGTAACATTTTCTTCTATGGCACATTCTGCATCCAATTTGCATAAACGTCCCCTGTTAAAACAATCAAACCAACTATCGAACAACCTTTTCCGAACTTTTTGTCTCCCGTCATCGATATCACAAATCGTTATTAAAGCATCTTCATTGATTGAGAAGAATCGCTCCAAAATAGATATAATAGTGTTTCTAACTTTATGACCATTATTTCCCCGGAAAGAAATATCTTCAGGCACATAACGTTCTATGTTGAACATATACAATTTCAGAGGAAAGAAATCCGAGACGGACGGATAATCAATAAATGTCACAAAATAGTTAATATTGGTTTCTGTCGTAAATTGATATCCAAACTCTGTTGTTGTTATTTCATAGAGGCTTGACAAATTCGATTGAGTCACGTTTAAATCCATTTAAGGTTCCATGCTTAGAAATATAAGCATGAATAGCCCGCTTATCATCAATCACTTTTTGGAAAAAGCTACACTTTTTCTCTTCTGATTGCTTAATTGTCTGTACTCTATTCTTATTCATGATTATATTTTTTACAAAGGAATCATTTATATTTCAAACTAACAAATTATCAAACGTTCTTTATTACTATTTTAACACAGTACATCTTTCTATCATGACAATCATACTTTCTATCAATATTTATCCCATTAAAAAGCCGCCGGAAACAAGAATGCATCCACACCTGATAGTTTAAACAATTACAGATAACAAAACAAAAAAATAGCCGGAAAGTTAATCTCCGGCTATCGTGATGCTAAATTATAATTTATATGCTATTATTCGTCCTTTTTTCCTTATTTATTGGCAATACTATTCACCGGATTGGTATTGGCTGCTTTGTAACTCTGGAAAAAGACCGTTACAAACGAGATCAACAGGCAGAAAACTCCGGCAGCGATGAAGATCAGCGGATTTAAAGAGATCCGGTAAGAATAATCGGATAACCACTGATTCATAAAATACCAGATGATAGGCGTTGCAATAATAAAGGCGAAGCCTACATAAACCAGGAACGAACTGATCAGGCGGAATAAAACACCCCGGTTATCCGATCCAAAGACTTTACGGATAGCTACTTCCTGTGAACGCTGCTGGATAAAATAGGTCGACATAGCCAACAAACCCAACATGGAGATCAGAATAGCAATACCGGCAAAGATGGAAACGATCTTGGTGGTACGTACTTCCGATTCGAATGATTTCTGCACCTGCTCTTCCAAAAATTTTGCCTCGAAATCCAATCCGCCGGAAGCCTTACTATAAATCTCACGTATTTTCTGGTAAGCGTTATATGGATTTCCTTCCACTTCAACCAGTATACTCCAGGGGTATAAATCGCTCCGGTTATCGATGCGGAGCATGGCCGGACGAGTTTCATCCGTAATATTACCCTGCTGAAAGTCGCGTACAATACCGGCTATCGGAGTCGCATTCTTATTCCAGCTGAAACTGGGAGCGTCCAAAGGCAACTCCATATCCCTCATCGCTTTTTCTGTCAGATACCAACTCTTTTCCGCCAAATGGTTCTCACGTATAATTTCGTATCCCAGCATATTGAATGCCACACTATCCATAATGAACTGCTGGAAACCCAGGAATTTTCCTTCATAGTCGGAAGACATATTATTACTTCCGCTAAGGGGCATTCCGGCAACCAGGCCGACACGCTTAACGAACGACTGGCGTCCGAACTCGTCGATAGCTGCATTCCGGTCGGAGTTATTCGAAAAACCATTCGAAACCTCCAGGATATTTTTAGTATGGTAACCAAGTGGTGCACCAATCAGGTGGTAAGATTGCAAAATCATTACAATGGCAGCGGCAATCATAGCGATCGTAATCGTATTCTGGAAAGTGATAAAGACTTTGCTGAACACCATTTTTGTCTGCCGGCGGAATGTTCCGCGCACAATATCGATCGGCTTAACCGAAGAGATCAATACGGCCGGCAACAGTCCGGAAAGGACACCGATCAATAAGATAAGAGCAATAGCAGCAATAACCCAGACTAACGTGAAAGTAGCACCCAGATCGACCTGTGTCTGCAACAGGTTGTTTACAAACGGAGCCGCAGCATGAGCCAGCAACCACCCTACCCCGAAAGAAATAACCGTCAGTAAGGTAGATTCCACCATCAGACGCATGAATAGTTCTCCGCGCGACGATCCCAACAGACGCCTTGTTGCCATTTCTTTGGCTCGCTGGCCGGCCTGAGCCACTGTCAGGTTTATATAGTTGAAAATGGCAAAGATCAAAATCAGGATACCGACAGACAGCAGAACGATTACAAAACGTTTGTTACCGGAATTAACGGCACCGAACTCGTTCAGATCGGAAAAATATAATTCATTCAACGGAAGCAAAGTGACCGTTTTGGACATTCCCTGTTTGTAAATCCAGAACATCTCTTTAAAATAACTGAGTATATCCGGAACTTTCGGACGCAGGTCGGCTCCCGGTTTCATCTTCAGGAAAGGGACTGTCGATCCGGCATTTCCGGGATTATCCATACTGATAGACCAGTTATATTCATGGGCCCGTTCTACACGGAATATAATATCGGCATAAGGCAGGGTCGAGTTTTTAATATCTTCCATAATGCCACTCACCAAATAAGAGGTCGAATCGCCAATGGTGATGCTTTGTCCGACGGGGTTGTCTGTTCCAAACAGTTTATTGGCAAAAGTCTTTGAGAGAACAATATTGTTCCGGTCTTCCAACACCCGGTTCTTATCACCTTCCAGCAGTTTGAAGGAAAAGAAATTGAAGAAACAGGAATCGACAAGGATAGGTTTGGCAGTCAGTTTCTTTTCGTTTCTTTTTACAATCTGGTTACTCACATTGTTCGTAATGACCGGACAAACCTGTTCAATTTCCGGATAACGTTCCTGCAACCGGTAAGCTATCGGCAAGGCCGAAGTCGGTCCCCTGTCATTACACAGTACATAAATACGGTCTTTGTCCGCATGGAACTTATCGACAGATAATTCCTGTACCGTATAAACAGCAATCAGTATAACGAACATCAATGAAACAGACAGTCCGAACACATCGATTGCCGTGTATGCCTTATTCCTGCTCAAGAATTTCAGGAATGACTTTATATTTAATAAGTTGTTCATCTTCTTAATAGTTTAGTGATTCTACAGTTGGCGAGAATAAAAACATATCCCGCCTTCACAGGTAGGATATGTTCGTGTTTGTTCTTAAATTCTTAATTTAGCTATATGTTCATGTGTAAAATCTAATACATCAAATAAATTCGCTCACCGATGACACGATGCTACCGTCGAACAGGTTGATGATGCGGTGTGCAAAACTTGCGTCATGTTTGGAGTGGGTTACCATGATAATGGTTGTTCCCTCTTTGTTCAGTTCGGTAAGCAGCTGCATTACTTCGGCACCGTTCTTTGAATCCAGGTTACCGGTCGGCTCATCGGCAAGGATGATCTTCGGGTTGGAGACAACGGCACGGGCAATGGCAACACGCTGTTGCTGACCTCCGGATAACTGCTGTGGGAAGTGAGCGGCACGGTGGCTGATGTTCATACGTTTCAGAATATCGTTTACCATCTGTTTACGTTCGGCAGCCTTTACTTTCAGGTAGGTCAGCGGCAGTTCCACATTTTCGTATACATTGAGTTCGTCGATCAGGTTAAAGCTCTGGAATACGAAACCGATATTGCCTTTACGAACCTGTGTACGTTCTTTTTCTTTCAGGTGGCCCACTTCTTTATCAACCAGATAATAGTCGCCGCCAGTCGGATTATCAAGCAAACCGAGGATATTCAACAAGGTTGATTTACCGCAACCGGAAGGTCCCATGATAGCTACAAATTCACCATCCTTCACTTCCATCGAAATATTGTTCAATGCTATTGTTTCTACTTCTTCTGTACGGAAGTGCTTACTTAATCCTTCAATCTTAATCATAATGTTATTTATTTAATTCTACATTTATACTTTATATTCCTCTTTAAAATCCACTCTCTTTGCTCTATATAATTCAAATTACGTGCCAAACTTAATAAAAAGCTAGTTTTCAGCACCATACTATTTTATCATTTTTACAGCAGTGTCTAATATTTAGACAGTCCTGTCTATTTTCTTTACACTTTGCTATAGAAAAACATCCGACCTTCACAGGCCGGATGCACATGTTTAATTAAAACTTAAACTAATATCGGTGACTATAAAGAGTCTCTGTCACCCCAAAATATATTATTCGATTTCCGGACGGTCGCCACCTCCACTTCCAGCCTCTTGGAAGAGAGCTCTGAAACGATCCATATAGTTAGCATATTCCGAATTATTCAGATTGCCAAGAAAAAACTCCAGAATCTTAGTTAATGTACCCATAATTTTATGTTTAAAAATGATTGCTTGTATAAAACGCATGCAATGTAAGGATTAATAATCAAACGGAGTTATCTTTTTGCTTTTTTTTTGCAGTTGGAAAGGTTTATATATGTCGAATGTAAAACTTCCGGCATCCTGAAAGCGATTCAAGTTACCGGAAGTTTTACTTCTGCCATTTCCTACGTTTTTTAATCCGCTTTCAGGCTTTCCACTGGATTCTCGTCGGCCGTTCTCCAGGCGCGGAATAAAACGCAACCGATGATGATCACATAGACGAACAGTGCGGCACCGATAAAGATAAAGGCACTGAGTTGGATGCGTTCCGCGAATTTTTCCAGCCAGCCGGATGCGCTGACATAGGCGATGGCGGCTCCTATCGCCAGGGCGGGAATCGCAATATAGGAAATATCCTTTGAGATCATCCGGAGAATATCGATGGCTGTCGCACCGTTTACCTTACGGATGGCGATCTCTCGGCCGCGGCGGTTGGTCTCGTCGGCTGTATATCCCAGCAATCCGATCAGGGCGATAATCAAGGTGACAAGGCCGCTGATCATGATGGAGTCGCGGAAGTCGCGGTCGTCCTGGTATTGGTTGAGTATGTCCATTTTGTAGACGGAGGCTTCGACCACTTTATCGGGCATGGCACTGGCCAGTATGTCATTTACCTGAGCCAGGTTTTCAGACGACATGGTATGCATCTTTATCAGGATGATCTTAGCCGGATTATAACTGTCGGGCGTGTTATAGAAGAGAACCGAAGCGCGGGTATCCGGTCCTTTCAGCGAACCGATACGGAAATCTTCGTAAACACCGCTGATGGTGAATACCTTCGTACCGTTGCTATGTTCGGTAATCATGACACCTTTGCCGAGAGGGCTTCCTTTCCAGCCGGCCGTCTTCTCCATCAGGTCGATAAACTGGCGGCTGACCATTACCTTATCGTCATTCGCTTCGCCCGGCTGGAAGGCAGTGCCCTCAACGACGGGTATTTCCATGATCTTGAAATAATTGTCGGAAACGAAATACATATCGGCAATATTGAACAACTCACGGTCTTCACCCGGCAGGGAAACATTATTTCCGGAGGCATAATAGAAAGGCAGTTCGGTACTGCATCCAACCTGATCGACCTGGGGCAGGCGACGCAGTTCGGCGATGGCACGCTCACGTTCCTGTACACTAACCCCGTTGGTACTGCAATAGATCAGGTTTTCGTAGGCATAACCCGGATCGCTCGTGATCATCTTGTCATATTGGCGGCTGATCGTGATCAGAAGTGCCACCAGATAAGCCGTGGCGACAAACTGCACGAAAAGCAGGCAAAGTTTCCAATACCTTTTCGATTCCTTCACGCTGCGGAAAGCCGAAGCAACCGGTATGCGCAGGAAGAGCCAGGTCGGAACAAGGCATGTCACACTGAATACAACCAGGCAGATACCCGCCAGAAGCGTTACGGTAGGCAGCGTAAACAAAGCCGACAAGGATGCCGATAACAAATCTTCCACCTTACCTCTGAAAATAAGGATCAGGAAAGCACCCAGCAACAAGGCAAGCAAGAGATGCAGCAGCGATTCGGAAAGTATCATTCCAAGAATATCTTTTCCGGAGGCTCCGTAGCATTTATGTACCGCCACCTCTTTTGTCCGTCCGATCAGGGTGGAGATGACAACGAGGATATAGTTCAAGACAGCGATGACGATCAGGATCGTAGCCAGGAAAAGCAACATCGCGTTCATATCTTTTACATCTTCGTTGTTGTTATGGATATCCTGCAAGGGGGATATAGTATAAAACAGATCGACACCAGCTTTCTTGAGGCCTTCCAGGTCCTGATTGCGTTCCTGCATGCGGCGGATGGAGGGGGCGAGCGACTCGGGAGTTGCTCCCGGGAGTAGTTTCACATAGGCTATATAACGGTCATTACCGAGCCAGTTGGTTGTGCTTTGCACGGAGAAACCGGCCAGCGAACCTAAGATGTCGTATTGCAGGTGGCTGTTTTCGGGTATGTCTTCAAACACGCCGCCGATGGTTTGCACGGAGTTACGGTTCACATCGCGCACAAAGGTTTTGCCGACTGCGCTTTCCACGCCGCCCATCTTTTCGGCCAGCGAGCGGGAGATCATGACATAACCCGGACGTGCCAGCACATCTTTCGGATCACCGATAAGTATCGGACGCGGGAAAACATCGAAAAAGCTGGTGTCGGTCAGCAAAATGGTTCCTGTATAGAACTGTTTTTCGGGGGTCATGATCAGTTCGTTGTCCGAGCCGATACGGGTGTAGCGGGTAGCGGCTTCCACTTCGGGTATCTCCGCTTTCATGCCGGGGGCGATCGCGCCGCTCACCTGTCCCCAGGTATCTTTTTTCCCTTCGCGGTTGATGCCTGACTTGACCAGGTAGATGCGGTCGTTGTCCGGATAAAAGTTATCATACGACCGTTCGAAACAGACTTTCGCAATCAGGACCAGTCCCATGGCCAATCCGACAGCCAGGGCGATGATTTTAATTCCGTTGTTCCTCCCCTTCTTGAACAGGGAACGGAATGCCATACTAAAATTCTTTATCATATTATATATGTATTACTATTCAGACTTCAAACTTTCCACCGGGTTCGATACGGCAACCATCCACGAACGGTAGACAACCGTAGCCAGGATGATCGTCAGTATACAGACAGAGCAGAGAATGAACAGGCCGGCATGCATCGGTATCTTTTCAGAGAACTGTTGCAGCCATTTCTCGCCCGCATAATAAGAGCCGGCAGCTCCGATCAGGATCGCGGGAAAAGCCATCCAGGCCACATCGCGTGTCATCAGTGAGAGGATATTCATCTCGGTAGCACCGTTAATTTTCCGTACGGCGATTTCCTTGCCGCGACGGTTGGTCTCGTCATTGATATAACCGATCAGTCCGATCAGGGTGATGATAAGGGTCACGATGCCGCCCCACATAACCGAGTTGCGGAAGAGACGCGAAGCGTTATATAGATTCGTCACACTGACACTGTAGGAAGCGAGTGTAAATTCATTGTCCGGCAGGAATTTTTGGATGACGTCGTGTACGTTTGCCATATTCTCGGCTGTCAGCTTATGGAATTTGATGACGATATTCCGATGTGCCCTGTTTCCATAGAATAATGCGGAAGGATACATCAGATCCTGACCGATCTGACCGATACGGATATCATCGTAAACACCCACGATCCTAAAATCTTGTGAATTTCCACCATGGCCGCTTACCGGCACGAACTTTCCTACTACCCCGTCTTTCCAGTCCAAGGCTTTCGCCAACTGGTCCGCCATCATGCGGCTGACCATCATCACCTGCGCAGAATCGGAATAAGAACGGTCGAAAGCCTTTCCTTCGATCACCGACATTTCCATCAGGGGAACATAATCGGCATCCGCTTCGTAAAGATCGTTGAAATGGACGATCGTTTCATTCGTTCCCGGACGGTAAGCCATATCGCCGGAGCCACTGTAAATAGGCAGGTTGGCGCACGACGCTACTCCTTCCACTTCGGGCAGCTTGGCCAGTTCGTCCATTAGGGCACGGCGTTGCGAGCTTTTCACACCGCTCGGAGAACAATAGGCCAGGCGGTCGAACGAGTAGCCGGGATCATCCGTCACCAGTCGTTGGTATTGCAACCCGATCACAACCAGCAGGCAGATCAAAAAACCGACAGCGATAAACTGGATGAACAACAGCACTTTCTTCCACGACCGCCTCGACTCATTATACGACCTGAACACGGATGCCACCGGTACGCCGGCAAACAGGCGCGACGGCAGTAATCCCGCCAGCAGGAAGATAACAAGGCAAATAGCCACCAGCATCGGAATCGTATCCAAAGAGATGAGCGACAGCAGGGAAGCGTTGAGCAGTTCCTCCACCATCTCGCGGAAAGCCAGTATCAACAGGGCTGAAACACCCAGGGATATGAGCAGGTTAAGGAATGTCTCGGAGAATATCATGTCGGAGATATTCCAGCCGGATGCTCCGTAACATTTATGTATGGCTATATCTTTCGAGCGGACTACCAGCGAAGAGATCACCAGCAGTATGTAATTCATCAGGGCCGCAAAAAGGATAGCGGAAGCGATGGCGACCAGCATGACAGCCATCTTCTTTGTTTCCGGTGACTTGCCGTAGACCTCTTCCAGCGGGCAGAGTTTCAGTTTATAGTTAATACCCTGTTCTTTCAGTTTATCGGGGTCGACATGGCGGTCGAGCATATCGTCCATCGGCTTGACCATATCTTCCATGCTGACACCCGGTCGCAGAAGGGCATAGGCATTGTAGCTGTCGCCGCCGAACCATTCGTCTTCGTTCGACCATCCGGCGATCTCTTTATAAGAGGTCATCGAAACCAGCATATCATAGAAAAGATGGGTATTCTTCGGAACGTCTTTGAAAACGCCACCGATCGTCAGGCTGACACCGGGATAGGCTTCGATCTCGAAAGTCTGACCGACGATATCCGTTTTACCGGCACCGATATTTTTCGCCACACTTTCCGAAACAAGTGCATACAGGGGACGGCCAAGCGTTTCTTTGGCTTTGCCGGCTATCATATCACGCGGAAGAACATCAAAAAAGCAATCATCGGCCAACATCAGGGTTGCATCGTATTTTTGTTTGTCGGGGGTATGGATCACAACATCGCCAAATTTAAGGGCACGGGTGGCGGCCTCTACTCCGGGAATTTCGGCTTTCATACCGGGAGCTATCCCTCCGCTGACATGGGGATAGGTATCGAGCGGATTATCTTTGAACGATATATTCTCCTGGATGGCATATATCCTGTCCGAAGCCGGATAGAAGCCGTCGTAGGACAGTTCGAAGCATACTTTCGCGATAAGGACCAACCCCATTGCCAGGCCTACACCTAACGACAATATCTTGATGCCACTGTGCCGCCCTTTCTTAGAAAGGGACCGGATAGCTATGTAAAAGTTCTTCATCATAGTGGTATGTTTTATATTCAGTTATTATTAGATGCAAATATTTCGATTATTGTCAAAAGTGAATGAATGTGGCATCGTTGGTAGGGGCAGTTCGCGAACCGCCCCTACAGGCGCCGTCATAATGGAACAGGCCGATTCGATCGTAGGGGTGGGGTTTGCCCGCCCCTACAAAACCTGTCATTTGGGTTCAATATTTTCTATATCAACTCATTTATATGTTTATTCCAAAACCAGCACCTCGTTATCCTTATAGCTTTCATAGCTGGAAACGATTACCTTTTCTCCTGCTTCCAGGCCTTCTGTTACTTCATAATACTGCGGGTTCTGACGGCCGATCTTGATCTTACGGCGATAGGCTTTCTTGCCATCTTTGTCAAGTACGAAGATCCAACTGCCGCCGGTACTCTGGAAGAATGTTCCGCGTGGGATGATGATACTCTCCGTCGGCTGTCCCAGTTCCAGATTGATATAATAGGTCTGACCACTACGGATATTGTCAGGACGTTCGCCTGTAAACACCAGGTCCGTACGGAATTTACCGTCGCGAACTTCCGGATACACCTTGCGCACGGCCAGTGCGAAACTTGTTCCCTGACGGTCGAAGTCAGCATCCAGTCCCGGCTTGACACGGTCGATATAATGTTCGTCGATCATCGCTTCCACCTTATAGTCGGAAAGGTCGTTGATCTGGCCGATCTTAAAGCCGGCAGAAACATTCTGTCCCAGCACGACATCCAGCAAACCCAGTTCGCCGTCAATCTGTGAACGGACATTCAGATGCTCCTTACGTTCATGAACCAACTGGATGTTACGGCGCATATTCGCCAGACTGGTTTCCATTTCGTCCATCTGGATCGTACGGGAAATAGAATCCTGACGCAGGCGCTCGACAACAAGGTCGTATTTCTTAGTTGCCAGTTCATAATCTTCCTTGGCTTTCAGATAATCTTCCTTGGCAATCAGGTTTTCATCATACAATTTCTTCTGTTGTGAATAAGCACGGCGTGAACGGGCTATATCAACATCGAGTTGCGCCTTTTCCAACTGATTGTTCAGTTTATCCTGTTCCATGGCCACCTGTGTGTTACGCAAGAAGTTCTGTTTTTCCGCCAGCTGGGCTTCGGCATCCAATATCTGCAAATCGAGGCTCGAATTGGAAAGGCGGATAATAACGTCACCCTTCTTCACCTGGGCACCTTCTTCCACCACTTTCTCCTGAACGATACCGCCTTCTTCCGGACTCAACTGTACCACAGTGATCGGCTGCACCTGTCCGTTCACACGAACGAAATCATTGAACTGCTCCTTGGTCACCTCACCGATACTGATACCACGGGCGTCCACTTTCAATGTCGATGCATGGTCGCCGAAGATGATCCATCCGACCAATGCCAGGAATAAAACACCACCACCTACATAAGGTAAATGTTTCTTCTGAATGCCTCTTTTCTTTTCTAATTGTATATCCATTGTTGTATGTTTTTATTTCTTTTAATTTTCAATTCTCAATTTTCAATCAAAAAGCGGTTTACCTTTATAGTAATCAACCAACTTGCATTTCAGCAGATACATCAGCTTCCGTTGCAGCAAATCAGCCTTCGACAGCAGTAAAGTGTTGGCACTGGTCTGTAAGTCGATCGGGCTCATCAGGCCTTCTTCGAATTTGCGAAGAGTCACCTGGTAGGCTATTTCGTCCGCCTGGGCTTTTTTTTCCATCTGGATCGTTTCCTTGGCGTACCCTTCACGATCGAGGATAGCCTGTTCGATAGCCGTCTGCAACTGGCGGAGCACCTCGGTCTGCTGTTCCTGGGCGATACGCATATTGTTGCGGGCCTTGCGCAGATTTGTCAGACGGTCCAGGCCATTAAAAAGCGGGAAACTCAGGTTAAAGGAAATGTATTCCCCCCGGTTGTTCTTAAACTGGCTTCCGAATGCAGTGGGTGCCTGTTCCGCTTTCAGGTTCTCATAATAATTGGTGGAAATACCGGCTGAGAATGAGATGGAAGGCAACATGCGCCCTTTAGCCATCAGATATTGCATTTTAGAAGACTTCAGTTGGAGTTGTGCCTGTAAAGCTGTCGGGTCATTATCGGATGCGTAATCGTAAATTTCCTCCACCGATTCCAGCATGGTTGCATACGATTTATCCAGAAGCATGGTATCTACATCCAGCTCCATATCCGACGGGAAGTTCATATTTTGTTTCAAAGTCAATATGGCTGTATTCAACAGATTCTGCTGATGCGTCAGATTATAATCGTTGGCAGCGACCTGCGCTTCGATCTGGGCGACATCGGCTTTTCCTTTCAGTCCCAGTTCTTCCTGGCGACGGGTTCTATACAGGATGCGGCTGTTCTCTTCCAGTTGCTCGGCAGCCAGTTTTACTGTTCCCTGATAATATACGACATCCATGAAAGCCTGCATCGTATTGATTGCCAGATCATCCTTTTCCTTCTGGACGTCATTCATACCCAGTTGGCGGTTTGCTTTTGCCATGCGCCATTGGTTGATCAGTTGTCCCCCATTAAATATAGGTATGGAAACACTCAAGCCATATCCGTTATTAAATGTAGATGTATTGTTATAGACGTTGGTTTCCGGGTCAATGGAACGTCCGAAACTATACTGCGCTCCCACACTTGCACTCATGGAAGGGAAGAAAGAAGCTACTGCTGAATTCAACTCTGCTTTATAAGAATCGCTCGTATGGGTTTGTTTCTTGACTTTCGGACTGTTTTCAACGGCATAATGCATGCATTCGTCCATTGTCCAGCGTTTTTCCTGGGCCATGGCAGCTGTTGCCAGGCTAAGCGAAAGGATCGATGTAACTATTATCTGTTTCATTTTTGTGTTATTTTCTGCCAACAAAAGGGCAAAGAGCGTGCCAAACCTGATAAAACACTATTTATCAATAAATTGTAAAAACCGTTCTTTTTCAGAAGTGTAAAGAAATTAGACAGTGGTGTATAATTATTAGACAACCTGCATTTATCCGTTTTGTACGCATATTTTATCTGTCTAAATTTTAGACACAGGTTAGGTAGTATAAAACCGAAGCCCTATCTTTGCATTATAAATACATTAATATCACAATGGCTAAACAAGGCACCATACTGGTCGTAGACGATAACAAGGGGATTCTCACCGCAGTACAGATGCTGTTAGGTACCTGCTTCGAGAAAGTGATAACCATCTCTACCCCAAACAAAATAAAGACAACACTGCATAACGAGAATGTGGACGTAGTCCTGCTGGATATGAATTTCAGTGCCGGAATCAACACCGGCAACGAGGGGCTTTTCTGGCTGTCCGAAATAAAGAAGGAAGACCCGGCCGTACAGGTCGTACTCTTCACCGCCTATGCAGATATAGACCTGGCAGTAAGGGGCATCAAGGAAGGCGCCACCGACTTCGTTGTCAAACCCTGGAACAATGCAAAACTGCTGGAAACGCTGAAAACGGCTTACGATATCCGGATGGCAAACCGGAAAGGAGTTCCGCATGAGAGCAGCAAGCAGGTTATCTCTAAGGAAAGCGGCATGTTCTGGGGCGAAAGCAATGCCATGCAGCAACTCCGCAACCTGATCGAAAAGGTTGCCAAAACTGATGCCAATATCCTGATCACCGGAGAGAACGGGACTGGTAAGGAAATGCTGGCAAGGGAAATACATATGCTATCGAACCGCAAAAAAGAGGCTATGGTCCCCGTAGATATGGGTGCCATCACCGAAACATTGTTTGAAAGCGAACTGTTCGGCCATATGAAAGGTGCCTTTACCGATGCACGCGCCGACCGTCCCGGTAAGTTCGAGGCAGCCAACAACGGAACCCTGTTCCTGGATGAAATCGGGAACCTCTCCTATCATTTACAGGCAAAGCTACTGACTGCCATCCAGCGCCGCAGCATCGTCCGGGTAGGAAGCAACACCCCTATCCCGGTAAATATCCGCCTGATCTGTGCCACCAACCGCGATTTGCAAGATATGGTACAGAAAGAGCAGTTCCGTGAGGACCTTTTATACCGTATCAACACGATACACGTAGAAATACCGTCCCTCCGCGAACGTCCGGAAGACATTGTTCCGCTGACTGAAATATTCCTGGCAAAATATTGCAATATCTACGGTAAATCCTCCATGCGCCTCAGCGCGGATGCAAAGGATAAATTGAAGCAGCAACCCTGGTTCGGTAATATCCGCGAACTGGAACATACCATCGAAAAGGCCGTGATTATTTCTGAAGGCGAAACCCTCGACAGCTCCGACTTCGACTTCCCCCGCAAGAAAGAATCGCCGCTGAAAGAGGCAACCACGCTGGAAGAGATGGAGTACAACATGATTAAGAATGCCATGGACAAGTACAACGGCAATCTCTCCCTCGTCGCCAGCCAATTGGGTATTTCACGTCAGACGCTGTACAATAAAATCAAACGTTATGAATTATAATGTGCCAATATGCCAATGTGCTGATATGCCAATGAAAGGCACAGCACAACACAACGTAGGTTGTATCCGTAATTGGCACATTGGCACATTGGCATATTAGCACATTGACACATTATTCTTATGTTAAAAGGCATATATCATAGTCTGACTTTCCGGCTGGGGTTATTCGGAATATTAACCGTTGCAGGAACCTATTTCGCCATGACTCGGCAATGGGAATGGTTCATCCTCGTTTTCTTAGGCTGGCTGTATTCCATACGGATGATGAGCGAATTATACAAACGCAATGCCCAGAAGGTAGCCTTCATGTTCGATGCCATCGACAATAGCGACTATGCATTCCAATATGCCACCCGAGGACGTTCATCCAACGACAAACTGGTAAGCGAATCATTAAACCGCATCACCCAGATACTTTTCCAGGCGAAAGCGGAAGCCGTGCAGAAAGAAAAATATTACGAGTTGATCATGAACTCGGTCAATACCGGCATAATCGTATTGGACGATATAGGCAATATCTACCAGACCAACAACGAAGCCCTTCGTCTGCTGGGTCTTTCCGTTTTCACCCATGTCAAACAGCTGGCGCGCATTGATGAAAAACTACAGACTACGATTGCCAATATCCTCCCGGGCGACAAACATCAGATATCATTCGTAAACGAACGCGGAACGGTAAACCTTTCCATCCGCGTATCCGAAATGACCTTGCAGGAAAAACATGTGCGTATCCTGGCTATCAACGATATCAACAGCGAACTGGACGATAAGGAAATCGACTCCTGGATACGTCTGACCCGTGTGCTGACACACGAAATCATGAACTCCGTCACCCCGATCACCTCACTGAGCGATACGTTGCTTTCCATCCACGAAGACGCCGACAGCGAAATACGTAACGGACTGGAAGTAATCAGTACAACAGGAAAGAGCCTGATCTCATTTGTCGAGTCATACCGCAAGTTTACCCATATCCCGACACCGGAACCTTCGCTATTCTATGTACAGAAGTTTGCGGAGCGGATGACAAATCTGGCCCGTCACCACAACAATTTCCCCAATATAACGATTAATATAAATATAGAACCGGCCGACCTGATCGTTTATGCGGATGAAAAACTGATCACCCAGGTTGTACTGAACCTGCTGAAGAATGCCATGCAGGCTATCGGCAGCGAACAACCGGACGGGCTAATCGAGCTGAAAGCCTATTGCAATCCGGACGAGTCCGTGATTATCGAGGTGAGCAACAATGGTCCTACCATCCCACCGGAAGAAGCGGAACATATTTTTGTGCCGTTCTTCACGACCAAAGAAGGCGGAAGCGGCATCGGGTTATCCATCTCGCGGCAGATCATGCGGCTCTCGGGGGGTAGCATTGCCTTAAAGAGCAATCCGGCGATAAACAAAACGTCGTTTATTCTGACGTTCCCGTAGAAAACAATAAAACGTTCCCTTTGTTATTTCTATTAGAGGTACGTCTAATTTTATTTACACCTAGGTCTAAATCGATTTACACGTACGTCTAAATGAATTTAGAGGTAGGTCTGTTTCAAAAGACTACAGGAAAGAATAAAAAGAAAGTAACTAACATTTTGATATAACAAGTAATTAAAACATGAAACTGCTAGACAAACTCAAGATCAATCACAAACCTCGTTCCGGAGGATTAGACCTTTTAAAATACATAGGCCCTGGATTATTAGTCACCGTAGGATTCATCGACCCCGGAAACTGGGCAACCAACCTGGCTGCCGGTTCCGAATTCGGATATGCACTGCTATGGGTGGTTACTTTCTCTTCCATCATGTTGATCATTATCCAGCATAACGTTGCCCACCTCGGAATCGTAACCGGTTTGTGCTTATCGGAAGCAACCAATAAATATATGCCCCGGATGCTTAGCCGTCCTATTCTGGGTTCAGCCATGCTTGCCAGCATTTCGACTTCGCTTGCCGAGATATTAGGTGGTGCCATTGCACTGCGGATGCTGTTCAGCATACCGATAAAGATTGGTGCCGTAATCGTTACGATTGCCTGCCTGATTATGCTTCTCAGCAATACCTACAGCAAGATAGAACGCTGGATCATCATGTTCGTTTCCATTATCGGCCTCTCTTTCCTGTATGAACTGGCTTTGGTCGATGTCAATTGGGGACAGGCCGTCACCGGATGGGTAAAACCGTCGTTTCCTCCCAACTCCATGCTGATCATCATGAGTGTACTCGGTGCCGTAGTGATGCCCCACAACCTCTTCCTCCACTCGGAAGTGATACAGAGCCGCGAATGGAACCTGGAAGATGAATCCGTCATCAAGAAGCAGCTGAAATATGAATTTTATGATACGCTCCTGTCGATGGTTATCGGCTGGGCGATCAACTCGGCCATGATCATCCTGGCAGCAGCAACATTCTTTAAAGAAAAGATTACCGTAGACGAACTGGACCAGGCGCAACAATTACTGGTTCCCCTGGTTGGAAACAACGCCGGCGTGATCTTTGCCGCCGCACTGCTGCTGGCCGGTGTCTCTTCAACAATTACATCGGGTATTGCGGGAGCCTCCATCTTTGCCGGCTTCTACGGGGAAGCCTACAATCATAAAGACTTACACTCCAAGCTGGGAGTCATTCTTTCATTCGTCCCGGCCTTGCTCATCATCTTCCTGATCGGTGACCCGTTCAAAGGGTTGATCCTCTCGCAGATGTTGCTGAGCGTGCAGCTTCCTATCACTGTCTTTACCCAGGTATATCTAACCTCCAGCAAGAAAGTAATGGGACAATATGTCAATTCCCGTTCAACCACCATCCTTCTCGTATTATTGGGAACCATGGTTACGGTATTAAACATCGCTCTGCTAATCAGCCTATTTTAAAATAGTATAAGCATATGCCAATAGGGATAACTCTTATTACAATTATTATCAAATATGAGTGTAGCGTCGTTGGTAGGGGCGGTTCGCGAACCACACGTGTCCACTAAAAAAAATTAAGATTTAACTGGGTGTCAATTTGGCACCCAGTATCTTTTGTCCCCATGAACAACTCACTAAACGGCTTTTTGTCGAGCAATCC